>NZ_JBQFOY010000005.1:0-312717 GCF_056533985.1 Ruegeria sp. E8
TTCGGAACGCCCCTCCCTGCCCCTCCTTCTTTTGGGAAATCCTCGGGGGAGCGCGGGGGGCTGCCCCCTCGCACCCCAGCCACTCATCTGTTCATCGCCGCCCAGACGCGCGACGGGCTCACGGGCATGTCGATGTGATCGACAGCCTTGCCACCCGAATTCAGCGCATCCAGAACCGCGTTGACCACCGCAGGTGGCGAGCCAATCGCACCAGCCTCGCCGCAGCCTTTCACACCCAGCGGGTTGTGCGTGCACGGAGTCTGGCTGGAATGATCGACCCCATAAAAGGGCACATCATCTGCACGCGGCATCGCGTAATCCATGAAGGACGCGCTCAGCAACTGGCCATTCTCGTCATAGGCACAGTTCTCAAGCAGCGCCTGCCCGATACCCTGACCAATGCCGCCGTGGACCTGACCATCCACGATCATCGGATTGACGATGTTGCCAAAGTCATCGGCGGCGGTGAAGGCCTCGATGGTGACCTGACCGGTCTCCGGGTCGACCTCGACCTCACAGGCGTAAGCTCCGGATGGGAAGGTGAAATTGGCCGGATCGTAGAACGCGGTCTCTTCCAGCCCGGGCTCCACCTCCAGCGGATAGTTGTGCGGGACATAAGCCGTCAGGGTCACATCGCCCCAAGCCACCGACTTGTCGGTGCCTGCGACGCTGAATTGACCGTCCTTCAGCTCAATATCGGCCTCGGACGCTTCCAGCAGGTGAGCGGCGATCTTTTTGGCCTTCTCGATCACTTTCTCGGTCGCCTTGACCATGGCCGAGCCACAGACCGCCAGCGAACGCGAGCCATAGGTGCCCATGCCAAACGGGATCTTCGAGGTGTCACCATGCACGATCTCGACCATCGACTCGTCGATACCGATCATGTCGGCCACAACCTGCGGGAAGGCAGTCTCATGCCCTTGCCCATGGCTGTGCGCACCGACCATGACGCTGATCGAACCGGTGGCGTTCACCCGAACGGTCGCGGCATCATAGAGACCCGCCCGAGCCCCCAACATGCCCACGATGTTCGAGGGCGCTATGCCGCAGGCCTCGATATAGCAGTTGATGCCCAGACCGCGTAGCTTGCCTTTGGCCTCACTCGCCGACCGACGCGCAGCAAAGCCTGCCAGATCGGCAGCGGCCTCGAGCTTGTCCATCGTCCCATTATAGTTTCCGGTGTCATAAGTCAGCGCCACCGGCGTGTCATATGGGAACTGGGTGATAAAGTTCTGACGCCGCAGGGCAATCGGATCGACCCCCAGTTCACGCGCAGCCTTGTCCACCACTCGCTCCAACTGGAACGTTGCCTCGGGGCGGCCTGCACCACGATAGGCGTCAACCGGCACCGTATTGGTAAACATCGCCTTCACATTCACCTGAATGACCGGAGTCTTGTAGTTGCCCGCCATCAGCGTGCCGTGCAACCAGGTTGGAACCGAGCTGGAGAAGGTCGACAGATACGCGCCCAGGTTGGCATAGGTGTTGGTGCGCAGGCCGATGAAGTTGTTATCCGCATCCAGCGCCAGTTCGATCTTGCTGACATGGTCGCGACCGTGGGCATCCGACATGAATGCCTCGGACCGGCTGGACGTCCATTTGACCGGACGGCCACAGGCCTTGGCGGCAAAGGTACAAAACGCCTCTTCCGCATAGTGGAAGATCTTGGTGCCAAAGCCGCCGCCCACATCCGGGGCCACCACGCGGACCTTGTGCTCAGGCAGGCCCAGAACAAAGGCGCACATCAGCAGGCGGATCACATGCGGGTTTTGTGAGGTGGTATAGAGAGTATACTCATCCGTCCCGCGCTTGTACTCGCCCACCGCCACGCGAGGCTCCATCGGGTTGGCGACCAGGCGGTTGTTCACCAGATCCAGCGTCGTCACATGGGCTGCATTGGCGAAGACCTCGTTGACCTTTGCGTCGTCAGCCTCGCCCAACTGCCAGTCATAGCAGATGTTGTTCTTCAGATCGTCATGGACCAGCGTCGCGCCATCCTGCGCTGCGGCTTTCATGTCGATTACGGCGGGCAGTTCCTCGATGTCGACGTCAATCGCCTCGGCCGCGTCGCGCGCCTGTTCGAGGCTGTCGGCCACAACGGCGGCAATCGGATCACCTACATGGCGCACTTTGCCTTGCGCCAGAATGGGGTGCGGGGGCTCCTGCATCGGCGCGCCGTGCTTGTCGGTTACTTCCCAGCCGCAGGGCATCCCGCCCACGCCTTCGAAATCCTTGCCGGTGAATACCTTGACCACCCCTGGCATACCCTCGGCTGCCGATGTATCGACGGATTTGATCCGGCCATGCGCGATGTCAGACCGCAGAAAATGGACATAGGCTTGTCCATGTACATTAATATCGTCGGTGTAATTGCCTGCTCCGGTCAGAAAGCGTACGTCCTCGCGCCGCTTGGAACTGGCTCCGATGCCACTGTCTTTGGGCATTGCTTGTTCTCCTCCCATAAACGGATGCTGGTGCATCCTTCACTCATCCCACGGGCGTATTCACGACGCCCGCAGCGGCATCATTCTGCAGCGATGCTGCCCACGTCCTGACCGGATGCGGCCATGATCGCTTTGACGATGTTGTGATACCCGGTGCAGCGGCACAGGTTGCCTTCCAGATACTTCCGGATTTCGGCCTCGGTCGGGCGCGGGTTCTCTTTCAGCAAGGCTGCCGCACTCATCACCATCCCCGGAGTGCAAAACCCGCATTGAAGGCCATGGTGATCCTGAAACGCCTGCTGGATCACGTTCAGTGAACCATCCGCAGTCGCCTGGCCCTCGATTGTACCAACGTCGGCCCCGTCGGCTTCGGCGGCCAACATGTTGCAGGACTTCACGGCTTCACCGTTCACGTGCACCACACATGCCCCACACTGGGCTGTGTCACAGCCCACATGCGTCCCCGTCAACGACAGATGATCACGCAGAAAACCGGACAGCAATGTCCGGCCCTCGACGTCTCCGCTCACAGCTTTGCCGTTCACGGTCATGGAAATTTTCATGACTTTCTCCTCCCTTAATTCCAAAGGTTCAACCGCCTAAAACGCGCTTGAACCAACCTTTCTTTTCTTCCCCGGCCTCGCCATCGTCCGAGGTTTCGGGCTCGGGTGTGTCCTGAGGTTCGACAGCGTTCTGAAAGTTCTCAAAGAACTGGTCGGCCATTTTTCTGGCAACCCCATCAATGACTCGCCCCCCCAATTGAGCCAGTTTGCCGCCGACTCGTGCATCGACCTTGTAGGTCAGCATCGTACCTTCTGGAGCATCCGACAAAGTAACGTCTGCCGCGCCCTTGGCAAAACCAGCAGCCCCGCCCTTACCTTCACCCGATAACTTCACGCTTTCAAGCGTCACGATATTTGAAAGAGTTACGGCACCTTTGAAGGTTGCTTTTACGGGGCCGACTTTTTGTACCACAGTGGCTTCGAACCCGTCTTCGACCGAGCCGGTCATCTCCTGACATCCCGGCACGCATTCTTTCAGAACCTCTGCCGACAAAAGCGAATCCCAGACCTTGGATCGCGGCGCGGCGATAACGCGGCTGTCACTGAGTTCCATTTCACTTCTCCAAGATTTTTCGTTACGCTACGCGGTGTTCGCCGACCTGACTATAAGACCTTGGGTGTAGTCATCGCAAAGCAGGCGGTGAATGTGTAAGGCCATGGCGGTCAAAGATTGCCGCTATGCGCCCGTCTTGCAGCGCGGCAAAAATGGCGTCATCGACGGCGTAGCTTAGGCCGCGATATGCAAAATGCACTGCAACGCCACTGGTCCATGAGCTCACGGCAAAACCGGGCAGGGGCGGGGTATGGATGTCAAGCTCGGGCGTCAGCCCGGCCTCAAGCTGAGCACGCGGACCCATGGCCGCCATCGTCTCGCCATCGGCCAGTGCTTGCATCGCCTCCGCAGCCGTAGGATAGCGGCGCATGTTTCCGGCCAGTTGCCCGCCCGGAAAAGCCGACAGATAGAAATCGGCAATCGAATCATTTTCGACCGCGACGGTATCGAAGCGGAAATAGGCAGGGACCGGCGGATCATCGGGGTAGGAATCGCGCCGAAAAGCGATGGCAATTTCCTCATCATGGTATTGCCCGGTGAAAACGACCTGCTCGACCCGGCAGGCAAACTCGCTGTCATAAGGAACGTGCAACATGACATTGGCGACCCGGCCATTGATCAGAGGGCCTTTCCAGATCCAGTTCCGCAGATCGGCCTCAAGATTTTCTCCGGCAGCAACCAGATTGAAACGCGCCTCGACGCCCAGTTCCTTGGCGATCAGCTTTCCAATGTCGATATCGACGCCCTGTATCTTGCCGTCTTTCTCATAGGACCAGGGTTCGAAATCCTCATAGGCTGCGAATTCGATGTAACCCCGCTCGACAATGGTATCGAGATCGGCGCCCACAATATCCCGGCTGGCGTTTTGTGGTTTGGGTTGAGGCACATGATCTTCGCATCTGGCCATCGCCATTCCGGTTGAAAAGGTGGCAGCCAACAGGGAGAAAAAAAATGAGCGTCCGATCATGTGCCCCAGTCTGCCGCCCTATTGCGCGGCAGACAATCCAATTGTCAGTTGTTCGGCCGCTTCCGCGAAATTCGGATTATCGCCCGAGATCAGGACGGCCGCACGCAAGGCCACACTGTCAGCGACGGGCGCACCGGATCCTGTCTCGATTGTTCCGGCTATTTCGCTCAGCTCAGATTGCAGGGCTGCAGTGTCGCCTTCACCACCTTCGGCCATGGCGGTCAGCTGGTCCCGAACTTCTTTCAATCGATCCGTGTGATCGTCCAGCGCCCCATCATCGGGACGGGTTTCAATATAAGTGCGAATGGCCCAGGCCGCCTTCTGGCCCAGCAACTCTCCGAAAGCTGGCATCTTGGTGATACCGTTCTGAGTATAGCCTTCGCGGAACCGTTCCATGTACCACTCGTCGCCATATTCTTCGGCCTCGAGATAGCGCAGATCAGGTGCCAGGCCGCCCGAAACCACACCCAGACCATGACAGCGTGCGCAGTTCTGATTGTAGCCTGAGTCGCCGATTTCAATGGCAGTTTTCCAAACCTCTTCGCCCTGATCGCGATAGGGGTTCTCGATCAACCATTCCTCGCCTACATCCGGCAGGGCATCTGTATTCACAGGCTGCGGGGCGACATCTCCGTGCGCAAGTGCCATGCTACCTGCAGTCAGGGCTGCCAGCGCTGTGCCATAAAAACCAAGACGCATCGTCTCCTCCTTCTGATGCTTGCCTTGGTCATAACTCAGGCAGAATCGCTGTGAAATTCGACCTTGGTTGCAAATATGTTCATGCGTGCGACTAAGGTCGGATGGTTTTGCCGAAATCCGCGCGTTTTACTTTAAATGCCTGGGAGGAGGCGTGCACATGACGATGTTATTAAGCGCCTTGGCAGCATTTATCCTGATACCAGCAGTGGCATTGGCTGAGGTTGTCATACCCGTCACCTACCTTCAGCTACAGGTGGACCGACCACCAGTATTGTCAAACCTCGATCCAGAACCAGAAGATCTGGGCATTGCCGGAGCCGAGCTTGGGCTGGCGGACAATCTGACTACGGCCAAGTTCCTGGGGCACCGGTATGACCTGACGGTGAGAACCGTACCTGAAGACGGTGATTGGCTGGCCGCGGCCCAACAAGCGCTGACCGAAACCCCATTCCTGATCCTTGACGCCCCGGCGCAAGCGCAACTGCAAGTCGCCGATCTGCCCGAGGCCGCAGGGGCCATTCTGTTCAATGCATCCGCGCCCGATCTGGAAATCCGGGACGAAGCCTGCCGAGCCAACCTGCTGCACACCTTGCCATCGGACGCGATGCGCACCGACGCTCTGGCGCAGTTTCTCGTCAAACGACGTTGGGATGATCTGGTGCTGATTTCCGGAGAACACACCGGAGATCTGGCCTTCGCCGACGCGATAAAACGGTCACTGACCAAGTTTGGATTGAATCTGCAGGCGGAAAAGACCTGGCGCTTTGATGCCGATCTGAGGCGGAACGCAGCGCAGGAAGTGCCACTGTTCACTCAGGAATTCGGAGACTATGACGTTTTGCTTGTTGCCGACGAACTGGATGATTTTGCCCGCTACATCTCGTTCAACACATGGGAAGCCCGCCCGGTCGCCGGCTCAGAAGGGCTGCAACCGGTGACGTGGTCGCGTGTGGTGGAACAGTGGGGTGCAGCGCAAATGCAAAACCGGTTTTTTGACCAAAGCGGTCGATCCATGCGGTCGAAGGACTATGCCGCCTGGGCTGCTTATCGAATACTGGGCGAGGCCGTAACCCGAACGCAGTCAAGCGATCCGTCTGTCTTACGGGACTACATTCTGTCGGACGACTTCGAACTGGCAGGTTTCAAAGGCAGGGCGATGAACTTCCGGGCGTGGAATGGTCAGTTACGTCAGCCAATCCCGCTGGTGACGGATCGGGCTGTCGTGGCCATGGCCCCACTCGAGGGCTTCCTGCACCAGCGAACGGAACTGGACACGTTGGGCATTGACGAAGCCGAAAGCCGGTGCACGGCCTTGAAGGAGGAATGAAGATGAGGTTAGCCACTTTCTTGGCGGCAACGGCCCTTTGCACACAGGCGGCTGCGGATGAGATTTGGATAAGCAACGAAAAAGACGACACACTCAGCGTGATCGACATCGAAACGCTGGAAGTGATCCGGACCCTTGAAACCGGTGAACGTCCACGCGGGATTACTTTTTCCAAGGACTATTCGGTTCTCTACATTTGCGCGTCAGACAGCGACTCGGTTCAGGTTATGGACCCCGAAACCGGGGAAATCCTGCACGATCTGCCATCGGGCGAAGACCCGGAACAATTCGTGCTGCATCCCAATGATCGGCATCTTTACATCGCCAACGAAGACGATGCGATCACTACCGTCGTTGATACCGAGACGCGCACCGTAATCGCCCAGATAGACGTAGGCATTGAACCGGAAGGCATGGCAGTTTCACCCGACGGCAAAATCGCGATCACCACGTCCGAGACCACCAACATGGCCCATTGGATTGATACTGAGACGCAGGATTTGTTCGCTAATACTCTGGTCGATTCCCGACCCCGTCACGCTGAGTTCGTCAAGGATGGAACCGAACTTTGGGTCAGTTCTGAAATTGGTGGCACGATCACCGTTTTTGACGTCGCAACACAGACCGAGAAAGCCAAAATCGAGTTCGAGGTGGACGGCGTCCACCCTGATCGGGTTCAACCCGTCGGTTTCGAGTTATCGAACGGGGATGAAACCGCCTTTGTCGCTCTGGGTCCGTCGAACCATGTCGCGGCCGTGAATGCAGAAACCTACGAGGTCGAAGACTACATCCTGGTTGGTCGTCGCGTCTGGCACATGGATTTCAACGCGGACAAGTCTTTGCTGTTCACCACGAACGGTGTGTCCGGTGACGTCACCGTTATTGATGTCGGCAAACGCGAACCCATCAAAACGATCAAGGTTGGGCGCTTTCCCTGGGGCGCAGCTTTCCGCCCGACGAATTAAAGCACAGTGAGGAGTCTTCGAAATGAACCGTCCAACCCGATTGATCGCCATGCTGGCCGTGGCGCTTTCACCGACCGCATCGGCAGCAGATGACGATAACGGATTTGGCTTAGCCGGGTTGCTATCCGCCAAGAACAAAGAAGATTTGCCGCCTATCACTCTGTCTGCCGGCGTTCCTTTGGCCGAAACGCCTTGGGAATTGAAATCAGGCACCTATTACGAATTCGAAATTCAGGGCGACGGCAGTCAGGAACTGGCGATCATCGGGCCCGAGTTCTTCCGCGCCATCTGGGTGGATGAGATCGTGGTGGAAGGTTTGGAGATTCGGCCCCTTGGCGTGGATTCCATCGAGTTTGATGAAGCGGGTGAGATGGAAATAGGCTTTGTCGCAATTAAACCGGGCAGCTACTATCTGAAAGTGCCGGGTAGCACCGGGGAAACACAGCGGTTGGAGATTACCATTAAGTGACAGGGCTTTCCGTCCGAAACGTCAGCTACACCTATGGTGAAAAACGCGCCCTTGACGATGTGAGCTTTCACGTCCCGCAAGGCGCGTTTTGCGCGCTTTTGGGTCCTAACGGTGCGGGTAAGTCGACACTGTTTTCTCTGCTCACACGGCTGTTCACCACAGCGCAGGGAACAATCGAAGTCGCTGGCTTTGATATCTCAAAACAGCCGCGTCAGGCACTGGCAAAAATTGGGGTGGTCTTTCAACAGCCGACGTTGGATCTGGATCTGACCGTACACCGAAACCTCAGTTACTTTGCGGCGCTGCATGGGCTGTCAGGCGAAAAGGCCGAAACCCGGATCACCGCAGCGTTGGAAAGATTGGACATGGCTGACCGTGCGCAGGAACGTGCGCGAGATTTAAACGGCGGCCACAGGCGGAGGTTGGAGATCGCACGGTGTCTTATCCATGCACCCTCTGTCCTGCTGCTGGACGAACCTACCGTCGGCCTGGATGCCGCGTCGCGCAGTGCAATTACCAAACACGTCCATGATTTGTCCGCTCAGGATGGATTGACTGTTCTCTGGGCCACACATTTGACGGACGAAATCGAGCCTGAAGATCAGGTCGCAATCCTGCATCATGGCCGCCTTCTGCAACAGGGCACCTGTGTCGAGATCACAAAAGGCCAGCCCTTGCAGCAAGTGTTCCTTGCAATGACCGGAGCACCCGCATGAGCGCCGGATTAACCGCTCTGCGCGCCATCCTGATCCGTGAGGCTTTGCGTTTCATCCGACAACGCAGCCGGTTTATTGCGGCGCTGGTGCGCCCGCTGGTTTGGTTAATCGTTTTCGCCGCCGGGTTTCGAGCTGCACTGGGGCTGTCGATTACGCCGCCGTATCAAACTTACATCACTTACGAGATCTATATCGTACCCGGCCTCTGTGGCATGATCATGTTGTTCAACGGGATGCAAAGCTCTCTCAGCCTTGTGTATGACCGCGAAATGGGCTCAATGCGGCTGCTGCTGACCAGCCCTATGCCACGTTGGTGGCTGCTGTTTTGTCGGTTGCTGGCCAGCACCACGATTTCAATCCTGCAGGTCTATACCTTTTTGGCAGTAGCCGCGGTCTATGGAATAGACATGCCGTGGGCCGGTTACCTGTTCGTATTCCCCGCACTGATCGTCAGCGGGTTGATGCTGGGCGCGCTCGGGCTTGCGCTTTCATCCGCCATCAAACAGCTCGAGAATTTTGCAGGCGTGATGAACTTCGTCATCTTCCCGATGTTTTTTCTGTCCTCTGCCCTGTATCCGCTTTGGAAAATGGCCGAAAGCTCGGCTTTGTTGCGTGACATCTGCGCAATCAATCCATTCACCCATGCGATCGAGTTGATCCGGTTCGCCCTCTACGGGCAACTCAACGCCGCGGCGTTAGGATGGACGATCCTTGCCGGAGTTGTGTTTCTGGGCGCGGCGCTCTGGGGGTACGATCCATCGCGCGGTATGAAACGCCCTAAAGCGTGATCGCCTCTACGACCATGGCAGGCGTGAATTTTCGGGACCGATAGGTTATTGTGCCCCCAAGACGGAGGATCTTTACATGTTCCGCATTGCCGCAATTGCACTACTATTCTCCACAGCCGCTGCGGCCCAGACGGTCGAAGACGAGTACGGCACGCTAAACCCGCAGGACACTGGGTGGGGCAAAGTGATGAGCAATATCGAGAACGGTGTCACCGATATGACAACCTGCGCGTCAGGTTACTACATGACGAAGTCAGGCCGTCACGACATGGCGCGTACACTGTTCAGAACCTGTGCAGAAGCCGGTTATACCGGCGCGATGACCTGGATGGGGCAACTGGATAACAACGGGCTGGGCGGCCCCTACGATCCTGACGCCGCTGCGGCATGGGACAAACGTGCGGCTGACCTTGGGGATCCGGTGGGCAAGTTCAACTATGGCCTCAATTTGCTGCGGGGGCATGGCGTTGCGAAAGACGAAAAACTTGGGCGTGCCTATGTTGACGAAGCAGCTCAGGACGGGTTGAAAATCGCAAAGCGGCTACAGGACTCGGGGTACGATCCGGATGAAGTAACACCTGATGCGGACGAGTGGAAATACGCACCACTGTTCTGAAACCCGTTTTCTCAAATATCTACGACCAAAGGATGAGGCTTGGCGCCGATTATCTTGTTGTGCGTCGAATCCACCCTGGATGTGCGGCGGGTGCGTCATCGGCAAACACCTGACGTAGCAGCAAGTACGGATAGGGAGCATGGCGCCAATGCTTGTCCGAACTTTCCAAGTATCGAAACGGTCGTATGGAACGGGAATGTTCAGTGAAAGGTCACTCTCTGAAGTAAATTTCATGAGCTAAAATATGGTGTTAAGAATCAAAGTTAATGTGATCTGCCTGAATTCTTTCATAATCAACAAGGAATACCTGCTTTTACCCAGCTAGGGGATCAGCACCGGCGGGCTGGCCGACGGGCTCCGCCAATACAGTTCTCGTGAAGCCTTTTCGCATCTTTTCCTCCGGGCAAAAAAGATGCGCCATGCTGGTTGAAATTCATGAACTGCGCCCTACGACCATTGTGCAATTTCGCCGAAAGACCCTCCTGCGAATAATACCCTCGCCAACAGCTCCGACCTGTCGGGGATTCGGCGTGGAGGGAAGACTCAAGTCTAGGGAGGACACCGATGAACCGGTTTATCACGGCGACGGTTGCAAGCGTGATCGCAGCGGGCACGGCCTATGCAGAGGTTACCGAAGACGATCTGGCCAACGACCAAACGATCACGACTCAGGTTGTGACGAACGGCATGGGGCGCCATTTGCAACGCTACAGCCCGCTGGACATGCTGAACAAGGACAACGTCAAGAACCTGTTGCCGGCCTGGGCGTTCAGCCTCGGTGGTGAAAAACAGCGCGGGCAGGAAACCCAGCCCCTGATTTACGATGGCATGATGTATATCACCGGATCTTATTCGCGCCTGTATGCAATTGATCTGGAGACTGGCAAAGAGGTTTGGCAATACGATGCGCGCCTGCCCGAAGGCATTCTGCCTTGCTGCGACGTGGTAAACCGGGGTGCAGCGATTTACGGAGACAAGGTGATCTTCGGTACCCTTGATGCCCGGATTGTGGCCCTGAACAAAGACACCGGCGACGTCGTATGGCGTGACAAGATCGCGGATTACAAGGCGGGATACTCTTACACAGCCGCTCCGCTGATCGTCGACGGGCTGGTGATCACAGGCAATTCCGGTGGTGAATTCGGGATTGTGGGTGCCGTGCAGGCTCGTGACGTCAACACCGGTGATCTGGTTTGGGAACGCCCGGTGATCGAAGGTCATATGGGTACACTGAACGGTGAAGAAAGCACAATGACCGGCGAGTTGAACGCGACCTGGCCAGGCGACATGTGGAAGACCGGCGGCGGCGCAACCTGGCTTGGTGGCTCATATGACGCGGACACGGATACACTGGTTTTCGGCGCAGGAAACCCGGCGCCCTGGAACTCGTGGCTGCGCAACGCGGGAACACCGACCGAAGGAAATGCAGGTGACAACCTCTATGCCGCCAGCCGGATTGGTATCGATCCGAAGACCGGTGACATCAAGTGGCATTTCCAAACCACACCACGCGAAGGATGGGATTATGACGGTGTGAACGAAGTCGTTGCCTATTCTGACCGTGAAGGCAACAAGCGTTTCGCGACTGCGGATCGCAATGGGTATTTCTATGTTCTGAACCGCGAAGACGGTGCCTTTGTTTCTGCCAATCCGTTCGTCAAGGACATCACATGGGCGTCCGGCGTGGATGAAACTGGACGCCCCATCTTTGTCGAAGACAACCGTCCCGGCGATCCCGCCGCAGCGGCTGATGGCAAAAAGGGTGAAGTGATCTTTGCGTCGCCCTCATTCCTTGGTGGCAAGAACTGGATGCCGATGTCCTTCTCTCAGCGGACCGGTAATTTCTATGTGCCCTCCAACGAATGGGGCATGGATATCTGGAATGAGCCGATAACCTACAAAAAAGGCGCCGCCTATCTGGGCGCTGGCTTTACCATCAAGCCGAACTACGAAGATCACATTGGTTCGCTCAAGGCCATCGACCCGGATACCGGTGAATGGAAATGGGAATACAAGAATGATGCGCCGCTTTGGTCGGGTGTGATGACAACGGCCGGGGGGCTGGTGTTCTTCGGCACACCCGAAGGCGAGTTCATTGCGTTGGACGACGAAACCGGTGAGAAACTATGGTCGTTCCAGACCGGTTCGGGCATCGTCGGGCAACCTGTGACCTGGGAACAGGATGGTGAACAATATGTCTCGGTCATTTCTGGCTGGGGTGGCGCGGTTCCGCTTTGGGGCGGTGAGGTGGCCAAGAAGGTCAACTACCTGAACCAGGGCGGCACATTGTGGACCTTCCGCCTGCCGAAAGAACTGGCTTCGGCAAACTGATCCCGAAGAGCTCAAGGCTATGGCGCGCGCCCCTGATCCGGGCGCGCGTATTTTATACGACCTTCCGCCAGTATGCTTGGTTTTCTTTGGTTGCTAGGATTGGTTAGGCTGGAGATAATTTGAACGCAAAAGGCTAAACTGAATGCTTGCTGAATCCGCCGCACGGAACGATTTCGAAAACGTGCTGATCGTAGATGACCATCCGTTGTTTTGCGACGCCCTGTCGATGACATTGCAAAGCGTGGCCCGGATCGGAGAAATCCACACGGCAGACCGGCTGGAAGGCGCGTTGGATCTGCTGGCGGGTGGGTTGAAGCCGGATGCGGTCATGCTGGACCTGAACCTGCCGGATGTAGACGGTCTGGAGGGCCTTGTCCGTCTGAAGGCTGCCGCCAATGCTCCGGTGATAGTGGTCTCATCGCTGACGGACAATCGCGTTGTCAGTCAGGTGATACAAGCAGGCGCATCCGGTTATGTTCCCAAACACAGCCAGCGTGATGTCTTCCGCGCCGCGTTCGAGACAGTTCATTCCGGTGATGTCTTCGTGCCCGAGGGGTGCGTTTTGATTGATGCCGAGGAAGAAGACGAGCACAGCGACGCGGTCAACAGGCTTGCGACGCTGACAAATCAGCAAGCGCGAATTCTGCAACTGATTTGCGAAGGCAAACTGAACAAGCAAATCGCTTACGACCTGTCGATTGCGGAAACTACGGTCAAGGCCCATGTCACCGCAATCATGCGAAAACTTGGGGTACAAAGCCGCACGCAGGCGGTTCTGATCGCCAAGAAAGCGTCCTTTGCCAGCGTCTTGCAAGATCAAGGTTAAGCGTCATACTCTCTCGGCATCGTCGCGCTTTTAGGGAGGACGCACGATGGACCAAGCAGTCGGGTGGGCGGCAGCCCAGGCCCGTTCGCCAGGCATCGTTAAAACGGCTTTTGCACAATACGATACCGGGCAAACAATCGAGATCCTCAAACGTCAGCTGGGCGACGATCCACTTGCGCTTGTTATCCTGTTTGTCTGCCCGAACGCGGATGCATCCGCCGTGATAGCCGAGGCCGCGGACATGTTTGCTCCAATCCCGGTTGTTGGCTGCACCACCGCCGGTGAGTTGGCGGATAGCGGGTATTGCGAGGATCAGATCGTCGCAATCGGCTTGCCGCAATCCCATTTCGAAACGCGGATAGTTCTTGTTCCGGACCTGAACGATTTTGACGCGAACAACATCATCAAGGAGATGATCCATAACCGAAACACGATGATGGGAACCTCGCCCGATTGGGGCCATGAATTCACGTTTCTGATGATTGATGGATTGTCGACGAAAGAAGATGCACTGACGTCGGAACTAGCAGTCGGTCTGGGACCGGTGCCTCTGTTCGGTGGATCGGCGGGCGATGGAACCCGGTTCGGACGCACCTATGTGCTGTATGAAGGGCAAGCGTTGAACAATGCTGCTATTCTGACTCAGGTCCGCACGCGGTGCCCGATCAAAGTGTTCAAAACCGATCACCTTGTTCCCGCCGCGCGGCGTATGGTTGTGACCAAGGCAGATCCAGCCAAACGCATCGTTCAGGAAATCAATGCCGAGCCTGCTGCCCGTGAGTACGCCCGTATTCTAGGCAAAGACCCCGAACAACTCACGACATTCACATTTGCGGCGCACCCGGTCGTTGTGCAAATCGGCGGGCAACACCATGTCCGCGCCATACAGCAGGTGGCGGGCAACGGCGATCTCGTGTTTTTCTCAGCTATTGACGAAGGCCTGGTTCTGACGCTGGCCGAACCTCGGGATATGGTCGAGCATCTGCAGGAGGAAATCAGCCTTTTGACCGAGAAACAGCAACCCGACACCATTCTGGGTTGCGACTGTATTCTTCGCAGGTTGGAGGCGCAGGAAAAGCAGAAGACGCGCGATGTCTCGGACATACTGTCCCGCAATCACGTCGTCGGCTTCTCGACCTATGGGGAACAATACAATTCGATCCATGTGAACCAGACCCTGACCGGCGTCGCGATTTATCCGCCCGAGAAAGAGTAAGGCATGATCGAGCATCTTACCGACCCTTCAGACTCGATTGATCGCCAGAATGAGAAGCTGAGGAAGATCGTCGAAGCGCTGATGCGGCGGGTCGAGGAATCTACCGATGCCTCGGGCGCGGCCTATGCGCAATTTCAACGCGCGGCGGTGCTTGAACAAGAGGTTCGCGCCCGTACAGATGACCTTGAACGCGCGCTCGAGCTTCTGAATGATTCCAATGCCAGATTGGCGCAGGCCAACAAGGAGACCGAAGCCGCACGGGCTGATTTGGCAAACGCCATCGAAACGGTGCAGGAAGGCTTCGCCCTGTTCAATCGCGACGAAGAACTGGTGCTGTGCAACAGTCGTTTTGGGCTGCACATGCCCGATATTCAAGAACGGCTGAGCCCCGGGTTACGCTTTACCGAATATGTTGAGCTGGTCAGCAAATCCGGATTCCTGTCCTTGCCCGAGGCAATGACCCCGCAGGACTGGGCCAAAAGCCGTCTGGATCGGCATGCAGATGACCATGTGGTGTTCAATGTACGTCTTGCTGGCAATCGATGGTCGCAAGTGTCCGAGCACCGCACACCGGACGGTGGCACCGTAATCCTGCAAACCGATGTGACCGACATCATGCGCATCGAACGGCAGGAGAGGGACCGTATTCTTGATGACAAGGCAAGACTGATCCGTGCCACGTTGGAACATATCGATCAGGGCGTCTGCATCTTTGACAACAAGCACCGTCTGATCGGATGGAACAACCGCGCCAGCGAACTTTTGGCCATTCCGATCAATCAGTTTCAGATGGGCACACGGTTTGAAACCCTGTCCACCCGGCTCAGCGCCAATATCAGTTTCCAGAAAGGGATAACCGAGGCGGATCTGCTGGATTGGGTCGGTCGGCAAACCTCGCGCCGTCCCCTTCAATTTCAGATGCACCGGGGGCGATCAAAAATCCTGACTGTCTACGCCCAGGAAATGCCTGACCGGGGCTTTGTGATTTCTTTTACCGATGTGACGGCGGAACGAAAATCGGCTCAGGCTTTGTACGAAGCCAAAGAGTTGCTGGAACAACGCGTAGCGTCGCGCACAATGGAACTGGCGGATGCACTGAACGAGGCTGAGCGGGCGAATGCATCAAAATCGCGTTTCGTGGCGGCCGCCAGCCACGATTTGCTGCAACCCCTGTCCGCCGCAAAACTTTATGTCGCGTCACTCGGCAGCGGTCTGGACAAAGGCGACGCCCAGTCCGTCGCTGCCAAAGCCGAAAGTGCGCTGAACAGTGTCGAACATATTCTGGAAGCGCTGCTCGACATCTCAAAGCTGGATTCCGGACGGGCCGCGGCGCATTTGTCCACGGTATCTGTAGGTGAACTTTTTTCTCAGATGGAAGATGCGTTTCGGCCTGTCGCCCTAGCCAAAGGTCTGGACCTGCGCTTTGTCGACACAAAGGTTCTGGTCACAAGCGATGCCAGCTACCTGCGGCGGATTTTGCAGAACCTGCTGTCAAACGCGATCCGATACACCGACACCGGCAAAGTTCTTGTTGGTGTCAGGCACCGCAAAAATGCGGTTGCCCTGGAAGTCTGGGACACCGGCATCGGTATCGCGCCGGACCAAAGAGATATTGTGTTTCAGGAGTTCCAGCGTCTGCATTCAGATGCAAGTGCGGCTGAGGGCATGGGGTTGGGTCTGGCGATTGTTGAACGGGCCTGTGGTCTGCTGCAACACCCGATCCATCTGCAATCAGAGGTCGGGAAGGGGACAGGCTTCTCGGTTGAGTTACCTCTGGCACAGGCGGAGCCGACCGTATCGCTCACCGCTTCGGAGGTGCAAAAACCAAACCCCAAAATGCTGGGGAATACCATCGCTTTGTTGATCGAAAACGATGAAAACCTCCGCGGTGCTTTGACCATGACGATCGAATCCTGGGGCGTTGAGGTTCTTGAATGCGAAAGCGAAGAAGAAGCAATCAATCTATTGCGTGAGATTGGCATTCTCCCGGATTTTGTGATCGCCGACTACCAGTTGAACAATTCGAAAACGGGGATCGATGCCATACACGCCTTGACCCGAGAGTTCGGACAACTGCCGGGCTGCATTGTTTCGGCCAACCGATCGCCTGAGCTTGTCGAGCAGTGCAAGCAGGCAAAACTGCCCCTGCTTTACAAACCGATTGACCCTCAATCGCTGAAGTCGGCGCTGGAAACGTCGATAGAGCATCCGAAATGAAAATTTGCTTACCAGTACCCAGCTGGTTTCAGACCGTCTCTGTCCGGGGATTGGCACCTGTTTGATGCAACATCGATAGCACTTCTTCCTTCCAGCCGGCCTTGATTTTCAATGCCAGTTGGGACGGAGGGCGGTGATCCGGAGACAGGATCGCATATTCGTATCTGAGCGGCTCTTTAAACGGCAGAAACAGAACCCGGTCATTTGAGATGTTCAGCTCCCGTTCAGTTGCAACGGTCAAAGGATCGACAATCGTACAACATTGGCCCGAGCCGACAAAGGGGATGAGAGGCAGGAAGTATTGGCAGGTCACGTTCGGGGTATAGGTTACTGAAGCCAGTTGAAACGCCCGCCTTACCTTCTTTTGAAAAGGATGTGTGTCGTGCATCCCGCCCATTGGAACACCGTCAAGATCGGCAATCGTTATCGCGGTTTTCTTTGCCAAGGGATTGTCCCGATCCAAGGCGCAAAAACAGTCACCACTGATAATCTCGGCCGAAAACTGCGGCTTCTTACCCGTCGGATGTTCAAAATCCGCAAACCCGAAATCAATATTCTGCGTACCTGCCAGTTCCATGATTTGTGGCGAACTGCGGGTGGAAAGTGTTATCTGAATGTCTGGGTTTCCCCCAACCGAGCGGCTGATGAAATTTGGAAATGCGAAAGTGGAAGGACCGGGCATGGCAGCAATGTTCAGACTGCCTGAATTTCCTTTAAGAAGACCGTGCATCGTGCTGGAAACAGTGGATAACCTGTCCAGTATCCCAGTGGTTTCTGCCAACAGATAATGTGCTTCGGGCACAGGTATCAGGCGTCGTCCTTTGCGCTCGAACAGCGTCAGCCCCAGACTTCCTTCTAGGTTCTTGATTGCAAGGCTGATAGCCGGTTGCGTCCGGTTAAGTTTCTTGGCGGTCTGAGAGATAGAGCCTGTCTCCATCACCTCACGAAAAACGGTCAATTGAGTAAGGTTCATATCAAAAATATAAACAAAACTTTAATTTTGTTAAATATAACAAATTTGTATTTATGGAAATTCTCCATAGGCTGATTGGATCAGAGTTCGGACGAACCGAATCCAATGATCCAAAACTGGGAGCTTACGATGAGACTGATGAAATGCCTGACAGGTCTGGCTTTGGCTGGTGCTTTGGCCGCGCCTGCGTTTGCACAGGACCCGACTTTCTTTCGCATTGGCACCGGCGGTGCGGGCGGCACATATTTCCCGATTGGCGGAACCATCGCAAATGGTATCTCTGCCCCTCCGGGCTCGCGTCCTTGCGAAGAGGGTGGCCAATGCGGCGTACCCGGGTTGATCGCGATCGCGCAATCGACAACCGCATCTGTCTTCAACAACGCCGCTGTACAAAACGGAGAGCTTGAGGCCGGTCTGGCCGCCGCTGACGTGACCCGCTCGATGTATCTGGGCGAGGGCAAGTTTGAAGGTAAACCACACCCGAAACTTCGCATCGTTGCGAACCTGTTTCCCGAAGACCTGCATCTGGTTCTGCCCGCGGGCCAGACCATCAACGACCTGAGCGATCTGGAAGGCAAGCGTGTGGGTATTGCTCAGGCAGGTTCCGGCACACAGGTGGCCGTGCTGCAGATGCTGGACGCCTGGGGCGTCAATCGTGACAACATGGACGAGGCCGAATTGAACAATAGCCAAAGCGCCGAGCGCCTAGCCGATGGTCAGCTTGATGCCTATTTCTATGCAGCAGGTTGGCCAGTTGCCGCGATGGTGCAGCTGTCCTCGACCAAGGGTATGAACCTGCATTCCTTCACCGACGAAGACATGGCGAAGATCAATGAGATCATCCCGGCCTATATTCCCTCGACCATTCCGGGTGGGGTTTATGAAGGCATCGACTCTGAGACCAAAACCCCGGCCGTCAGCGCGATGCTGGTTGTGTCCTCGGACCTGTCCGACGAGTTGGTCTATGGCCTGACCAAGGCGCTGTGGAACGACAACACCCGCAAGCTGCTGGACAACGGTCATGCCAAAGGCAAGCAGATCACGGCTGAAACGGCCTTGGACGGTGTCGAGGCTTTGGGTGTGCCACTGCATCCGGGTGCTGAGAAGTTCTACAAAGAAGCTGGTCTACTTCAGTAAACGCGACTGACTGAAACGTATCGCCGGTGCCCCATAAGGGGCACCGCACTCTGGAATTATGCGAAATCGGGGGGCCATCATGTCCGAGACCCAGAAACTTGATGACCACGAACTGACAGCCGAGGAACTGGCTGCCATCGAAGAACAATTCGACGAAGGCGCCGCCGTCCGACAGGTTACGCCGACAACCGGCAAGGTTCTCCGCGTTGTTGCCCTGATCCTTGCGTTCTACGAATTCTTCACCGCCGGGTTCGGTCTGCCGGCCGATCACTGGCATATGGGTATCTACCTGGCTCTGCTGTTCATTCTGGTTTACGCTACGATCCCTATTGTGGGGGCCAAGAGCCTTTATGCCCTGAAGGTCAGCCGGTTCCGCATCGGCAACATCCCCCTCTACGATCTCGTTTTCATGTCACTTGGCATCATCGCCGCGCTTTATGTGGGCGTTGCCTGGCGCGGCATCCCGTTTCTGGGGATCGAGGAACAGACGTTCCGGATGGGCAACCCCAACAGCTATGACGTGGTGCTTGGGGTTATCATCATCCTGCTGGTGCTGGACATCGCCCGCCGCACGCTGGGCTGGGTACTGCCTTTGATCATCTGTGTGTTCATCTCATACGCCCTGCTCGGGCCGTACTTCCCCGGCTTGCTGCAACATCCCGGCGTGAATTTCAAAACCTTCGTGTCGTCGATGTATTTCCCTCAGGAAGGTATCTACGGCGTCACGCTCTGGGTTGTCTCTACCATAGTGTTCCACTTCGTGTTGTTCGGCGTCATCGCGCAGCGCACTGGATTGGGGCAACTGTTCATCGACAACGCAACCATTTTGGCGGGTCGCTATACTGGCGGTCCGGCAAAAGTGTCGGTGGTATCCTCGGCCTTCTTCGGCACGATCTCGGGCTCTTCGGTGGCCAACACTGTTTCGACCGGCGCGCTGACAATTCCCAACATGAAGCGCCTTGGATACCCCGGCCATTTTGCTGGCGGCGTCGAGGCCGCATCCTCGGCTGGTGGGCAGATCACGCCGCCCATCATGGGCGCAGCGGCCTTCATCATGGCCGAATTCCTCGAGGTTCCCTACACCACCATCGTCATCGCCGCGATTTTCCCGGCGATCCTGCACTATGTCGGTGTTTTTGCCGTGGTGCATCTGATGGCGCGCAAGCTGAACCTGCAAGGTTTGGCGAAAGAGCAATTGCCGCAGCTCGAGGCAGTTTGGGCCGAGGGCTGGGCCAATATCGTTCCGCTGATCGGTCTGCTGGTCGTCCTGTTTACCGGCTACACACCGTTCATGTCGGCCTTCTGCGGTATTTCTCTGGCCGTCATCGCGGGCATGTCGCGTATCAAGCAACCTCCGACACTGATCTATGCCGCAGCTTTTTTGGCTTTCGTGCTGTGGAAATTCTCAGACGGCGGGTTCGACCTGACCATGACCGCGATCCTGTGCGGATTGTCGGTGATCGCCACACTGAACCCTCAGAAACGCATCGAAGTGCCTGAAATGCTGCAAGCGGTTGAATTGGGCGTAAAATACTCGCTGGCCGTCGGCGCCGCGGCCGCTGCGGTGGGCATCGTGGTTGGTGTAATCAACACCACTGGCATCGGCTTCCGCATCGGATTCATGGTCACGCAAGGCGCGGGTAACCTGGCGGCAGATCTCTACAACATGATCTCGTTCAGCAGCTTCCAGCTGTTTGCGATGGAAGATCTGCAACTGTTCATCTCGCTGGTCTTCATTGCCATCGTCTGCATTCTGATGGGGGCGGGCATACCAACGACCGCTCTTTACATCATGCTCGTCTCGGTAGCACAGCCCGCACTTGCACAGCTTGGTGTTCCGCCCATCGCCAGTCACCTGTTCGTTCTTTACTACGGCGTCGTGTCCGAGATCACGCCTCCGGTCTGTACCTCCGCCTATGCGGCGGCGGCGATTGCAAATTCCAACCCATTCCGTACCGGACTGTCCGCATTTACGCTCGGGCTGGGCAAGGTGATCGCGCCGATGGCCTTCGTATACGCGCCGGTTCTGCTGTTCGTGTCCTCCACCGGGTTTGATCTGTGGGAATTCACCTATACCGCAACCAGCTGTATCGCGGGGGTGATCGCGCTGTCGGCCGCAGTGGTGGGCTATTGGTTGCAGCCGCTCAACCTCGTGTCGCGCATCCTGATGGCCATCGCAGGGGTCATCTTCGTGGCACCCAGTTTGACGGCTGACCTGATCGCTTTGGCAGTGGCTTCACCCGTCATTGTCACCCAGTTGATCGCCCGCAGCCGAACTCAGGCAACGGCCTGACATGTCTGAACAGGTTACCATTATCGGCGCAGGGATCGTCGGCATCTGCTGCGCGCTGTCATTGCAGGACCGAGGCATAACCGTGCGGTTGATTGACCGAGGCGAACCGGGGCAGGAGACCTCATTCGGCAACGCCGGAGTTGTTTCACCCTGGTCGATAATCCCACAGGCCATGCCCGGTATCTGGAAATCGATCCCCCGGATGCTGCTGGACCCAAAAAGTGCGTTGTCCGTCAGGCCCTCGTTCTGGCCCAAAATGGTGCCCTGGGGCCTGCGGTTCCTGAAGCAGTCACATGAGAAATCCGTCCGCAGCAACTCGGACGCGATGGAGCTGCTCTGTCGACCATCGATAGAGCTTTACCGTCGGCACTTACAAAACACCGGGCATGAAAACCTGATCGTCGATTCCAACTATATCCATGCTTTTCGCCAACCAGATCAGGCTGACTTGGATGCGCTGGGGTACCTTATCCGGCAGGAAAAAGGCGGGCAACTTGAGCGGATCGACGGTGCGGAACTGCGCCGGATCGAGCCGGCTTTGTCCTCGGAGTTCAAAGCGGCGATCCTGATCAAAGGGCAGGCGCGGGTGATCTCACCCGGTCGGGTTGGTGCGGTACTGGCCGACAAAGCGCGCAAACAGGGCGCTGAATTCGTCCGAGCGGAAGTCAGTGGACTAAACCGAACCGAGGATGGGCAATGGCACGTGGCGACTTCGCGGGACACGCTTCACGCGGATTCCATCGTGTTGGCCGCCGGGGTCTGGTCTGCCGAGCTTTTGAAACCACTGGGCCTGTCCGCACCTTTGGTGGCCGAACGCGGATACCATGTTCAGTTTCCCGACCCAGAGGCGTCCCTCAAGAATTCAGTGATGGACGTAGACGCCAAAGTGGTCGCCAGTTCGATGCAGGACGGGTTGCGGGTGGCGGGTACGGCCGAATTCGGCAGCATCGATGCACCGCCAGACCCAAGCAAACAAGCGCTTCTGACTAAGCAGGCCCGGGCGATGATGCCGGATCTGAACACCAAGGATACGAAATTCTGGATGGGCCGCCGCCCGTCCTTCCCGGACAGCCTGCCTGCAATTGGTCCGGTCGAGGGCCACAAGGGCTTGTTCAGCGCCTTTGGCCATTCTCACTACGGTCTGATGATGGCCCCGAAGACCGGAGAGCTTGTCGCCGATCTGGTGTCAGGCCAACGCCTCAATATCGCATTGGACCCATTTGCCCTGTCGCGGTTCTAACACGCACAACGCATCGTTTCGAAGAAGGATCATCACACCATGCCGATCTACCAAGGCGGACAGAATATCTGCGGGGCCTCAATCGGGGTTTTGTGTCTGGAGAGCTATTTCCCCAAGCCTCCAGGTCATATCAAGAACCCGTCCAGCCTGCCGTTCCCGGTGCTGTACGAGATGATAGACGGTATTACCGTGCCGACGCTTCTGAACAACCCGACACCTGAGCTGCTGGACCCCTTTATCAAGGGGGCGCAACGGCTTGAGGCCGAGGGCGTGCGTGCCATCACGGGCAGTTGCGGGTTTCTTGCTCTGTTCCAGAAAGAACTTGCTGCTGCGGTATCGGTGCCTGTTTTTGCTTCAAGCCTTATTCAGGTGCCGCTTGCCTACCAGATGACCGGAGCCAGCGCGCCAGTTGGAGTGATGACCGCCGACGCGTCGGCATTGACTCAACGCCATTTCGAAGGGGTCGGGGCAGGGGGTGTTCCGGTGGCTGTACAAGGGCTGGAACACACCAGCGAGTTTGCCGAGGTGATCCTACGCAACACACGCACCCGCATGGACACCGATCTGATCGAGTCCGAAGTTTTGGACGCAGTGCAAAGGCTGAAACGCGACACGCCCGAGATTCGGTCTTTGGTTTTGGAGTGCACTGACCTGCCACCTTATGCAGCCCGGATTCAAGAGGAGTTGCAACTGCCGGTTTTCGACCTTACCACGCTGGCACAGATGGCGCATTCTGTAAGCACGCGCACAGGGTACAGCGGGCTCATGCCCTGGGGTTAACGCCCAGGTGCCCTTACCGCGCAGTTGTTTCGGGTACTTGATCCGATGAAAAAACCGCTTCGATATTCGCCGGGTGTCAATCCGACGATATTCTGAAACATGCGCCGGAAGGCCGATGCATCCATATCTGCTGATACTCAGAAGCACTCGGAGCAAGGGTCTTTCCCTTGCTGAAACGGCTGGTTAAGAAGTCCTTCCATCGTCGCTTCAGGAGGCCCCATTGAACCGTATCGCCCGCACCATCGCCACCGAGATTAACGCAGGTTCCGAGCAGGTCGGTGCAGCGATCAAACTACTGGACGATGGTGCTACGGTACCTTTCGTCGCCCGCTACCGGAAAGAAGCGACTGGTGGCCTGGACGATACCCAATTGCGCCTTCTGTCCGAGCGTCTCACTTATCTGCGAGAACTTGAGGCACGACGCGATACCATCCTGAATTCGATCACGGATCAGGGGAAGCTGACCGAGGATCTGAGCAAATCGATTGCTCGGGCGGAAACAAAGGCCCAACTCGAAGACATCTATCTGCCGTACAAGCCAAAGCGACGCACCAAGGCGATGATTGCGCGTGAAAACGGGTTGGAGCCTCTGGCCGATGCCATTCTGGCTGACCGTGATGCGGAACCTGAAGCCTTGGCCGAGGCCTATCTGACCGAGACTGTGCCCACGCATCGGGATGCATTGAACGGCGCGCGGGACATTCTGACCGAACGTTTGACGGAAAATGCAGCCCTTCTGGGCGAACTGCGGACGTTCATGCAGCGCGAGGCGTTGCTCAGTGCCAAGATCATCGAAGGGAAAGAGAAGGAAGGTTCGAAGTTCAGCGACTATTTCGACCATTCCGAGCTTTGGGCGGAGGTGCCGTCGCATAGGGCACTGGCGATGCTGCGCGCTTCGAAAGAGGGCATTGTTACACTCGACATCGCACCGGAACCGGAATTTGGCGCGGCGCGGGCCGAGACGATTGTTGCTGCGCATCTGCAAACGCGCGGCAAAGGACCGGGTGATGCCTGGCTGCGCAAAGTCGCGGGCTGGACATGGCGAGTCAAGCTTTCGCTGTCCATGATGGTCGAGCTTATGGCCGATCTTCGCAGCCGGGCACAGGATGAGGCGATTCAGGTCTTCTCGCGCAACCTCAAGGACTTGCTTTTTGCAGCGCCGGCGGGTGCCAAGGCCACTTTGGGCCTTGATCCGGGCATCCGCACCGGTGTGAAAGCGGCTGTGGTCGATGCCACTGGCAAGGTCGTGGCCACCGATACGCTATATCCGTTTCAGCCAAAGAACGACTTGCGTGGCGCGCAGGCAACCATCCTAAACCTGATATCGACCCACCAGATCGAATTGATCGCCATCGGAAACGGGACCGCAAGCCGTGAAACTGAACGGTTGGTTGCAGACACGCTGTCCCTGCTGCCGAAGATGGTTAAAGCACCGACAAAGGTGGTTGTCTCCGAAGCCGGGGCCTCGGTCTATTCCGCATCGGAACTGGCCGCGCGCGAGTTTCCTGATCTGGATGTGTCGCTGCGCGGGGCAGTGTCCATCGCACGTCGTTTGCAGGACCCTTTGGCAGAGCTGGTCAAGATCGAGCCCAAGTCCATCGGTGTTGGTCAATATCAACACGACGTGGATCAACATCGACTGTCACAGTCATTGGATTCCGCAATCGAAGATGTGGTGAACGCCGTTGGCGTCGATCTGAATACAGCCTCTGCACCCTTGCTATCGCGTGTTTCAGGATTAGGCCTGTCGCAAGCCGAAGCCATTGTCACCCATCGCGATCTGAACGGGCCGTTCCAATCACGTAAAGACTTGCTGTCGGTTGCGCGGCTGGGGCCACGTGCCTTCGAACAGTGCGCTGGTTTTTTACGTATCCGGGACGGCGCGGAGCCACTTGATGCGTCGTCCGTTCACCCGGAAGCCTATGACATCGCGCGCCGTGTCGTATCGGCCTGCGGGCGTGATATCCGACACATCATGGGCCATGGCGGCGCGTTGAAAGGGTTGCGCGCCGAACAGTTCGTAACCGAAGATTTCGGGTTGCCGACGGTGCGGGACATCTTTGCCGAGCTCGAAAAACCCGGGCGGGACCCTAGGCCCAGTTTTGTCACTGCCTCTTTTGCAGATGGTATCGAAGAGATCACTGACCTGAAGCCCGGCATGGTTCTGGAAGGCACTGTGACAAACGTGGCCGCCTTCGGGGCATTTGTAGATGTGGGCGTTCATCAGGATGGGTTGGTTCATGTCAGCCAACTGGCGGACCGCTTCGTCAAAGATCCACATGAGGTGGTGAAGGCTGGGCAGGTTGTAAAAGTCCGCGTTGTCGAGGTGGACGTGCCCAGAAAGCGTATCGGGCTTACGATGCGTAAACAGGGCGGTGGCGGGAAGCGGCGCAGCTGATCCGCGACATGCTCATGTTCCAAGCGCAACGACACAAAGGCGTTGCAAATCTGAAATAACGTGTCGACCAACTTGGGCGGCCATTTTGCATTGTTTCCATTGGTTGCCGAACTGAGTATCAGAAGGGGACTTCACTGCGCCCAACCCTTTACCGGAGCCCCTTGTATGACACATGTCGTGACACTGAACGCCGGATCATCTTCGATGAAATTTGGTCTGTTCAAGCTGACCGAAGACGACCCGATCATGGTTTGCACCGGGGTGGTGGAGCAAATTGGAGAACAGGAACCGCTTGTTAAAGCGAAGTCTTCGGACGGAAGTGTCCTTGCCGGTGGCACTGCAGGCGAAATACATGATCATGCTGCTGCTTTGGACTGGGTGTTGAACCTGCTGGCTCGTGCCTTCCCAAATAGCGAGGTGACCGCGGTAGGGCACCGTGTTGTCCACGGCGGGCCGGATATTGATGCGCCACTGCCGCTGACCAAGGCATCCATTGAAGCGCTGGACAAGCTGTCACCGTTCGCTCCTCTGCATCAGCCGCATAATCTGGCCGGAGCCAAGGCCGCGATGGAGCGGTTCCCGAACGCAGCTCAGATCGCCTGTTTCGATACAGCCTTTCACCGCAATCATCCTTGGGAGAATGATGTTTTCGCCCTGCCGCGCGAATACTATGACAAAGGCGTTCGGCGCTATGGCTTTCACGGGCTCAGCTATGAATACATTTCGGGGCATATGGCAAAGACAGCGCCGTTGCTGCACGAAGGGCGTGTGGTCGTGGCCCATCTGGGCAATGGCGCATCGATGTGTGCGATGATCGGTGGGCGATCCGTGGGTTCGACCATGGGGTTTTCGGCGCTGGACGGTCTGCCGATGGGCTCGCGCTGCGGCCAGCTTGATCCCGGCGTGGTGTTGTATCTGATGGATCAGGAAGGGCTGAACGCTGACGAAATCTCGGACCTTCTGTTTCGCAAATCAGGCTTGTTGGGCCTTTCCGGGCTTTCGAACGACATGCGCACTCTGGAAAAGGCCGATACGCCCGAAAGCCGTCAGGCCATCAGCTATTTCACCTTCCGTATTCGGCGTGAGCTTGGGGCGATGGCGGCTATTCTCGGTGGGATCGATGCCTTGGTGTTCACAGGCGGGATAGGTGAAAACTCGCGCCTGGTGCGTGACCGGGTGTGTTCCGGAATGGGGTGGCTGGGTATCGAGCTGAACCCCGATGCAAATGCGGATAACGACAGGATCATCTCAACCGATTTGTCCCGCGTGGTGGTCATGGCGATCCCGACGAATGAAGAGTTGATGATTGCCCGCGCCGCAGCTGGATTGCTGGCCAATCGACCGCACCTTAGAACCGCCTAAGGCGTGTCATGTCGGCTCATAGGTCCAGCGATAGGCGGGTGGGGTAGGTCCCTTGTTCCGGCCTCCCTGCTGCATCTGTTCCCACGCATGGGCCAGAATTCCAACAGATCGCGACAGACAGAAAAGCCCGCGTGCCAGCGGAGGCGCAAAGCCAAGCTCGGCATAGATAACGGCTGTGGCGCCATCTATGTTCATTGGAACAGGCTTGCCCTTGCGCTTCGCCAACTCCGTCTCAATAGCTTGCCCCGTCTGCATGAAATGACCTTCACAGGCACCGTTTTTGACGGCTTCTGAAACCAACGTCATCAGACGCGGGGCTCGAGGGTCTGTAGGAGTATGGAATCGGTGGCCAAAGCCCGGCAATATTTTCCCCTCGCTCTCAATCCAATCGTCCACGGCCTGTTCCAAGCGGCCGGGGCGTTCTGCCACGAAGTGGAAAAGCGTGACGGCCTGCTCGCCGGCACCGCCGTGAATGTCGCCCAGCATGTTTATGGCACTTGCCATTGCGTTGTTGAGAGGCAAGCCGCAGGTCACGGCCATGCGAGCCGTGGCGATTGAAGGGGCCTGAGGGCCATGGTCCACCGCAGCAACCAACGCAGCCTCGAACAACCGGGCCTGCGCATCCGAGGGGTGATCACCGCGCACCATGAACCAGATCATTTCGGCGAAGCTGAGATTTCCGATCAGGTTCTGGATCGGCTCACCGCGCAGGTCTATGCGGCCAGGCTCCATGTCGATGATGGATGTCGTCCACCAATCGGAAACATCGCTCATATGACCCCCTCCTTGCGCAACGCTGCAAATTCTGCGTCGGACAATCCGATTTCAGACCAGATCGCCTTGTTGTCAGCCCCAAGTTCAGGCGGCGCAGTTTGTGGCATTCGGCGCGCGCCGTCCATGACAATGGGGCTGCCTGCAAGTTTCATGTCTTCGCCTTGAACCTGCACAGACCCGATCAGCCCACGACCAGCGAGCTGTTCGTCGGCAAGCACTTCGGGCACGGTCAGAACCTGCCCGGTTGGCACGCCAATAGCATTGAGTTCCCGAACCCAATCTGCCGCCGGTCTGGTCCGCAAAGTTTGCTCCAGCGCTTCACGCAACGCATGGCGATTTCGTTTGCGATCTTCGCGGGTGGCATAGTTGGGGCTGTTCAATAACTCGCCCCGACCCAGATGGTTTGCCAACGCTTGCCACTGTTCATCGCGGTTGGCCGCAATATTGATCGGGCTGTCGAGTGTGGCAAAAGTACCCGAAGGCGCAGAGGTTGTGTTCTCATTCCCGTGCGCTCCGGGTGTGACGCCGCCGACCAGATAGTTTGACACCACCCACCCCATCGTCGAGATCACCGCTTCGGACATGGCAACATCCAGATAGGTTCCACGCGGGTTGGTGTTCAATGCGGCAGCCACTGCGAAGGCGGCTGTCATCCCCCCGACCGTGTCTGCCAAAGGATAGCCGACACGATAGGGTGCGGTGTCAGAAGCGCCGGTGATGGACATGACACCACTGATCCCCTGCACGATCTGGTCATAAGCCGGATCGCCCCGCCGCGGGCCATCCTGCCCGAACCCGCTGATGGCACAATAGATCAGGTCAGGGTTGACCTTGCGCAAGACGTTGTAGCCAAGACCAAGACGGTTCATCACTCCGGGTCGGAAATTCTCGACCAAAACGTCGGCTGTTTTGACAAGGCGTTTTAGCAACGCCTTGCCCTTTTCCGATTTCATGTCGAGCGTGACGGATTTCTTTTCGGCATTTTGCGCCAGAAAACTGATCCCCATGCCCGCTTTGTTTCTGTCGGGGTCAGCGCCCAGAACGCGGGCAAGGTCGCCGCCACCGGGGCGTTCGACCTTGATCACTTCGGCACCCATCAGCGCCAGTTGATAGCAGCAATACGGACCCGCAAGGACATTTGTCAGATCAAGGACCCGTATTCCTGCCAGCGGTTCAGTCACCTTCAGCAACCCCAGCCGCCCGAGCCTTTGCACGACGCGCGCGATAGCTGGGCAGAAGCACCAGCAACACCGCGATCACCAGCAGACCCAGTGTCATCGGGCGTTCCCAGATGAAGGCGATGCCATCATAAAGCTGCATCGACCGGGCAAAGTTGTCCTCCATCATGCCGCCGAGGATGAAGCCGATCAGCAACGGTGCCAGCGGGTAATCTGCAAACTTCAAGGCAGTTGCGCAGATGCCGAAGCCTACGAGTATCAACAGCTCGGTCGCATTGTTCTGTCCGATATAGGCCCCCATCAGAGTAAAGAACAAAATGAAGGGGATCAAATAGTTGCGCGGGACCGAGAGGACCTTGGCGATGTATGGGATCAGCGGCAGGTTCAGAACCAGCAGAACGAGGTTGCCAATGAACATTGACATGATCACGGCCCAGAAAATCTGCGGCTCATCCAACATCAGGCGCGGGCCGGGGGTCACGTTCAAAGCGATCAGAGCACCAAGCAGGATGGCCGTCGTACCAGAGCCGGGAATGCCCAGAGTCAGAAGTGGTACGAAAGAGCCGGTACAGGCCGCGTTGTTTGCCGTTTCGGGCGCGGCGAGACCTTTAATCGACCCTTTGCCAAACTCTTCCTGCTCCTCTTTCGGGGCGATATTGCGTTCGACCGCGTAGCCAAGGAAGCTGGCAATCGTTGCGCCAGCGCCGGGCAAGACGCCGATGAAAAACCCCTGCACAGATTGACGGCCGACCACAGGCGCGATGGCCTTGGCTTCGGCCTTGGTGATCCTGAGGTCCTTGATTTCGCCATCATCACCTTTCAGGTCCTTTGGCTTGAGGACCAGAAACAGAGCTTCGGGCAGGGCGAACATGGCCATAGCCAGTGTAATGAAACCGAAGCCCGATTGCAGGTCCATGATACCCATGGTGAAACGCGGCAGGTTGAACAGCGCTCCTTCACCGACAGTGGCCATGATCAAACCCAGCAGCGTCATGATGACTGCTTTGGCCACCTGACCCGTGCCAGCAAAAGCGGCAATGGCGGACAGGCCAACGACCATCAGAGCGAAGTATTCAGCCGAATGGAAAAGCAACGCCACGGATGACAGGGCAGGGGCGAAAACCATCAAAAGCACTGCACCCAGGGTGCCGCCTGCGAAACTCGCGATAGCGGCGACGGTCAGGGCTTTGCCCGCTTTGCCCTGACGGGCCATCGGGTAGCCGTCGAAGCTGGACGCAACAGTGCCCGCGACCCCCGGCGCGTTTAGCAGGATCGAAGAGGTCGAACCCCCGAAAATGGCACCATAGTACACCCCGGCTAGCAGGATAAGTGCTGCGGACGGATCGCCCATAGAGATCGCGACCGGGATCATGATGGCGATGATCGACATTGGTCCCAGGCCCGGCAACATGCCGATGAATGTGCCGATCAGACAGCCCGCGATGACCATCAGAAGGTTTTGTATTGAGAATGCCGTTTGCAGGCCGATCAGAAGTCCTTCGAGCATGTCAGCCTCCGAAAATGCCCGGCAAGGGGCGCATGTAGATGCCAAGAACTTCCTGCACCAGATACCAGACCGAACCGGTCGCGATCAGCGCGACGGGCAGCATGATGTGCCACTTGCGCTCGCCCAGAATGAACGATCCGAGAATCAGGAAGGCCGAGGTCGAGATCAGAAAACCGACGGGACGCAGGCACAGAGCGTAGATCACCATCAGAGCCAGCAGCATGAGCGCCTGATCGAGGTGGTATTCTCCCAAGCGCCGATAATCGATGTCGGCTTCCTTGGGTTCGGCCTTTTCAAAGCCCAGCAAAATGATCGTGGTGGTGACGATCCCCAATACCGACAGCACTTTGGGGAAGGTGCTTGGCCAGATGGGGTTTCGCTGCATGAAAGGGGGCAGGCTACCATCCATCGTGAACCAGGCAGCGTAGCCATATGTTAAACAGACACCCAGAAGAACGAGCGCGATCCAGCGATCCAGCGCCATGAGGCCCCCTCCTTTTTTCTTGTCGATGGGGAAGGCAGAGCGGCGACCCGCTCTGCCAATTTGATTTTAAAGGAAGCCCAGCTTTTTCATCAGGTCGCCGATCTGCTGTTCCTGCTGCTCCAGGAATGACTGGAAGTCGTCGCCTGAATTGTGGATGTTCACCCAACCGTTGCGTGCGCGAACTTCTTCCCATTCCGGAGTGTCGTACATCTTGGCAATCGCGGCCTGATAGGCAGCCAGTTTGTCCTCGGGCAGGCCGGGTGCCGCAAAGAAGCCGCGCCAGTTCACGAAGGTTGTATCGATGCCCTGCTCTTTCATGGTCATGGCATCAGGGGCCGCATCAACGCGGTCTTCCGACGTCACCCCAATGATCTTGACCTCGCCCGCGTTTGCCAGATCGACTGCTTCCGAGAAACCTGTCGACAGTGCTGCGATTTCGCCCGACAGAAGGGCTGCCATGGCTTTACCGCCCGCATCATATGGGATGTATTTCACGCCGAGCGCATCTTTGCCCGCCGCTTCCATCACCATTGCGGCCACCAGGTGATCCATGCCGCCGGGCACCGAACCGCCGCCAATTGCAGTTGCGCCGGGATCGGCGTCAAAGGCAGCAAGCAGGTCCTCCATCGAGTTGATGGGACTGTCTTTACCCACGACAATCGCTGCATAATCCCCGATCGTGCCCGACACCAGCGTCAGGTCGCGGAAGTTATGCGGAAATACGCCGGTCAACGAGCGGATCACGATCGGTGTAGAGTTCACCATCAGCGTTCCGTGATTACTGTCGGCGTTTTCGATCAGATACCCAATGGCTTTGCCGCCACCACCGCCCGACATGTTTTCGTAGGACGCAGTGCCCACAAGACCTGCGTTGGTCAGCGCTTCGCCGGTGCCACGTGCGGTCCCGTCCCAACCGCCGCCAGCACCGCCGGGGATCAGAAAGTGGATGCTGTCCACGACCTGATCTTCAGCCAGTGACGGCCCGGCCAGGCCAATTGCAGCCACAGCTGCGATCAGGGCGCGACGGCCCAGTGTGAATGTCGTCATGATGTCCTCCCATTTGACAACCGGCCGCATGGCGGCTCAGATTGGGTTGAAGAAAAACACATCAACCTGACATCAACCTGTCACGCGTGAAAATACTGCTGAAACTCCATGAAATTCCTGCTTGTGGAAGACAATCTTGATCTGGCGAATGCCATCTGTTCCCGCATGAGGTTGGATGGCCATGTGGTTGATCACGCAGCGAAATTGGACGATGCGGCCGCCTTTGTCGAAACTCAGGAATACGATCTGATCCTGTTGGACATCATGTTACCTGATGGGGATGGACGTGACTTTCTGAAACTGCATCGTGCAAGCCATTTTGATACCCCGGTCATCGTATTGACGGCCCGCAGTCAGGTCTCGGATCGAATCGGTTCGCTGGATCTGGGGGCCGACGATTATGTCACGAAACCTTTCGACCACGCTGAGCTTGAAGCCCGCTGCCGCGCCGTTTTGCGCCGCAAATCCGGGAATGCAAAAACCACGATCGAGGTAGGTGGCATCGTTTTCGACCCTTTGGCTGGCCACCTGACTGTCGGGGATGAGACCGTTTCATTGCGCAACCGCGAGCTGCGGCTTTTGGAGTTATTCATCAACGCGCCCGGTCAGGTTTTTTCGAAACAGAAACTGACGGATCGGCTGTTTTCCTATGACGACGATGTCTCGGACAATGCAATCGAGGTTTATGTCGGTCGCCTTCGTAAACATCTTGAACCCTCGGACCTGAAGATCACCACGCTTCGGGGCCTTGGATACAGGCTGGATCATGCCTCCTGATCCCAATGTGTCAGGATCACTGCGGAACCGATTGGTTCTGACGCTGATTGGGGGCGCTGCGATCCTTGCTTTCCTTTTGTTCATTGCGGTCCGAAACTACGCCGCACAGGTCGCGCAACAGGGGCAGGACAATATCCTTGAGGCATCGGTAACGTCGATTTTGGATGCAGCGGCTCTGCGAGAAGGCGAGTTGGAGGTCGATATCCCATACGCCGCCTTTGCCATGCTGAGCACGCCAGCCGACGACCGGGTGTTCTACGCGATCTTTCAGGACGGAGAGTTTCTGTCGGGGTACGAAGATCTTCCGCCGATCACAGAACAAAGTGACGGAAGGTGGAGCTTTCAGTCCAGCCAGATACGTGGCGAAGCTATCCGTCAGGTCAGCGCAAGCAGAACTCTTGTCGGTCTGAACAGGCAAACCGTCATTCAGGTCGCATTGGCGCAGACACAGGATGCGCTGGCCGAAACGCTGGACCAGATTTCGCGCAACGCCGCGATTTTGGGCGTTGGGTTCTTTGCCCTCGCGGCAGCACTGTCGTTCTGGGCAACATCCTCTACCATCGGACAGTTGAACAGGCTGACAACCTCTGTCACGCGCCGGGGTCCACAGGACCTGAGCCCATTCAAAAAACCTGTACCCCGCGAGATGGCACCCCTGGTAACATCGTTGAACTCTCTGATGGGCCGATTGGATCAATCCCTCAGCCAGTCAGAAGACTTCATAGCCGAGGCGGCCCATCGGGTACGGACCCCTCTTGCAACGGTCAGATCTTATGCTGATGCCACCCTGCAGAGGGTGGAAAAAGAAGAAAACCGCGAAGCTTTGCGTTCGATGGTGCGTGCGATTGACGAAAGCTCTCGGGCGGCAGGGCAGTTGCTGGATCACGCGATGATCACGTTTCGGGCCGATCATCTGGAACGGGAAGACATTGACCTGAACGCTTTGATCCATGATCTGGTGCAGCGTCTGACACCGATTGCCGAGATGAAGGACCTGTCGCTGTCTCTGAGTGGCGATCCACAGGTTTCCTATTCCGGAGACCCCATTCTGATTCAAAACGCCGTGCGCAACATGATTGACAACGCTTTGAAATACGCACCGGCAGACAGTTCCGTCCGTATCGAGGTTACGTCGGATCCACATGTTCAAATCCGTGTCAAAGACCGAGGCCCCGGGTTTCCCCCGAACGAAATCGACACGCTGACGCGCCGATTTGAACGCGGCAAGAACGCAAGCGGGACCATCGGGTCCGGATTGGGTCTTACCATCGTTCAGGACGTTGCAACGGCCCACGGTGGCGCACTGGAATTGGCCAATAGGCAAGGGGGCGGCGCGTGCGTTACCTTATCGCTCTGATTTTGTTTACTTTTCCTTTCAGTGCCGCCGCCCAGACATGGGAGGATCGGCAGGTTTTCAACGCTTCGGCGGATGAAGCGCATATCCGCGTCATCTCAAGCACGGACACCTTTCTGTTTGAGCCTCTGATAGCGGAATTCATTAGGGAAAATCCGGGTATCACTGTCGAATACATGGTGACCGGAACTGCAGATATCGACCGCATTGTCCGCGCCGCGCCTGAAGATTTCGATGTTGTTATCTCCAGCGCCATGGACCTGCAATTGAAGTTGGCGAACGATGGCTTCGGACGCATCATCGACGACATTTCGTTGCCATCCTGGGCGCAATGGCATCAAAGCCTTTTCGCCTTCACGTCAGAACCCGCAACAATTGTGATAAACCGAGCGGCCTTTGCCGGTGACCTTGTTCCGGAAACCCGGCAGCAGTTGATTGAAATCCTGCGTATGCGGCCAGAAGACTTTCGGGGGCGGGTTGGCACTTATGACATACGCCAGTCCGGCCTTGGCTATCTGTTCGCAACACAGGATGCCCGCGCGTCTGAGACGTATTGGCGGCTTATGGAAGTCATGGGTGGGCTTGATGTGCGTCTCTATTGCTGTTCAGCCGATATGATCGATGATCTCGTCAGCGGTGAGATTGCCGTGGCCTACAACGTGTTGGGCAGCTATGCCAACGCCCGCGCCGGAAGCAAAGATACATTGGAAATCATCCTGCCGTCGGACTTTCAAACGACCATGATGCGTACAGCAATGGTGCTGGCTGACACCCCCGATCCTGATGCCGCGGCTTCATTCCTCCGCCATTTGGTTTCGAACCAATCCAGGCGGGCAGGGGATGCGTCTACCCTCCCACCTTTGGCACCTTACGACACGGCGGCCGAACGGGAAACGATCGGACTGGACCCAGCCCTAATGACGTTTCTGGACAGGCTCAAACGCCGCCGCTTTCTTGCTGAATGGGAAAATGCGGTTATCCAAAGATAACCGCCGCCGTATCACTCACGAAACGCGCGATTGAAGTAATCCGCCATCGGTTTGACAAGGTAGGACAACGGGGTTCGCTCGTCGGTCTTGATCAAGGTTTCAACCGGCATACCCGGCAAAAGCTCCTGACCATTGAGGCGTTCCATTTCACCTTCATTCAGAACCACTTCGGCACGGTAGAAGGTGAAGCCGGACTGCTCATCCGTGAATGTATCGGCCGATACGTTGTTGACCTGTCCGTCCAACTCTGGCGTTTCGCGCTGATTGAATGCCGGGAAGCGCAGAGCGACGGGTTGACCGACATGCAACTGATCCACATGGATCGCATCCACGCGCGCGGCAACCAGTAGGGGGGTATCCTGCGGAACCACATACATCATGGGCTCACCCGGCTGGATGACCGATTGCAGGGCAAAAACCTGGCTGTCGTAAACAGTGCCACTAACCGGAGCGCGGATATCCAGCCTTGTCAGCCGCTCTGACAGGGACAGCCTGCGTTCCCACAGCTCAGCTACCTGTGCCTGCACGTCCCGCAAAGTGGTAATCGCTTCTTCCCGCCGGGTCGCTGTCAATTCAACGATCTGAATCTCGGTAGACGCGATCTGCCCCTTCAAGCGGGCGACGGATGCTTCCAGCCTGCCGATTTCCCCTGTCAGACTTGCCTCTTCACGCTGCAGAGCAAGAACTCGGCTGGTTTGGGTCAGACCACGATTCAACAAGCTTTGCTGATCTTCCAGTTCCGCTTCGATCAACTCGACCTGACGGCGCAGCGAAACCAATTGCGCTTCGGTGCCATTGATTTCACTTTCGATCTGAACCAACTGTTTGCTGAGTTGCTCGTCCTGCTTGGACAGCGTTTCCAGCCGGGCATCGAACAGGTTTTGCTGTCCTTCGATCAGATCCGGATCAATGTTGTATTCTTTCTGAACCTCACCCAGCCGTGCCGCCAGCTCCTTGGATGATTGTCCATCTCGTTCAGCCTCAAGCCGGGCGCGGCGAGCCAGAAGATCGAATAGTTGGGACTCTACAATCGTCTGTTCCGAAGACAAAAACGTGTCATCCAATTGCAATAGCAAGTCACCCGACGCAACCACATCGCCGTCGCGCACGAAAATCTCACCGACCACGCCTCCGTCAGGATGCTCGACAACCTGACGGTTGCTCTGAACCTCGATCACACCCGAAGACACAATAGCTCCGGCCAACCGCGTTTTCACAGCCCACAGACCCAACCCGCCAACCAGAATGCCGAGGGCAAGAAATCCGACCATCGCAGGCAGTTTGATACCCCAGGCGGGCACCGGTTTCTTAGTCATCTTCTTTGCCATTATTCACCTACGGAGCTGAGCTTGCGCTTAATCGCGCCCGCGTTCTGCACCATCGCGTTCAGAACCTCGTCACGGCTACCGGTCCGCACCACTTGTCCTTTTTCGACAACAGCCAGATCGTCACATTCCGAAATGGCCTGAGGACGGTGCGTCATGATGATGGCTGCCTTGCCGGCCGCCTTGAGGCCGCGTACTGCCGCATTCAGGGCTTCTGTCCCATCTGCGTCCAATGCCGAGTTCGGCTCATCCAGAATAAGCAACACGGGGTCGCCGTACAGCGCACGCGCCAAGGCGATGCGCTGTTTCTGGCCGCCCGACAACTGACTGTCATTGCCTTCGAGGAATGTGCCATAACCTTTTTCCAGAGACAGGATCAGTTCATGCGCATTGGCCTTTTTGGCCGCGGCAACCACGGCTTCAGAATCCGGGTTTTCGGACATCCTTGCAATGTTCTCGGCAACGGTTCCATTAAACAGTGTCACCTGCTGCGGCAGGTACCCAATATGGCTGCCTAGATCGTTGGGGTCATATTGGTCCAACGTGGCACCGCCCAACCGGATCTCGCCCGCTGCCGGTCGCCAAAGCCCAAGCAGTGCCTTGGCCAAAGTCGTTTTGCCCGATCCGCTTTTCCCGATAACACCAAGCGCTTTGCCCGGTTGCAGTTGCAAGTTCACATTCCGCAACGTTGGCGTCGAAGCGCCCGGCGGGATCACGGTCAGGGATTTGGCTTCCAGTTGCGATTTCGGAATGGGCAGGCGAATCTTCTGCTCCTCGGGTGGGGTCTGATCCAAAAACCGGCTCAGCGAACTCCAGGCCGTACGGGCACGTTCGATCATACCCCATTGGCCAACCGCCTGTTCGACCGGAGCCAAAGCCCTGCCCAAAAGGATCGAGCCCGCAATCATCGCGCCCGGCGTCATTTGATTCTGCAGCACCAGCCACGCGCCCAATGCCAGCATGGCAGATTGAAGAAACAGCCGCAGAGCCTTGGTCAGTGACGTGAAACTGCCGGTCCAGTCGCTGGCGGAAATGTTCTGTTGCAGGGCATCTGACCGCTGCTTCAGCCACCGTTTCGTAACATCCGCCTGCATACCCTGTGAACGTACAACTTCAGCCGCTTGGCGCGCGTGTTCGGAAAACGCATTTGCCCGTGCCGCTGCTGATTGCGCTTCGGCCACCTTGCGTCTGGTCAGGGCCTGGTTGAGCAGCGCGATCAAGACGAGAAGAACACCACTTGCCACTGCCAACCAGCCAAGCAGCGGGTGGAACAGAAAAATTGCGCCCAAAAAGACTGGTGTCCAGGGAACATCCATCACCGCCAGTAACACAGGTGACGAGCACAGGTTCCGAATGGATTCCAGATCGCGCAAAGCCGTCGCAGGAGCTGAGCGAACCTGTGGCACCAGAGATCGACGTAGCGTCGCTTCGAAAACCCGCTCGTCCAGTTGCGACTGAAACCGGGCACCAAACCGGGCAACGATACGCCCGCGCGCAAAATCGAGCATGGCCATCAGCGCGTAGAGCAACGCGACAAGCAAAAACAGCGCGGTCAGGGTCTCAACCGCGCGCGAGCTCAGAACCCGATCATAAACCTGCAACATGAACAGAGGACCCGTCAGCATAAGCAGGTTGACGAAGATGCTGAACAAAAATGCTAAGCCCAGAAACGCAATTCCCTGGTTGCGCACGTTTCGCAATTCATGGCGAGGAGCCGCTGTTCCGCGGTTTTGAGGTTTCACAGTTTTCAATCCACATCATTCGGAGAAGCATCGCCGCATTTAGAAATTTAGTTCAGCATTGCCAAGTTTGCACATGTTTTTTTGAGCAAGAAACCGCAGACCAGAGGCCTGTAAGAGCACTTTTTAGCCAACATCGTAAAGATAGTCTGAACGATTCAACTTTGCAGCCACGTCACTCCTAAAAACTTTTCCACCACTTGCGACACTCTTTGCTCAACTCCGGGGTTTGAACCAGCGCAACATAAGGTTTGCGGCGATAGGGGCGCCGATGATGACCAATACGATCCGCGTCAGGTGGTGGGTGATGACAAAACCCAGATCAGCGCCCGAAACAATCGCCAGAACGGTCATCTCGGCCTGCCCGCCGGGCGCGAAAGCAAGAAAGGCTTCAACAGGTCTGCCCAACCCAAGTGTTGTGACGACAGCGGTGAACCCAGCCGCCAGAATAGCCAGCACAAAAACATAAGCAACACCCGCAGAAACAACCCGGCGCAATTCGCCCCAAGTTACGCCAACGAACTGTACGCCGATCGCACATCCGATAAAAAACTGTGCCGCCAGCACCGCCTCTCGCGGCGGGCGGGTGTGGATGAAATCCCCAAGTGACAATGCTGCCGTCAGGATCATTGGCCCTAGGATGGAGGCCCCAAAAAGCCCAATTCTTTCTCCGCCTTTCCAGCCAATGAATGCCGCCAGAACCATAAGCACCAACTCGTGAACCGGTAGCTCACTTGCAGGTTGTCCGATTGGATTGGTGAGTTCGGCTTCGTAGAAAACTGTCAGAAACAGTGGGGCCAACGTCACAATGATCAACACGCGCGTTCCGTGGATCAAAGACAGCGTTCGCGGGTCGGCCCCGGCTTCTGTTCCGAAGATGATCATGTCCTGCAATCCGCCGGGCATAGCAGCGTAGAACGCGGTCTTGTCGTCAAAGCCCCAAACCTTGCGGAAGAACGGCACACCGACAAGCGCAATCAGGATAATGAAGAAGGGGATCAGCATGATCGACGCGGCCATCTTGGGCAATTCAGCAAACAACGCGGGGGTGATCGACGCCCCAACCGCGACGCCCAATATAGTTCGGGCGGCAATCGAGATCTGCCCGAACCCTTCCATAGGGGCATGAGCCAGAGCTGCAATCAGACACGCGCTCATTGGGCCGAACAAAAACGGCAGCGGCAGGTTTAGCGCCCAGAATAGCCCTGTGCCCAAAACCGCAAGACCGAACGTCACGGCCCGTTTGACCAGAAGAGAAGGTGGGTTTGTCTGGGTGGGCAAGACGCAGGTTCCGACATCGTTGACTCGATATGTATCCAAATGTATTCAATTGGACGCAAGAGAGCAAGTGAGCCCGCGATGACGATTCAAGACGCCTCCTTACAGCCTGGTCCACAAGGCAATTCCGCGTACCAGCGCCTTTTGGACGAGATACGCGACGGCACGCTTCTGCCCGGCGACCGCCTGCGCGAGATTGAGCTGTCCGAACGGCTGGGTGTCAGCCGAACCCCGGTGCGGGAGGCGATCCGACAGTTGGAGGCGGACGGGCTGGTCACGCATGTTCCCCGGCAGGGCGCGACTGTACGCAGCCTGGATTATGCCGAGGTTATGGAGCTTTATGAGATGCGCGCCGTGCTTGAAGGCACTGCGGCCCGTCTGGCGGCACGTGCAGCGTCAGATATCGAACTGGATGAGTTGGATATTTTGAATGACAGGCTTGCCGAGGCTGGTACCGGTCCTGACGCGGCCCAAATCAACAGGGTATTTCATGCAACGCTTCTGGATGCCGCCAAAAATCGGTTTCTGGCCAAATCCATGCTGTCCCTTCGAAAAGCGTTGCTGATCCTCGGCCCGTCGCAATTGCTGGATAGTGAACGTTCCGAGGCGGCAGTTGCTGAGCATCGGGGCATCATGGCTGCGTTGAAAGTGCGGGATGGTGCGGCTGCAGAGGCGGAAATGCGCGCGCATATTCAAGCCGCGCAACGGATGCGTATCCGCGCGTTGCAGGAACGCGACCGCACAATCGACGAAAATCTGTAGGTGAACGGAACATGGCCATCCAAAAGGAAGCTTACGATATCGCTGTGATTGGAGGTGGCAACGCGGCCCTTTGCGCTGCGATGACCGCCGCCGAGGCCGGTGCGCGCGTACTGATCCTCGAAACGGCACCGAAACCCTATCGCGGAGGAAACTCACGCCACACGCGCAACTTTCGCTGCATGCACAAATCTCCGCTGGGTCCGTTGGTCGAGGAATACAGCGAAGACGAATATCTGTCTGACCTGCTAAAAGTCACCGATGGAAGAACCGACGAGCATCTGGCCCGTCTGGTGATCCGCACTTCGGAAGAATGCCTGCCGTGGATGGAGGAGCGCGGGGTTCGGTTTCAGCCGTCGCTATCGGGAACCTTGTCGCTGGCGCGGACCAATGCGTTTTTCATGGGGGGCGGCAAATCTCTGGTCAACGCTTACTACCGGACAGCGGCTGGGCTGGGCGTGGATGTGCTGTATGAGGCCGCAGTCACGCATCTGGCACTGAACGGGGACCGGATCGAATGGGTGGATTACACCCACGAAGGCCAGTCTCATCGCATAACGCCAAAAGCGGTCATCGTCGCCTCGGGCGGGTTTCAGGCTGACACGGATTGGCTGACCCGCGCATGGGGAGAGCCCGCGAAAAACTTCCTGATCCGCGGCACGCCCTATAACCGGGGCGTTGTTCTGGCCGATCTTCTGGATCAGGGTGTTGAGAGCGTCGGCGATCCGACCCAGTGCCACGCCGTGGCCATTGATGGGCGCGCGCCGAAATTCGACGGGGGCATCGTCACACGTCTGGATTGCGTGCCGTTTTCAATCGTCGTGAACAAAGACGCCCAACGGTTCTATGACGAAGGCGAAGACGTTTGGCCCAAGCGGTATGCGATCTGGGGGCGGCTTGTGGCAGCCCAGCCGGATCAGGTGGGTTACGTGATCATTGATGCCAAATCGCTGAACCTGTTCATGCCATCGGTTTTTCCTCCTTTGAAAGCGGACACATTGGAAGAGTTGGCAGGAATGATGGACTTGCCAGCAGACAAGCTGACGGCAACGGTCGCAGAGTTCAACGCGGCCTGCGGCGACACCAGCGCCTTTCACCCGACCGAATTGGATGGGGTCACAACCTCGGGTCTGACCCCGCCCAAGACCAACTGGGCCCGCCCGATTACCGAGCTGCCGTTCTATGGCTACTCGCTGAGGACCGGCGTGACCTTCACCTATCTGGGCCTGAAGGTCGATGACAGGGCGCAGTGCTCGATCCCCGAGGGCAAAATCAGAAACCTATGGGCGGCCGGCGAGACCATGGCCGGGTCGATATTGGGGCAGGGGTATCTCGCCGGGTTCGGCATGACCATCGGAACCGTTTTTGGACGCATCGCAGGACGTGAGGCCGCCGTCTATGCAAACTGACCTTGTTCAGGAAGCCCGCCGCCAGGCCGAGATTTGCAATGCCTGCCGGTATTGTGAAGGCTATTGCTCGGTCTTCCCGTCACTACATTCGGAACGCGCGTTTTCGGACGGTGACATCACGCAGCTGGCCAATCTGTGCCACAACTGCCGAGGGTGCTACTACGCCTGTCAGTACACGGCACCGCACGAGTTTGACCTGAACCTGCCCAAAGCTTTGGCCGAAGTGCGGCGAGACAGTTGGGAAAGCTTCGCCTGGCCGCAACCGCTGGCGCGCCGGTTCCACACCCATGGCGGTGCCATAGCCCTGGCGCTTGTGATCGGATTCGCCCTGTTATTCTGGGTAATCCGCGCCATTGGCTCCAGCGGAGGGGAGGGGTTCTACGCCGTCCTGTCCCACAACGCGATGGTCGCGATCTTTGCGCCCGCGTTCCTGTTGCCGCTGTTTAGCATAGCCGTCAGCCTCAGGCACTACTGGACCGAAGTCGGCGGCAAACCCATCCATTTGGCAGACGTAACCGCCGCCTTCAAACGTGCCGGCAGGATGCAGGATTTGGCCGCCGGGCATGGTGAGGGCTGTAACTTTGAGGACGAAGACCGGTTCAGTCAGGCTCGACGTCACGTTCACCACGCCATCATGTACGGGTTCCTGCTGTGTTTTGCGTCAACTTCGGTGGCGACGGTTATGCATTACGGTTTCGGAATGCACGCACCTTACGGGTTTTGGTCTTTGCCTAAGTTGTTCGGAATATCCGGCGGTGTGTTGCTGACAGTGGGTTGCGGCGCGATGACACTCCTCAAACAAAAGTCCGATCACGAACTTGGCGACCCTACGGCGTGGGGCGGCGATATCGGTTTCATCTTGTTGCTTGGCTTTGTTGGGTTGAGCGGGCTTGTTCTTTACGCCCTTGGCTCAACGGTTCTGATGCCTGCGCTGCTTGCCATCCACCTTGGGGCGGTCCTGGCATTCTTTCTGCTGACGCCATACACCAAAATGGCTCATGGATTTTATCGGCTCGCCGCGCTGGTCCGGGATGCGCAGAGGAAAAGAGGCACCCGTTAGTAACGAGGCACGAGTTCATCACATGATCCACCAACAGACCAGCGATGCACTGATCTGAGAACACAGGCATTTTCTCACAAATGCGGATCGGCGCCTCGACTTGTTCCATCCCAAATCCGCAACTTGAGCCAAACCGTCTATAAGCGACGGGATCAGAAATCGGCTTCAAGGTGCGACAGGGCAGGGGCCAAGGTCGCTGTTCAGCAACACGCAGCCACGCGATTAAAAGCCCATCCGGGAAGTGAGTTGCGCCAGAAACAGGACTTTCAGCCCAATTGAATATCCCGTTTCCAGCGCAAGAGGTTTGTTAAATCAGAAAGCCGTCTTCTTCCCACAGGAAGGCAGGTGCCGAATCGCTCTCTTCATCTTCGGAGTCCGGTTTTTCGTTCAAAACGGTACCCTCCGGGTTTTCAGATGCAGGATCCACTGGGTCTTGAGCATCAAGCAAGCTGACAAGTGCGTAATCATCTTCAGCGTCCACTTGTGCGCCAAGGTCAGGAATGAACTCCAATTGATCGACTGTTTCGATCCAATCGGGTGATTCATAAACGTTTTCCGTTTTTGCCGTGCTCTGGTCAGTGGCTAATCGATTAGCGAGTTTTGGCTCTGCACGCCCTACGGTCCCGCTGCCGTCGATATCGTAGCTATAGAAGTCTTCGACATCTATCACATCGGGGATTCTCACGCTGCTTTGAAACTTACCAGTCCCGTCTGTGGTCCATTCACTGTAAGACCCATCTGTATGACGCCACAGCACCCTGAAGCCGCTACCCGACGCCTCGGCATGAATGGCCTGCCAACCTGGGAAACTATCCGATCTGGCATTGGCTCCGTTGAAAGACAGCTGAATGGTGCCATTAATCTTATACCCATCTTGGGTTGACAATGAGAGTGACGTCGAACCGTTGTTCTCAATGACGGTTGTGACGTGACCGATCTGTCCGTCACTGTTCAAGTCAACGTTGTAAGCGGTCTCAACGTCCACAACATTTTCGATAATGCTGCTGCTGTAAGTTTTAGTCGTCGAATTCCAGACCCACTCTCCAAAACGGCCATCCGTATGCTGCCACAGCAAGCGGTAATTGCCGCTGCCCACTGCTTCAGCTTGTACGGCCTGCCACCCGGCAAAACTGTTTGGCCCCACATTCGTTCCGTTGACCACCAAATTGATGCTGCCGTCAAGGACGTATACGCCATGGGTTGACGACCCGAGCGTCGTGGAGCCGTTGCTCTCAATGCTGGTTGTGAAATGACCGGTCCGCCCGTCATTGTTCAGATCGACGCCATAAAAGTCCTCGACATCTACGACATTGCCGACATTGCTGCTGCTCAGGAACTGCCCGTTGGCGTTAGTGGTCCATTCGCTGTAAGACCCATTCGAGTGTTTCCACAGCACTTTATAGCCGCTGCCCGATGCCTCGGCCTGAATGGCCTGCCAGCCAAGGAAACTATCTGATCTGGCATTGGCTCCGTTGTATGACAGCTGAATACTGCCATTAATTTTATACCCATCTTGGGTTGACAATGAGAGTGACGTTGAACCGTTGCTCTCGACGCTCGTGGTCCTGTGACCGATATGCCCATCGTTGTTCAGATCGGCACCATAAAAGTTCTCTCGGTCCACGACGTTACCGACATTGCTGCTGCTCAGGAAATGGCCGTTGGCGTTAGTGGTCCATTCGCTGTAGGATCCATCTATATTTTTCCACAGCACTTTGTAGCCGCCGCCCGACGCTTGGGCCTGCAGGGCTTGCCAGCCTGAAAGCGAATTTTGACCAATGCCCTGACCATTGTAAACCAGAGCGGCATTTGTACCACCCGCGTCAACAACGTAAACACCCTGACTCGCGTGTTTCAGCGTCGTCCCGGTCGTATCGATATCCGAAAGCTGCATCGCGCCTTCGATATTTCCCTGGGTGTATTGCTGTGATCCATTCAGGAATTGAATCAGCTCAACATCATTGGCGATTGTAAACTTGACACGCGCGACGACATTAAGAAACTCGTACATCGTGCCGTTTTTAAAGAACAAGTAGTTGCTGATGGCACTGACAAACCGAACGGTGTCGTTTTCCGAGCCACCGGAGAACGACCCGCCATTGTAAGTGACAATCGCCAAATCGTTGCCTTGATTTCCGAAGATCTGGTCCGCTCCGGATCCGTTCGCCACGTGGATCGTATCGTTCCCGTGACCGCCATAAATCGTGTTGTTATTCGTTCCGTTAGACAACGAGTGAATTGTGTCGTTCCCGTGGTTCCCCCGCAAGATATTCTGTGCGGTGTTGCCAATCAGAAGATCGTCCCCCGAACCACCAGTGGCATTTTCAATCACAACCCCATGCGCGATTGTGAAGCCACCTTTCACACCGGAAACTGCAGCCACAGCCCCACCACCAGAAGCGGAATAGTCTAAGGTCGCGGCTCTGAGATCGATCCACGAATTTGAACTGCCAACATGTTGGATCGTATCATTTCCGCCTGTGTCCCACAGCGCCTGATAACCGGTTCCAGCAACGTTTGCGGATGGAAGCGTGTATACATTGTTGCCAGAATTATACGTCGTGTTCGCACCGTACATCGCCTGCAGCGCAGCTATGTCCAGAGCGCCAAGCCCAGTCGAACCACCATAGGTCGCATTAACAGAAAGAATGCCGTTCTGCGAAGTCCAGCCATCATTGTAGGACATCACGGTGTAAACACCCTGATTGAGGTTCCCGGTCCCGAATGAGTTGAAGGGCGATGTAACACCATTCATAACGGTTGTTAGCAGCCCGGTATCATGCGGGTGACCCAATCCCAAGGCGTGGCCAAGCTCGTGGATCAGTGTCGTAAAGAAGTACCCGCCCGGATCCCCGTTGCCGCCAGGACCGGAATTGGCAGTCCAATAAGCGGTGTTGTAAGCGCCGCGAGATGGGCCGCTTGACGGCGTGTAGTGGTAGCCCAGAGTTCTCGGGTTATCGAAGAACGACGAGGGCGCAATGTACTCGACAAGATCTGCGGAACTACTGGCGGATTCGACAAATTTTATGTTTGCAACTGCTTCTATCGCCGAAAGGGCCGCACGAAATTCTGCTTTGTATTCCGGGCTCCAAGCTTGGGTGCCAGCACGGGTACCAAAGTGATAAGTTAGCGTGGTAGTAGTCGCAGGGTTACCATCACCATATGCAACCCAACCCTGTATCGAACTGACAGGAGAAGATGAGGGAGGTCTGCTTATTATAGTCGTATTAGCCATTGCTCTGCCTTAAATTTCAGAGTGTTAATTCGCGCCCCAATGCATGTTTAAGTTGTTCTTTTTATGGCAAACACTAAAGCGTCAAACACTTGGAAACAGTATTTTTCACCATCTTTCAAGTCGTGCCATTTTTCAACGCCTGAGTTGTAGCATTTGGGCAAGGGCCGCTTTTGCCAGCCCGGTTATTTCGTAGAGCTAAAAATCCAAAATCGACAATAATCGGATGGATTATCTTTCTATTTCCGTTAGTTGAAGGCTTCCACTTGGTTGGTTAGACTGATCTTTTCCGGTGTCCAACCTCCAACGCACTTACGTTTCGTCAGGTCCGTTGATCCAGCGAGATTTCTGCGCAGCTTACTGTTGGCGATCTCGAAGGGACCACTTTATCAGGGGCGTGCGGTTCCCCTTTCAAATGATTGAAGAAACGCGCGTAATCATGATTATGGTAAATTTAAAATGGTGCGGGTGGAGGGACTTGAACCCCCACGCCTTGCGGCGCCAGAACCTAAATCTGGTGCGTCTACCAATTTCGCCACACCCGCAACCCGACGCTTTCGCGCTGGAATGAAGCGTTCAATAACAAAGCTTGTTGCCGAGTGCGAGAGGTAAAATTCGCGGAAAACGAAGTTTGTTGCTCATAATGAATATACCTTACGCGAGGATGTAAATCGAAGGCATCAACCCGTTGAGGAGTTGGTTGTCGAAAGCAAGGCGAAGGTTGCGGTGACTTCTCTACAGTTCCGGCCCACCAGCTTTTAGAAGGCGCTGGTCTGCAGCAGTTTCCTGAAGTTCCTTTGCAGGGATTAACCAGATCTGAATTGAACATTCTTAGTCGCGCTTACGTTGAGCAATCATCGAATCTGAAACCCGATTTGCAATTGACTAGACAATAAAAAGGCAGCGGTAAGCGCGGACAAAACCAGTGAGGGCTCGCTGCATAAGTCGATCCTCGCGGCACTTCGTTATACTTGGCTGGTGAGTAGACACAGCGCAAGGAACGTTCTGATCCAGGCTCTTAAATACCTGAAATTAAAATCTAATGGAGGATAACAGCGCCTTACCACCGATCTCAACTCTTGGACCGCGTTTCCTTGGGAACAGTGAGGTTTTTCGCGGGAATTTCACTAAAAGAGACAAGAACAACAGGCCCTCAACGTGCCTCCTCAACTTACGCGCCCCTCTAAGATACCCGCACAGGTTGAGACATTCTTATGCACGCGCCATCACAAAGCTGCCACAATTCAACCGCCAAAAAATCTTATTCGCGTCAAAATAACACCGCCTTGAAGGTCCTTGTTGTTTGACAGGAGTTAATGAGTCTTTTTCGCCACTTTGGCACCCGTACGAGTTCCCTGCTCAACTCCAGTACAAGGCTTTCTGCTGTGACCGATCTGAATCCCTCCGCTGCCGCCGAGCAAGAAGCTGTCTTCTTCGCTCGTGAGAGCTTCCTTGGTGAGCTCAAGACTCTGAATCGCGACCATCCGAACACCGGCTTTGGCATCTCGCTCCGCACGCATTCTGGTGAACATTACCTGCTGGCGAACGCGCGAATGCCGTTACCAGCTGCTAAATCCGAAGGCTTCCCAACCGGGCGCCGCGTTGCGTGTCTGGAAAATGGTGACCGCTTCAGCTCAATCGAAGTGTTGGCCGACTGCGAGGCTTACGAAGCCATTTCACCCCGGGCCGAGGCTGAGATTCTGGGCAATGCTCTCGATCTGATCGCGCGTATCGACACATTGACCAGCCTTCCTGCGGGTCGCGCTTCGCATGAGCCCCGAATTGCTGCTACCGGAACCGGAGGTTAAGAATGGCGCGCAACGATCACCTTTTGTCAGTTGGCAACGAAGCGCTTGCGCCAATGACATCTGCCATGTCTTCGTTGACGACTCAGATCGATCAACTGACTGAGGTTGCTGATGCGCGCTCCTCGGCACGGTTGGCCACGTTAAAGACACGGATGGAGAACTTCACCGCCAGCATCACGATGGTTGGTCAGGTCAAGGCCGGAAAATCCTCGATCGTCAACATCCTTGCCGGGCGCCCTGCCCTGTTGCCCTCGGACGTCAACCCCTGGACTTCGGTGGTGACAACCCTGAACATCAACACGCGCCCGCCGGGCGATACCAAAGCAAAGTTCACCTTCTTTGAGCAGGAAGAATGGGACAACCTGATGGTCGGCGGCGGTCGCCTGGGTGAATTGGCCAACCGCGCCGGTGCCGATGACGAGATAGAAGACATCCGTCGTCAGATCGGTCAAATGAAAGCCAAGTCCGAAGAACGCCTTGGCAAGCATTTCGACCTGATCCTGGGTCAAAGCCATCAGTATGATCATTTCGACGAAGAACTGATTCAGCGCTACGTCTGCCTGGGCGATGAGGACGATCCGGATATCGACCCGAAAACAGGCCGCTTTGCCGATGTCACGAAATCGGCTGAGTTGTTCATGGATATTCCGCAATATCCTATCGCGCTGAAACTCTGTGACACCCCTGGTGTCAACGATACCTTCATGGTGCGCGAACAAATCACACTGCGCAGCCTGCGTGGGTCCGAAGTCTGCGTCGTGGTGTTGGCGGCAAGTCAGGCCCTGACAACCATGGACATGGCTCTGATGCGCATCATCGCGCAATTCGAGAATCGACAGATCATCCTGTTCGTCAACCGGATTGACGAACTGTCCGATCCTGTGAATCAGGTTCCGGAAATCCGCGACCGAATTCAGGACACGCTGAAACAGAACAATATAGACACGAACACCAGCGTCGTTTTTGGCAGTGCCCTTTGGGCCGAAGCGGCGTTGACCGGTAATCCGGATATCCTGACCGAAGAATCACGTCAGGCACTGAATACCTTTTACCTTGCCGCCGGATTCGGTGATCAGGCGGCCTCGCTCGACAAGATCTGGGCGCTGTCAGGCCTGCCTGATCTGTTGTTGGCTATGAACGAGCGTATCGCAGAAGGTGCCGGAGCACGCCTTATGGACCGCGTGCGCCATCGGGCCCGAAACATTGCCAGCCAGATTCGTGCGACCGCAGTGGCCAAGAACCTGTCAGACGGCGAAGGTGTTGCCCGGGATCTTGATGGAGTGTCGCCCGAAGAGGCGATCAACACGGTATCGGCAGAATACGAGAAGAAAGCGGCTGAGCTGACGAATGCTCTGCGTGACAAGGTGCTGGAACGCCTGAAGTCTGCAGAAGCCAGCTTTGTCAAGCGGGCGACGGATTCCCTGATCGCGCATCTTGAGAAAAATGGTGAACAGGGCACCTGGCAGTATGATCCGGCGGGCTTGCGGACGTTGCAGAAGGCTGCGTATTTCAGCTTTGCCCGCGCCATGCGCAAGGACGCCGGGGCGTTGTACTCGACCGCCGCCGCAGATGTCGAAGCACTTTATCACAAGATACTTGGCAATCACCTGGGCGAATTCAGTATTGAAGCACCCATTGTTCCCCGCGTGCCACCGCCCCTTGGCATAGGACGAACAATCGCACTGGACCTGCAAAGCACTTGGTGGCGACGTTGGTGGCAACGGCGAAAGGGCTTTGAAGCCTATGCGGCCGACTACACACGCCTGATCGCGTCCGAGGCAAACTCGATCACCAAGGATATCGAGGAAAACCAGATCGCGGCAGTGCTGGAAAATGTTCGCGCGGTCCTGACGGACTTCATGCGCGAGCAGAAGGAAACTCTGCTGAGCATCTCGTCCTCTACCGACCAAAGCGCCAGTCAGACGGCGGCGGCGATGGCCGGTTTGCAGCCTCAGAAATCCAAGGATGAGATTCTGGGTGACATCCTAAAAGACCTAAGCAACGAAGCGGCATAAGTAGAAAAATGGCAAAAGATACACAAACACGCTTTGTTTCTCCGAAGGCATGGGAACGCATCGAGCAGTGGTCCCGTCGCAAGCCGGTTTTCGCCCTGATGGGTGAATTCAGCGCTGGCAAGTCTACGTTGATGAACTTTCTACTGCGAACGCAGACCTTGCCGACGCAGGTGACGGCAACTCAGTTGCCGCCGGTATGGTTCAGCTGGGGCGATCGATCGCCCTATATCAAACGCCATGACGGAAGCGTTGAGCTCATCGAGCTGGATCAGCTTGAATCTGTAGGTGTCAATGACGCGCAGTTCATTCGGATCTTCCTGGAAGCTGACATTCTGGAAGCGGTCGATCTGATCGACACGCCCGGTATCTCGGACCCCAAAATCTCGACAGATGTCTGGCAACGCGCTGTGGGTCAGGCAAACGGCGTCTTGTGGTGTACCCATGCGACGCAGGCCTGGCGCGAAACCGAACGTGCGACGTGGGTTTCCTTGCCCGAACGGCTGCAGAACAACTCTCTACTGTTGGTGACGCGGGCGGATGCTCTGAACCTAAAAGACCGTCAAAAAGTACTGCGTCGCGTGAACCGCGAAGCCGGCCATCTGTTTAACCGGTCCATCTTGTTCTCTGCCCGGGACGCGATCACGGCACGGGACGAGTCTGGCGATGCCGAAATGTGGTCGCGCAGCGGCGGCGGCAAGATGATCGACAGCTTCTTGGAGATCACGGAACAGATAATGGACAACCGCGCCGATCAACTGGCCCGGTATCAAATCGACAAAAGCCAAAGCGATGCACCCAAGGTTAAACCGCTGCGCCCTGCCCGCTCTTCTGACGAGCCACTCGCAGGAAAAGATCGACCTGAAGCCGCCCCATTGAGATTGGTGAATCCAGTGGAGGCCGGAGGGCAATCGAACTCAGAAGACGCGGCCGTGGTGACCAGCTTCCCAGTTCGACCTGCCCGTGTCGAGCGACGCTCTGATGAGGCTGAACGGCAGCGGATCAACGCGGGAGAAGCCGAGCGGTTGCGCGCAGAAATGACTCCGGAACCGGACTCCACTGCTGAGGAGTCCGATACCAGCGATGATCTGCGCGCGTTCTTCAAAGACACTTCGAATGATCCTTTGGAGCTGACCAATATCGCTGGCCTGGAAGAAGACGAAGATGAGTTCGACTTGTTAGGCGATGCAGACCTAGACGATGACGATGCGCCGAGTGAGTTGGAAGATGCCAAAATCGACCGGCCACCTCTTGCCGCTGTAGACAGCTCTGATGATGTGCTCGCCTCACTAAACACGTCGCTGCAAGAGGCCCCGATTGAACTGGACGCAACAGACGAACCAGTCGAACAAGGTGATGAGGCCGAAGATCGAGGCATCGAAGTCTCGGTATCCTCGATTACCGCTCTGATGGCCGCTCAACCTGGCAACAGTGCCGAGGATTATGAACCGGAACCCGAGACCAGCGGTCTGATCGAAGCCGCCACCTCAGAGCAGGTCGAAGCTGTTGAAATCAATCTCGAGGCGCTTGGCGACGTGTCTGAAGTCTCTGTTGGGTCACCGCTCAGCGCGTCAGACATGTGGCAAGAGGTTTCGAAAAACGAAGACCTGCCTCAGGACGCAGACCAGCTCAAGACAGTGTTCATGGCCTTTCTGGCCGAGTTCGACCAGATTGCCATCGAACACAGCGCAAAAATGACCAAGGAAGTCCTTCAATCCATTCCGAAGGCCAAAGAAAACAGCGGCGCGGAATGGCATGTGTTGTAGGGCTTTGCGAATCGAGATATTGAGAAAAATAAAAGGGAAAACAAAGGTTTAAATGTCCATACAGGAAGCATTGAACACAGCCATCGAAACGATACCCGACTGTATTGCAGCCGGGTATGTCGACATGGAAACAGGAATGCTTTTGGGCAGCATTTCCTCTGATCCTGATTGCGCAGAGTCATTGGATACTTTGGCGATTGCCGTGGCCAATCTGTTTCAGGGGCGTGGCGTCGCTGCTTTTGAGGCACTCTTGCGCCAGGCCGGGGATGCAGACGAAGAAAATGCCGGGTTTGGGGAAATCGCGGTGTTTTCGAAGGATAGGCTGAACATATTTTTGCGGACCAAGGAATACCCTGACCATGTGGTCTGCTTTATCTGTCGCAACAGCGCGAATGTCGGGCTGGCGCTTACAAAATCACATCTCAGTCTGGGGTCGGTCGCGGCTGCAGTTTGAACGGGACCAGAGGGGGTCACGGCATGATGGACACAGACATTCTCGACATGCTCGAAAACATCGGGCGGTCTTCGGTCGCCCGGCTGTCTCCGGCGGTGACGATCGCAGGCGAAACGGCAGCAACGCGTCGGGCTTCGGTTTTGCACGCCATTCGAGGCACGGTATTGCCGCGTCGCCTTGAGTTTACCGCGGCAAACGGGGATTGTTTGGCGATTGAGGTAAACAATTCTCGGATCACGGATGTGTTCAAGGTCCCCGCAGGGCAGATCCCGGATTTTGAAACGCAGTCGCGTGGCGAACTGGTTGAAAAGCTGGCCGGTTTGGTTTCTGACATATCCACCGCCCCTGCCCCGCTTGAACTGCTGTCGGGAAAACCGGACTCAGGGCTTGAAGCGGACGATGTGGGCATCACGTTCAGCGAAATCGAGAGCGCCTGCACCGAAATAGAGCTTACGTCCGAGCCGATCGTTTCCGTTGTCCCAACTGCTCCGGATCTTTCAGAAGACGATCCTGCTCCAAAGCAAGCATCCGGTGAAGCCACATCCCTGACACGACGGTTTTTTGATGGGGCCAGCCGTTTTGCTACGGGCCGAATATTGGCGGGCGGTTCGGAACGCACCGAACCAACGTATGAAGGGGCATGCAAGCCGTCTGAAGAGATGCACCCCGATCCGGACGTTATGACACGTTTCGCCGCAGATCTTGCGGGCTGGGACAATGACATTGGGGATGAGTTCGAAGGCCCGCAATTGATCGTCATGAGACCGTCCGGAGGTAAAGGCGCGGGGCTGGCTGTCTTTAATGACGGTGGGCAAATTGCGATTGCCATCCATGACGCCCGCAAACTGGGCGCGGTTGTCAACCTGTGGACGTCTTTGCAGGAGGCTACGGAATGATTGCCTCTATAGCATTCAAATTTTCGACTAATTCAATGTGTTTGGAATTGTAGCTAGGGTAGTGAGTAATGAGTGAAACACATCGCCGCGATCTTATTCGCATCGCAGAAGACATGAACGAAACAAGCAATGGTGAGACGCATCAGTTCATATCCCGCATCATAGGTGACCTGAGCGATCTGAAACCTTCGATTGCCTTTGTGGGGCAAATCAAGGCGGGCAAGTCGCGTCTGATCAATGGGTTTACCGGTCAGGCAGAATATCTGCCTTCAGATGTGAACCCTTGGACAACGGTCATCACCGATATGCATTTCGGGCATCCTTCGGGGCGCAAGGAAGGTGCCGAGTTTCACTTCTTCGACAATTACCAATGGCAATCCTTGATTGCCGAGGGTGAAGAGCTGCGCAACATGTTCCCGGATGAGGAGGACAGTTACAAGCGCGAGATGATCGAAGAACAGGTCGAGGCCATGAAAGTCCGGGCGCGTCGGCGTCTGGGCGACAGCTATGAACAGTTGTTGGGTCAACACCATGATCTGGACGAGCTGACATCGGATGATCTGGCCCGCTACGTTTGCGCCGGGGATGACCCTGCCGAAGACGGGACAATGGATCCCGGCAGTGATCGGGGGCTATACAGCGACATCACCCGCAAAGCCGAAGTCTATTTTGACATCGGCCATTTCCCATTCCCACTGACGGTGACGGACACGCCCGGAGTAAACGACCCGCTGCTGATCCGCGAAGAGATTTCGCGCCAGTACCTGAAGGAATCCGATTTCTTTGTGGTGGTCCTGTCCGCCCATCAGGCTCTGTCGCGCGCGGATCTGAAACTGTTCCGATTGATGCAGGCACTGGAGCTTGGCCAGATCGTTGTGTTTATCAACCGTGTGGACGAACTGGGCGGTGGGGCTGAAGATGCAGCCAAGGTTCGCGCGGACGTTCTGGACGGACTTGAGAAGGCATTGGGCAACTCGAACATCGATGTTCTGATGGGCAGCGCGCAATGGGCGCACTATGCGCTTACTGGCGATGAAACCGGTGTGAACCACGATCATGTTCTGGCATGGCTTCGTGCCCATCCGGAACAAATGCAGCAATATCTGAATGGCGTTGCTGAGATCAAACAAGGCCCAGGACCGATCAGCCGCGAAGCGGTTTTGCGATTTGCTGCAATGATTGCATCCGGCCTGCCCGATCTGCGCCGCCATGTCACTCAGGCCTTAACGGACGGGCCGATAAACGAACAGCTGCGTATGGCTTGGCAGCATCTCGACAGCTTTGCCAGGGGCGAGCTTGAGCGGTCTCAGGTTCATTTGCGTGCGCTGAAAGATGAAGGCAGCGCAGACGCTCGCAATGCCGATGAAAGCGACAAGACGCTTGGCGAATTGCGCAAGCTGATTGCTGACAAGACCCAAGAAATCACTCGCGACATGGATGACGTCCTGTCAAACCTGCGGGGTGTCATGGATGACACGGTCGCTGAATCTGTCTCAGTCGTGGTGCGCGGGCCGGATGGTCACTCACCTTTGCTGGCAAAAGGTGGAGAGACCGAGCTGAACTTCACCCCACTGCGTGAACGTATGCGTGAGTTGGTGCAAGGGGCATCGCAAGTAGTTCGGCAGCGCATGCTCAGCGAACTGTACGCGATCGACATGCAATGCAACGCCGCTTTGCGGGCCTTGCCGGGTTGGCAGGAACCGGTCGACAATCGCATGAACACTAGCGCCGTGCGCTGGTTCCGGCCAGACACCACCGCCTTGACCCGTGGCATTACGGTTGAGTTGCGTGTAAACTGGCTTTCGCGTCTGATCTCGCGCAATAGCGTTGTGGCGCGTGCTGAACGGATGATCGTGCAGGAATTCGAACTGATTGGCGACGACCTGATCGACACCACACGCGACAACCTGTTGGAACGGCTGAGCACAGTACTGGATCACTATGTGGCGCTGCTGGCAGGTCACCTCGAGCATCGGTCGGGCGCAGGTGAAGTGAACGCCCAGGCCGAAGCCCAAGGCGCCTTTGACCGGGCCCGCCGAATTGCGGATGAGCTTGAGACGGTCTTTGGAACAAGCAATGCGGATGAAAGACAAGCAGAGGCTGCGGAATGATTGAATTTCCCGGAACCGAACAGGAAGTGCGCCAGTTGGAGCGTTTCCTGACCGCGACTGAAAACCTGCCGTCAGATGCGGCGCTGGAAGACATGCGCGCACGTGCTCTGGCCCATGCCGAACGTCTGTCGAACGCGGTCAATATTGGTTTCGCCGGAGAATTTGGCGCAGGAAAGTCGAGCCTGGCAAACATGCTGGCTGGCGCGGATATTCTGCCAACCGGTCCACAGCATCTGAAACTGCCGCTGGTGATCGTCGCATATGCGGACACACCCGAAACTACTGTTGGTTGGTGGGATAAGGAGCCAAAAACCTACTCGGGTATTGCGCTTGAAAAGGCAGCCGCAGATGAACCGGAATTCATCTCGATTGGGATCAATACACCCGCGTTGAAGGAAATCTCGCTGTTTGACCTGCCTGGATCGGGTGCTCTGGATGACACGTATAAGCCCACCCTGGATCTTTTGAAGTACGTCGATTGTGCCATCTGGTGCACCAACGGCACCAATGCCTGGCGCGAAACAGAGCGCCATCTGTGGTCTAAGGTTCCGTCAGAGTTAAGAGCGAACAGCTTGCTGGCCGTCACACATGCTGACTTGCCACCGGTGCAGGGGGCCTTGGATCGCGTTCTTGCACGCCTGAACAAGGAAAAAGAAGGTATGTTCCGCGCAATTGTGCCAATTGGCACTCCGGTCGCGGTACGCGCAATGGCTCAGGAGCCCGAACCCGACTTTGCGCTTTGGGAAACCTGCGGCGGCCAGAACCTTGCCGAGCAAGTCCTGGATGCAGCGTCCAACAGGCGTCGCAGCGACCTCGACGCCGCTCAGAAAGACTTGCAGCGGGAGTTCCTGCCTTACCTTGAGGAACTGCAAGGCCCCGAGCCAGAGCCTGTTGTAAATGACACTGCGTCGATGCAGTCAACTCTGGGGTCCGCCCTACCCCCGCTGAACAATCCCATTCTCGAGGACTGGCTGGCCGCGATTGCAAGCATCTACGAAGACTTGCGCGAAACTTCTGACATCGAACCCGCAGCCTTTTTGAACAGCTGTCAGGAGATTGTCGAAGATTTCGCAGAACGGTTGGAACAGGGCGGTGAAATCGATCCAGATGCTGATTGGATTCCTGCCGAATTTGAAAAGGCGACCGACTTGCTGTTGCTACTGCAATTCGAAAGCGGCGATGCGCCTTTGAAGGACGCAATCAGCATTCTGGCACAGCTGGGTGACAACCTTGCTTGGGCCGGTAGCACCGTTGCCGCAGCGCAACCCAAAACCGGAACATAAGGCTTTCCCGTCAAAATTGAGCTGCATTGCAGCGATTCGAAGGGCCGAGGAATCGGCCCTTTATTGTTTCGAATTCGTAGACCAAGCTACCCGTTTCGGGTTTTCCGTTTTCAAACCTCCCACACCGCTCAACTACATGTAGCAGTGTTACGCACAAAAACACTACATTTAGTCATCGCGAAAAAACGATCCATAGTGAAGCCATCAGGCGGCCCCATTAAAGTCAAATTTGAAACGTCTAACCGTTCTTAAGTGTCCTGCGGTTGTTTTTTGGTTGTGAGTTCGTGGGCTGTCGGCCCGATTTTTCTAAACCGCAAATTGAATAGAACGGGCGGAGTGAAATGAGCCACAACCAGGCTGTCGGTGCAGCGCACGACGAACCAAAAATCGAGGGATTACAGCCAGGCGCAAAACTGTTGCGCGGGCAATACGAAATCCTCCGCTTTCTCAGCAACGGTGGATTTGGGATCACCTATCTGGCGCGCGACAGCCTAGAGCGTGATGTTGTGATCAAAGAGTGTTTCCCAGGCGCTCTATGTCGTCGCAACGGAGACCTGGTCGAGCCGAACGACCCTTCCTACAAGGACGATCTGCGGGCCATCATCGACCTGTTCATTCAGGAAGCCCGCAATCACGCACGTCTGGTACATCCTAACATTGTAGACGTGCATCAGGTGTTCGAAGACAATGACACCGCATATATCGCAATGGATCTAATCCGTGGTTGCGATCTGCTGGACTATGTCGAAAACCCGGATAACGACGGGGGGCCTGATTTCATTGTTCAGGTCACCGAAAAGATGCTGTCTGCGGTGTCCTTCATCCACCAAAGCGGCATGTTGCACCGGGATATTTCGCCCGACAACATTCTGATTGATGAAAATGGCGATCCGGTTCTGATCGATTTCGGAGCGGCGCGCGAGCAAGCTGCAAACAAGTCGGCGGCGCTGCTTACCCTGCGTGTCATCAAGGATGGCTACTCACCACACGAATTCTATGTCCGGGGTGCCGATCAAGGGCCCAGCAGCGACCTCTATGTTCTGGCTGCCACTCTCTATCACGCGATCAGTGGCGAACGCCCTACCGACGGTCAAAGCCGCCTGAACGCGTTCAACAACGGGCAGGACGACCCCTATGTACCGCTGGCAGGTCGGTTCGAAGGATACCCCGAAGGGTTCCTGGAAGCGATCGACAAGGCGATGGAAGTGCACGCGACCGATCGTCTGCAATCTGCACTGGATTGGCTGCGCATGTTCCGCGGTCCCGGTGTCATGTTTGATACCTTCGCCTATCGCCCGGTGTCCGTGATTGTCGGCATGGACCGGAAAGACAAAGACGAAGAAAAAGCCCGAATCAAAGCCGAAAGCGAAAACGCTGAAGCCGTCGTAACCGCCCTGCTGGCTGGAAACGCGGATATCGTCCTCGGCAACGACGACAAAAAAGACGAGGACCTGGCCAAGATCTCTGCGAAAGAGGAAACTCCGGTCGCGGTAGATACCGTGGTTCAGAGCGGATCCGGTGGCAACGGCAAGCTGATTGCAGGTGCGGCCGTTGTTGCTGTTGCTCTGGCCGCCGGGGGTTTCTTTGTGATGTCCGGCGACAAGGCGGAAAACCAGGCCGATACGCCCGTCGCGCAGCCTACAGCAGAAGTGCAAACCGCCGAAGCTGAGGCGCCCGTTGCGGAACCTGCTGCCACCGATACGGCCGAACCAGAGCCGGAAGTGGCTGCTGCGCTTGAGACTAAGCCAGAAGTGACTGCTGCGCCTGAAACTAAGCCGGAAGAGCCTGTCGAGCAGGCACAACCAGTATCTGCGGAACCAACTGCCACAGAAACAGCCTCCGCAGACACCAATTCCTCTGAGGCTCAATCACAAACAACAGAAGTTTCGGCTGATGCAGCGGAAGCTGAGGCAACGGAACCCGCACCTGAGGCGATTGCCGACGCCGGCGTTCCGGCGGAGCAGCAGATATCCTTTGCCCATTGGGATGTTGAAATCCCCTTCCAGACCTCCCGCCGCCGCGGTTCGACCGGAGCCACCATCGCGATTACCGGAGTGGATGCCGGTCAGGACATGAGCACGATCGGCGAATGGGTGCAGCGTGGCGCGGTCATCTTTACCCTGAATGGTCAGCCGGTACGCGGTGATACTCCGTTTGCCGCGCAGGTTCTGGACAACCTGAACGTTGATGCCGACGGCTACACCCGGGTTGCAGCCCGCTATCGCCCGCTGGGCGAGACCCGGGCACAGAACGGATTGCTCGCCCTTCCCGTCATGCAGTCGCTTGGATTGGAGAACGGCTATACCTTCACAATCAGCAGCGATGGCGATGGAGGCTGGCAGACGAAAGTGAACACCGTTCCGGCCGATGCGACAGGAAGCCTGCTAAAAGGCGACGTCCTGGTCAGCGAAAGCCATACCGGTGCAACTCTGAATGGCTCGGAAAGTCTTGATGAAATGCTCGCGGCGCTCGTTGCAGACGATCAGCCCGCGGCCAATCTGACAGTGCTGCGCGACGGGTCCGAAACGGCTGCGACCATGCAGCTTGCAAAGGAGTAATCAGACCGGTTCGTATGTGATCTGCCAGTGTGTGTTTGCTGAGGGTGGCGCCCAGATTTTGCCACCCGGCGGAGACCGGTCCGCCGCAGAATGTACCAGTTCCCATGGGTTTCCTTGAATGTCTTTGTGCAGCCCTGTGCAGGGATGAGTAGCAGCTTATGGCGCAGCATATCAGCGTCAATAATTCGAAGGTGTCGACACCATGTTCAAATACAAAAGCCCTCTGAGCCGGCTTCTCGAAGGTGCCGGTAAAACCAAAGAAGAAGACGTTGCTGAAAAAACACCGGCTGTAGATGGTCCTGCACCCGAAGAGGAAAAGCAGGAGCCGATTGCCGATTTCAACGCGCTGCGCGCCGCGCTGGCTGGCGGAAACATGACGTCCGACTCCTATGAGGAAACGGATGAGTTGATCCCCGAAGAGAAAATGCCGGAATTCGACGAAACGACTGCAGCAGATGCGGACGAACCAGTCGAAGAATCCATCTTCGCCGAAGACTGCGCTGAAGAAGAGACGCCCGCAGAGGTTTTGACCGAAGAACCTGTCGAAGAACCGGTTGAAGCTGAACAGGTTGTCACCCTGCACGTGACTGAAACACCCGTTGAAACGCCCGAGGAACTGGCACCGGAACAGGCCGTTTCCGAACCGACCGAACCGGAAGTCAGTGAAGTTGAGGTTGCAGAGACCCCGGCGCAGGAACCGGCACGGATCGAAGTCGTTGAGCCCGCAGCGGAACAGGTTCAACCTGCCCCTGCCCCTGCCCCTGCTCCTGCGCCAGCTCCGACTGAAGATCGCCGCTCGCGAGTCAAAACGACCTTCCTGGGATTTGAACGCGCTGACACACACGTACAGGATCTGATTGAAACATCAGAACCCGTCGCAAAAACGGAAGCAGCGCAGGAAACCTACCCCGTAGGCTGGCTGGTTGTCACGTCAGGTCCGGGTCGCGGTGCCAGCATCACCCTGACCGAAGGCCTGATGCAGATCGGCCGTAACGATGACCAAGCCATCCAGCTGGACTTTGGCGACACGGGTATTTCGCGCGAGAACCACGCTGTGATCGCATATGATCCGGAAGATCGTAAGTGCTATCTGGGCCATGGCGGCAAAGCCAACCTTGTGCGTCTCAACGGCAAACCCGTACTGAGCACGGTGGCCCTGTCCAGCGGAGATCTGATCCGTATCAGCGAAACTTCCATCCGGTTTATGGCCTTCTGCGACGACGGTTTTGATTGGCGGGATTCCTGATTGATGCTGGCAACTCCGGCATATGATGTTGCGCTGATCCTGAACCAGGGTCAGCGGGAAACGCAGGAAGACGCGATTGCGGCTCGCATGTTCGACGCGTCGGACGCGGGTTACGTAGTGATCGCCGACGGAATGGGCGGTCACGACGCCGGCGAAGTGGCCTCGGAAATGGTTGTTGCCGCGTGGCGCGACGCGTTGGATGCTGAGCTTGAGGCTGAGACCTTAAGCGAAGGATCGGTAATTGACGCGCTTCCATTGGCAGCAATGCAAGCCAATGCCACGATCGCCAGCCATAACGAGGCGCAAGGCAAGGGTTTCAACATGGGCTCGACCATGTTGGGTATCCTTCTGCTTGGCCAGCGCGTGTTCTGGATTTCGATCGGCGACAGCCCACTGTACCTGTTTCGCGATGGCGCGTTGACTCAGGTTAACGAAGATCACTCGATGGCACCTGTCATCGACGCAAAAGTGGCGTCAGGCGAGATCACTGACGCCGAAGCGCAGGATATGGATCGCAATCAACTGACCTCGGTGATCATGGGTGGCGCAATTCCAATGGTAGATTGTCCGGAAGACCCGCTGATCGTGACACCCGCTGATATCCTGATCCTTGGAAGTGACGGGTTGCAGTACATCAGCGACGCCGAAATTCAATCCATTCTACGTGAACATCAGCAGGGGCTGGCTCAGGATATAGCCGAAGCATTGCATCAGGCTGTGCAATCCAAAAACGACCCGGATCAAGACAATCTGTCGATCGCGGTCGCGAAACTGACAAGAACCTAAAAAGGCAAAGCAACAGGACCCATGAAAAAGCACCTATTCATATCAAGCCTAGCACTTGCTGCCGCCACAGGCGCGGCGTCTGCGCAAGAGGCATGTTCAAGCTATGAAATTCAGCGCGGCGACAGCCTGCGGGAATTGGCAATCGAGGTTTATGCGACCGAGGATTTTCGGATCATCTTCGATGCGAACCGGGATGTCATCGGCTCTAACCCCAACATCATCCGTGTCGGCGATGTTCTGGAACTGCCCTGCCTTGAGGATGTCGGCCGTGCGCCGGTGCTTGCTGATACCGAAGCCGAACGGCTGGCAGCCGAAATGGCAGCCGAGCTTGTAAAGGCCGCTGAAGAGCGCGCTGAGAAAGCCGTGGCCGAAGCAGAAGCCCGTGTTGCAGCCGCCGAAGCCGAAGCAAAGAAAGCGAGTGAAGAAGCAGTCGTTGCAGCACGGGCGGCAGCGGAAAAAGAAATTGAAGCTGCACGTTCTGAAGGCGCTGCTTTGATCCGGAACGCGGGAACGGGTGAAAGGCCTGAAATTCGTGACCGTCAGTTGCTGCTGATCACCGGAGGCAACTACCCGCCGTTCACGGACGAAGCACTGCCCAATCGCGGCCTTTACACCAACCTTGTCGAAACCGCGATGCTGCGCGCCGCACCTGAACAAGGTTACAAGATTCAGTTCGTGAATGACTGGTCATCGCATTTGGATCTGTTGATGCCAACCCTAGCATTTGACGCCACCTTCCCATGGTCGCGCCCCAATTGCGAGGAAGCGGAAGCGCTGTCCGAAAATGATCGCAACCGCTGCGAAACCTACAACTTCTCGAACCCGTTCTATGAGGTCGTGGACACGTTCTTTGCCCGCGAAGGTTCAGGATACGAGCAAACTCTGAGCTATGTCGACTTTGCCGGAACGACGATCTGCCGTCCGGAAGGTTGGTCTCTGTCACATTTGGACGCAGTCAGCCTGTACGAGCCCGTTATTAAACTTATGCGTCCGACTTCGCCGGATGATTGCTTCCATGCCCTTATGGAAGGAACCACAGATATTGTCGCAATCGAAGCGCATCTGGCGGTCGAGGCAATCGATCGGCTTGGGTACAAGCACCGGATTATCGAGAACCCCAATCTGGCGGCTATCAAGTCACTTAACGTCATGACCCACAAGGATAATCCTGATGGAGAAGCGATCCTTGAGACGCTGAATCAAGGTCTGGCAATCATGCAGCAATCGGGCGAATGGCGCGACATCGTGTCGACCGCCCTGCGTCATCAAATGGAAAATGGATAAGGCCGCGAATTGGCCTGACAAACTAAAGTCTGGAGGAAGTGGACATGTTTAACGAGAAGATGAAGAAGGTAGCGCTTTCGGCAACCGCGATCACCGCTCTGAGCGCGGGTGCCGCAGCCGCACAGGAAGCCTGTACCAACTATACCGTGCAAGACGGTGACACCATGGCGACCATTGCCATCGCAGCCTACGGCACGTCGAACTATCAGCCGATCTTCAACGCGAACCGGAACGAAATTACAAACCCCAACGATCTGGGCCCCGGTCTTGTGCTGGCCCTGCCCTGTGAGGATGGCAGCCTTCCGAACGGTCAGAGTGCTCAGGAAATCATCGCGGCTGAAGAAGAGCGTGCGGCCAGCATCAAGCGTTCCAACGTCTATGCTCCGCCGATCAAAATGGTTGCCGGTAATGGCTGGGAACCGTTTACAACCGAGAATCTTAGCGGTGGTGGCATCATGACTCGTCTGGCGACCACAAGCCTTCAACGCGCTGGTAACCAACGCGATTATTCGGTCAGTTTCGTTGATGACTGGAGCTCGCACCTTGATACCTTGTTGCCACTTGGTGCGTTTGACATCTCTATCGCTTGGACTGTCCCGGATTGCACAAACCGCACATACGAATGGTCAGCTGAAACAACTGCGCGCTGCACCCAGTTTGTTGCATCAGTTCCAGTCTACGACGTTGTCGGCGGCTTCTTCACTCTGCCGGAAAGCCAGTATGCAAACGCTACGGATTTCGGCGATCTTGAAGGTTCCACCATCTGCCGGATGGCAGGTTGGAGCATGGTCGTTCTGGAAGAGGTCGGCTTAAACCGTGATAATACAACTGTTGTCCAACCGAATTCCGCTCGTGAATGCCTGGATGCAGTCTTGACCGGCACGGCGGATGTGGCCGCGTTCGAGGTTGATCTATTCGCATCCACAATGAACGACATGGGCTTGACCTCGTCTGACATCATCGAAAATCCTTATGTTTCGACGCTGTCATCGATGAGCTTCCTGGCGCATCGTACAAACCCGTTCGCACGTGAATACATCGCAATGATGAACAAAGGGTTGAACGAAATGCGCGAGTCTGGCGAATGGTATGCGATTATCTCGGACTCGCTGCGCGAGCAAAATGCAAAACTGAACGCAGCTTCGAACTGATCCCTCGGTTCAGCTGAAACTATGGGGCCGATCCTTCAATCGGCCCCTTTTTTTGCTTGCTGGAAACAGACGCATTCTTGAGATGACAAAATTTGGCCTCTAATCTGCTTCACAAGGGCCCCATATACCCGGCATTTTGGCCCTAAACACAACCATCTTTGAATTGATGCGGCTGACAGAGCGTGAGTTACACATGATACAGGGTGCAATCGATCTTCAAAAAGGTCCGCTGACGCCGGTCAAAAGATCGGGTTTGGACATTGCCGTAATATTGCCCTGTTACAACGAGGCAATCGCGATTGGCGAAACAGTTCGTCAGTTCCGTGCTGCGCTGCCAGATGCTGAAATCTACGTGTTCGACAACAATTCCTCTGATGACTCCGTCAGAATTGCGCAGGAAGCAGGGGCAATTGTCTATTCCGAAACATATCAGGGCAAAGGCAACGTTGTCCGCAGGATGTTCGCTGACGTCGATGCGGATATCTACGTTATGGCTGACGGGGATGCGACCTACGACAGTACCGCAGCACCCGAATTGATCGACCTGCTCGTTTCGCAGAATTTGGATATGGTTAATGGCGCGCGAGTGAATGAAGAAACCGAGGCCTATCGGCGCGGCCACAAGCTCGGAAACGCCTTGTTCAGCGGGCTTGTGAAGTTCTTCTTCAAAAGCAAAATTAACGACTTGCTATCCGGGTACCGTGTTTTCAGCCGGCGATTTGTCAAAAGCTTCCCTGCGGTTTCAAACGGTTTCGAAATTGAAACGGAACTGACGGTACATGCAATGCAAATGCGTATGCCGATCGATGAGGTGCAGACGAAATACTCTTCACGTTTGCCGAACTCGAACTCCAAACTGGCCACATTCTCTGACGGATGGCGAATTCTTAAAATGATCGGCCTGCTGATCAAAGATGAAAAACCAATTGCGTTTTTCCTGTCTTTGGCCCTGTTGATCTTTTTGCCGTCGCTTTTCGTTTTTGTTTCAGTCTTCAGAGAGTTTTTGGCAACGGGACTTGTAGATAGAATTCCATCTCTCGTCGTGGCGGTATCCGGATTTGTCGCAACTATGCTCGCAATCGTATGCGCGCTGATTCTGGAATCACTGGCTTTGGCGCGTCGGGAAGCGCGGCGTCTTTCCTATCTGCGGCACACAGGTGTTGCTGCATCAGCGGCTAACCAAATGCAGCCATCGCTTGTAAAAGCCGAAACCCGCCGAGTTGGCTGAGCCACGCAGATTTCTCAAAAGTAAAAAACGCACTCTGATGATACCAGTTTTCAGGGAATGAACACGCTGGCTGGTAAGAAGGTTTCTCTGTACCGAAAATGCAAATGACCAGCACCCCAAATGCTGGTCATTTTCTGAGTGAGTGATATAGCCCGAAGGCCTCACCAGTGAAATTCTTTGTCTCCTCATATCTAAGCCAGACAGAATTTTCGCGCTATTAGGGGAATCCCGTAAATTGCAGAATTTTCAACTAAGGTGTCGAAAAATATTGTTTATTTCTCCTAACAATTTAACTATCCGCTGTTTCAGCATTTGTTTGACTGCACGACCTAGCATCGCAGAACATGCGCGGCGAACCTCAGACTGCCGAACTCTCTGCTCGCATCAAAACCTACGTGTTTCTCATGAAAAAAGGACCGCACAGAGGCGGTCCTTTGATACGTTGTTCAGCGAGCGAATTTCGCCCGTTTGCTTTTTTCCGATTAACCGATAATCGCGTTCAGCGTGGCGCTGGGGCGCATTACGGCTGCAGTTTTAGCTGGATCGGTATGATAATAACCACCCAGGTCAGCAGCAGGCCCCTGAGCGGCGGCCAGTTCCGACAAGATCTGCTCTTCCTTGTTTGCCAACTCGGTTGCCAGCGGTGCAAATTCGGCGGCCAGATCGGCATCATCAGATTGTGCAGCCAGAGCTTCGGCCCAGTACCGTGCAAACCAGTAGTGGCTGTCGCGATTGTCAGGCTGACCCACCTTGCGGCTGGGGGAACGGTTGTTGTCCAGAATGCCCTGCGTTGCAGCCTCGGCTGCGGCACCCAGAACACCTGCCTTGGCGTTACCTTTGCTGTCGGCCAAGAAGTTCAGCGATTCACCCAAAGCACAGAACTCACCCATCGAATCCCAGCGCAGGTGATTTTCCTCAACCAACTGTTGCACGTGCTTCGGAGCCGAGCCCCCTGCCCCGGTTTCGAACAGGCCGCCGCCATTCATCAGCTTGACGATCGACAGCATCTTGGCAGAGGTACCCAGTTCGAGGATCGGGAACAGGTCGGTCAGGTAATCCCGTAGCACGTTTCCGGTGATGGCAATCGAGTCATTTCCGACCGTGATGGTCTCCAACGACTGGCGGGTTGCTTCGCGCGGGGCCATGATCTGGAACTTGTCAGCCACACCAGCTGCCTCAAGCGCCGGTTTGACGTATTTGATCAGCTCGGCATCGTGGGCACGATTTGCGTCCAGCCAGAAAATCGCCTCGGACCCGGTCAGGCGCTGACGGTCCATCGCCAATTGAATCCAGTTCTCGATCGGCGCTGTCTTGACAGTGCAAGACCGCCAGATGTCGCCCTGTTCAACGTCGTGGGAATGTAGCGTCTCACCATTAGCCAGAACAATGCGGATCGTGCCATCGGCAGGGGCTTGGAACGTGGTTGGGTGCGAGCCGTATTCTTCAGCCTTCTGGGCCATCAGGCCAACGTTTGCGACGGCACCAGCGGTGGCCGGGTTCAGCGCACCATTGGTTTTGAAGAAATTGATGGTCTCGTCATAGACAGGAGCATAGCACCGGTCGGGGATCACACAGTTGGTGTCGCCCTTGGCACCGGTCTCATCCCATCCCTTGCCACCCGCGCGGATCACAGCGGGCATCGAGGCGTCGATGATCACGTCAGAAGGAACATGCAGGTTGGTGATGCCACGATCCGAGTCCACCATATACATAGACGGACGATCCGCCTTGAGGGCATCAATAGCCGCCATTATGTCGGCATTGCCCTGAACGCGCTCCAGCAGATCGCCCAGACCTGAGTTCGGGTTCACACCCAACGCATCCAGTTCAGAACCGAACTTCTCGAACACCGGGGCCAGCCACGCCTTGACCGCATAGCCAAAGATGATCGGGTCGCTGACCTTCATCATCGTGGCTTTCATGTGCAGCGAGAACATGGTCCCGTCTTTTTTGGTGTCCTCAATGGCGTCCGCCAGGAACGACGAAAGCGCTTTGACAGACATAAATGTCGCGTCAGCTACAGTGCCCTCGGCCAGCGGCCAGGCGTCTTTCAGCACGGTGACATTGCCGTCTTTACCGACGAATTCGATCTTCGCATCGCCTGCCTGAGCGGCGGTGATGGTGGCCGATTTCTCGTTGGCGTAGAAATCATTGCCGGGCATGGACGACACTTTGGTTTTGCTGTCCGATGACCACTCGCCCATCGAATGCGGGTTCTTCTGGGCATAGTTTTTCACAGCACGCGCCGCGCGGCGGTCGCTGTTGCCCTCGCGAAGCACCGGGTTCACGGCCGAGCCCTTGATGGCGTCATACCGCGCGCGGATCGCCTTTTCCTCGTCGGTCGAAGGCTCTTCAGGGTAGCTTGGAATATCATAACCCTGCGACTGAAGCTCTTCTATCGCTGCCACCAACTGCGGAACCGAGGCCGAAATGTTCGGCAGCTTGATCACATTGGCGTCGGGCGTTTTCACCAACTCACCCAGAGCGGCCAGATCGTCTGTGATCCGTTGTTCGTCTGTAAGCTTCTCAGGGAAGGTGGCAAGGATGCGCCCGGCAAGAGAAATATCCTTGGTGCCAACACTGACGCCCGCAGCAGACGCGAACTTGCGAATGATGGGTAGAAACGACGCGCTGGCCAGCTCAGGCGCTTCGTCTACAATGGTATACAATATGTCGAAGTTCGATTTATCTGCCATATTCTTTTACCTTTTTTAAGCCTTTCAGGGGCGTGCGATCCAAGAGTTGAGGCCACATCAAAGCGGCGCGGGAGGGGCGCGATCGTGATACGGCCCCTGGGTGACTCTGTTTTGACAGGGCTTCCCTTAAATTACGTTGGGCTGGGAATCAATCATCTATGGCTGCGCGTTTTGCCACGGTCGGATTGAAAAGCCGATGAATTGAAACAACCAAGCCCAATGTGCCGTCACTTCAAGCCTGGGCCAATCAGTGAAATGATCGAAAGAACTAAAGTCTATCAAGCTCGACCTGGCACACTCATCTATTGTTTTCGATGATCAGCGGAAGCGCTTGCCAGTCTCAGGATCAAATACCATGGCACGCTCGGGCTGGATTGAGATGCCGATCCGGTCGCCAATTGCACTGCGTTGATCGTCCCGTTCCTCGACAATCAGTTTGTCGCCGTTGGGCGTCAAAAGATAAGAATAGGACACGCCTCCCAACGCTTCGGTCAGGTCAACGGTGCAGGTTTCGGCCGTGCGGTCTATCTGAATGTGTTCCGGGCGCATCCCCAAGGTCACTTTGGTCAAACCCGAAGGAACAGCGGCGGACACCTGCAGAGGTTGAGTCAACGCGGGGTGGCTAACATGGCCGTCGGCATAGTCACACTCCAGAAAGTTCATCGCGGGCGAGCCAATGAAGCCAGCAACAAAACGATTGTCGGGATCGCGGTACAGGTCCATTGGCGCGCCGACCTGTTCAATACGACCGTCACGCAGCACCACGATCTTGTCGGCCATGGTCATGGCTTCGACCTGATCATGGGTCACGTAGATCATGGTCGCCCCGATTTCCTGATGAAGGCGAGCGATCTCGACCCGCATCTCTACACGCAGCTCGGCATCCAGGTTGGACAAGGGTTCGTCGAACAGAAAAACCTCTGGGCCACGAACAATTGCACGGCCAATCGCGACGCGTTGCCGTTGGCCGCCCGACAGGGCCTTGGGTTTACGTTTAAGGTAGGGGTCAAGCTTCAGGATGTTCGAAGCCTCCTGAACTTTTTGATCTATCTCAGCCTTTGCGACACCGTTCATGCGCAGGCCAAATCCCATGTTTTCGGCGACCGTCATATGGGGATAGAGCGCATAGGTCTGGAACACCATCGCCACGCCGCGCTTGGCCGGGTCCACATGAGTCACGTCGCGTGCGCCTATGTGAATTTCGCCTTCCGAGGTTTCTTCCAACCCCGCGATCATCCGCAGCAAAGTGGATTTGCCGCATCCTGAGGGGCCAACAAAAACGCAGAACTCGCCATCTTCAATCTGCAGGTCGATCCCATGAATGACCTGAGTCTGACCGTACCGCTTGATCGCCTGGTTCAGAATTACACCTGTCATGTCACTTGCATCCTGTCTTTTTTGGAATCTGGGCGCATTTCGGGAAACCGCCAGGCTTGTGCCTCGGCCGCAATTTGTTCGGCCACACGCCGGACACGTGGCACCCAGGCTTCGAGTTGATTGAAATCCATTCGTTCGGTAGATCCGGTCACAGAAATCGCTCCTAGCATCCGGCTATTCGAAGTCAGAATCGGGGCTGCCACGCAAATGATGCCGGGCTCGTGTTCTTCGTCATCGATGGCAAAGCCACGGTCGCGAATTTGGTCAAGATCAGCGCGCAGCAACTGCTCTGAAGTCAGTGTTTTGTCGGTAAAGCGGTGAAAACTTTGCCGGGAAATCGCACTTTTCAGCGCTTCTTCTTCCAGAAACGCCAGCATCGCCTTGCCGACCCCGGTGCAATATGCCGGGCCAACTTTGCCGGCTTGTGAATACATCTCGACAGGCTGCGCTGCATTGCGTTTGTCGACGTAAAGGACCTGGCCGGAATCGAGCTGCGCCAAATGCACGGTTTCCCCGGTCTCTTGACTAAGGCCATCCAGAAACGGGCGCGCAATCGGCGCCAGAGAGCTTTGCGTCCAGGCCGCGTGGGCCAACCGCACCAACCGCATTCCGGGCGCATAGGTCTGTCGGTCGCGATCATAGGACAGCATCCCCTGGTTGGTCAGGGATTGCAGGAATCGGTACAGGGTCGCCTTAGGAAAATCGCTGCTATCCAACAGCTCACCGAACCTTACCGGGCGCTCGAACGACGCCACATGATCCAGCACATCACATGCCTTGCCTATTGTTCCATCACCTGCCACGGGCGCCAGTTCTCCTCCGCTTGCTCCTCGGGCCAAAGCACGAGGGTCTTGACAAGACTAACCGAGTCGATGTGTAGTTTTCAATATATAAAACTAAGTTTCATTATTTGGAACCAGAATGGAAGCTAAGGGAGGAAACCATGCATTCCATCTACAAGCGCACAACAGCCGCTCTGGCTATGAGCGTTGCACTTGCTTTTCCGGCAGCAGCTGAACTGACGGGCGAACTGCGCATCTTCTTGGACACATCCAACCCGGCGCCGCGCGCGACGATGGAGGCGATGATCGAAAGGTTTGCGGCAGAACATCCCGGCCTTGAAATCGAAACCACCGTGATCGACCGCGAGGCGTACAAGACGCAGATTCGAAATTTCCTGACGGCTGACACACCGGACGTCGCCAACTGGTATGCGGCGAACCGTATGAAACCCTATGTCGAGGCAGGCCTGTTCGAGGATGTGTCGGATCTTTGGGAAGAACCCGAGATTGCCGAAAACCTCGCCTCGACCAAAGGCGCGATGACCATCGACGGCAAGCAGTGGGGCGTGCCCTATACCTACTACCAGTGGGGCGTTTACTACCGCAAAGACATCTTTGATGAGCTGGGCCTGTCTGAACCGACCACTTGGGAAGAAGAACTGGCCAACTGCCAGAAGATCGTCGATTCCGGGCGCATCTGCTACACGATTGGCACGCGGAATTATTGGACCGCCGGAGGCTGGTTCGACTATCTGAACATGCGCACCAACGGGTTTGATTTCCACAATCAACTGGCAAATGGCGAAGCAAGCTGGGAAGATGACCGGGTCAAGCAGACATTCGCCAACTGGAAACAACTCATCGACATGGGCGCGTTCCCCGACGACCACACGGCGCGTAGCTGGCAAGAATCCCTTCCTCTCATAGTTCAGGGCGACGCCGCAGCTATCTTGTTGGGCAACTTTGCTGTGGCACCTCTTCGTGAGGCAGGACTGACCGACGATCAGCTGGACTTCTACCAGTTCGTCGCGATCAACCCGGATGTTGAGTTGGCCGAAGACGCGCCGACCGACACGTTCCACATCCCGGCCAATGCCTCGAACAAAGAAGCTGCTCGCGAATTCTTGCGCCATGTGGTTTCTGCCGAGGAACAGACCGAGATCAACAACGGCGCGAACCTTGGTCAGCTACCGGTGAACGCTCAATCGTCGGTGGATAACGACAAATTCCTGCAGCAGGGCTTTGAAATGCTGTCCACCAACAGCCCTGGCGGAATTGCACAGTTCTGGGATCGTGATGCACCTGCGGAAATGGCCAAAGTCTCAATGGAAGGCTTCCAGGAATTCATGGTCAAACCTGACGAACTGGACCGGATTCTGGCCAAACTTGAACGCGCTCGCGGGCGTATCTACGAAAACTGACCCGGCATGGGCCGGGCTGAGGCCCGGCCTGCGTCGCCCTCAACAGTAAGGCGGACCTCGGCCCGCCTTAACCCCACCAAATCCGAGATATCCTATGACCGTTGCCGTTGACTCATTACAACAGGAAAGTTGGTTCCACAGGAACCAACAACGCATCGCCCCTTGGCTGTTTCTGGCCCCTGGCCTTCTGTTCTTTTCTGTTTATGTGATCATCCCGTTGTTCGAGTCGATAAACCTGTCGCTATACGAATGGGACGGACTGGGCGCGGCGGAATATGTAGGTTTTCGCAACTACGAAGACCTCTATTGGGAATGGGTGGACCGGGATGCGTTCTACATCTCTCTCAAGAACAATCTGATCTGGCTGGTGCTATACCTTTTGGCGATCCCGGCGGGCCTGTTCATCGCCCTGTTCCTGAACCAGACCGTCTGGGGCATTCGCCTTTACAAATCACTATTTTTCTTTCCTTTCGTGATTTCTCAGGTGGTCGTGGGCCTTGTGTTCACGTGGTTTTACGATCCGACCTTCGGCTTGCTGAACGAGTTCCTAGGCCTCTTCGGCCTCGGCCCGTTGAACGTACTGGGTGACGAACGTTTCGTGACCTATGGTATCATCTTTGCCGGTCTATGGCCGCAAACCGCTTACTGCATGATCCTGTACCTGACCGGCCTGAACGCCGTGGACCCCGAACAGATCGAGGCCGGGCGTCTGGATGGTGCCAAAGGCTTACGAATGCTGTGGCACATCATCCTGCCGCAACTGCGCCCCGCGACCTTCATCGCCTTTGTCGTCACCATCATCGGCGCATTGCGCAGCTTCGACCTGATCTCGATTATGACACAGGGCGGCCCTTTCGGATCGTCCCGCGTGCTGGCCTATTATATGTTCGAGGTCGCATTGTCCGAATACGGTTTCCGCATGGGATACGGTGCCGCTATTGCTGTGGTGCTGTTCCTCATCATGCTGTGCTTCATCGCCTATTTCCTTTGGTCGATGTACCGCGAAGAGAAGGGGCACTGAGATGTTTCCCAAACCTATCGAAAAACAACCCCGCGCGGCGCAGATCACCTATCAGGCCATGCTGCCTCTTGCTCTGCTATTGTGGTTGGGTCCACTGCTGGCGGTGGCCCTGTTCTCAGTCAAACCGGCGGCGGATTTCACCAATGCCAACTATTGGGGGATGCCGTCCAGCTTTGAGGGCGCTTACAACTACGGTCAGGTCTTCTTCAACTCTGACATGCCGCGTTATCTGTTGAACTCGTTCCTGATCACCATCCCAACGGTGATCGGCGCCGTCGCGCTCAGCTGCATGACTGGATTTGCGCTTGGGATCTACAAATTCAGATCGAACCTCTGGATCTTTTTCATGTTTGTGGCGGGCAACTTCGTGCCCTTCCAGATCCTGATGGTGCCGGTCCGCGACCTGACATTGCAACTGGGCCTCTACAATACCAAAACCGGCCTTGTTCTCTTCCACATCGCCTTCCAGACCGGGTTCTGCACCCTGTTCATGCGCAATTTCATCCGTGCCCTGCCCTTTGAGCTGATCGAAGCCGCGCGTGTCGAGGGCATCAGTGAATGGCGCATCTTCTGGTACGTGGTGCTGCCGCTCATGAAGCCCGCGATTGCTGCGCTCAGCGTTCTGATCTTCACCTTCATCTGGAACGATTATTTCTGGGCCGTCGTCCTGACCCAAGGCGCCGAAAGCCAGCCCGTCACTGCAGGTATCACCAGTTTCAACGCGCAATTCCGCGCCGCCTATCAGTTGATGAGCGCAGGCTCCATCGTTGCGGCGCTACCACCGGTGGCCATGTTCTTCCTGATGCAGAAACACTTCATCGCGGGCCTGACCCTCGGAGCTGTAAAATGACCAAAATTACATTTATCGGTGCCGGGTCCACGATTTTCATGCAAAACATCGTGGGCGACGCGCTGCTGACCCCTGCGCTGGCCGATAGTCACTTCGCACTGATGGATATCGATGGTCAGCGTCTGGCCGAAAGCGAAGCCGTCGCCCGGGCGATGATCCGGTCCGTTGGCACCGGCGCAACTGTGTCCACCCATACAGACCGCCGCGCGGCTCTGGACGGCGCAGATTTTGTCATCACCGCCTTCCAGATCGGTGGATACAAGCCCTGCACGGTGACGGATTTCGAAATCCCCAAGCAATACGGTTTGCGACAAACGATTGCCGACACGCTGGGCGTCGGGGGCATCATGCGTGGGCTGCGCACGGTTCCGGTCTTGTGGGACGTCGCGAGGGACATGATGCAGCTCTGCCCGAACGCGACGCTGCTGCAATATGTAAACCCGATGGCGATCAACACATGGGCCCTGGCCGAGCGTTTCCCGACCCTGAGACATGTGGGGCTGTGCCATTCAGTACAGAACACGGTCGAGGAACTGGCACACGATCTGGACCTGCCAAAAGAAGAAATCCGCTACAAGGTGGCGGGCGTCAACCACGTGGCATTCTTTCTGCGGCTCGATCATCGGGGCCACGATCTCTACCCGGCGCTACGCCAAGGCTACGCGAGCGGTCGCCTGCCCAAACCTCCGCTGCTGATGCCGCGCTGCCCCAACAAAGTGCGCTACGAAGTGATGGATCATCTGGGCTATTTCTGCACCGAAAGCTCCGAGCATCTTGCAGAATATGTCCCCTGGTTCATCAAGGACGGACGCAACGACCTGATCGACCAGTTCTCGATCCCGCTGGACGAATACCCCACCCGTTGCGAAGAACAGGTTGCCAGTTGGAAAGAACAGGCCAAAACCCTGACAGATGGGCGCGAAATCGAAGTCATCCGAAGCCATGAATTCGCCGCCGATCTGATGAACGCAATCGTCACTGACACTCCTTATGCGGCATACGGAAATCTGCCGAATACAGGCCAAATCCCGCAACTGCCGCTGGGTGCTGCGGTCGAAACCCCTTGTCTGATAGACGCCAATGGCGTGCAACCCTCTGTGGTGGCGGATATTCCGCCGCAGTTGATCGCCCTGATGCGCACCCAGATCAATGTTCAGGAATTGACTGTCCGCGCTCTGATCGACCAAAATCCCGAGCACATCTATCATGCCGCCATAATGGACCCGCATACAGCTGCCGAACTGGACCTGCGGCAAATCCGCAACCTTGTTACGGACCTGTTGACCGCCCATGCCGACTGGCTGCCTGACTGGTGCCGTCCAGCCCGAGCCGCCTGATCTTCATCTTTTCACAAATACTCATATCCAACCCCTGCCAGAAAAAGCTCCGACAAAATGACAAAACGCCGCTCACAGCATTGGTATGGAAAACTCGACAAGGATGGCTTCATCCATCGATCATGGATGAAGAACCAGGGCTTCCCCGATCATGCTTTTGATGGCCGTCCCATCATCGGAATCTGCAATACCTGGTCCGAACTGACTCCCTGCAACTCGGGCCTGCGCGATCTGGCCCAGGGCGTCAAACGTGGCGTTTGGGAGGCCGGGGGTTTCCCGGTCGAGTTCCCGGTGATGAGCTTGGGCGAAACCCAGATGAAACCAACAGCCATGCTGTTCCGCAATCTGCTGGCGATGGATGTCGAAGAGTCGATCCGTGCCTATGGCATCGACGGCGTTGTCCTGCTGGGCGGCTGCGACAAGACCACGCCGGGTCAACTGATGGGTGCCGCCTCGGTCGATCTACCGTCAATCGTCGTCAGCTCCGGCCCGATGCTGAACGGCAAGTACCGCGGGCAGGACATCGGGTCGGGCACCGATGTGTGGAAATTTTCTGAGGCCGTTCGGGCCGGAGAGATGACTCTCCAGGACTTCATGAACGCCGAATCCGGCATGTCCCGCAGCGCTGGTGTCTGCATGACTATGGGCACGGCCAGTACCATGGCCTCGCTGGTCGAGGCGATGGGCATGTCCCTGCCCACCAATGCCGCCCTACCCGCCGTTGACGCTCGCCGGATGGCACTGGCGCATCTGACCGGCAAACGGATTGTCGAAATGGTGGATGAAGACCTCAAACCCTCGGATATCCTGACCAAAGAGGCATTTGAGAACGCCATTCTGGCCAACGCCGCTGTCGGCGGCTCGACCAACGCTGTGGTGCATCTGTTGGCGCTGGCGGGTCGTGTTGGGGTTGACCTGACCTTGAAGGACTTTGAGATCGGGTCCGAAATCCCGCTACTGGTCAACTGCATGCCCTCCGGCAAATACCTGATGGAGGATTTCTGCTACGCAGGCGGCGTCCCGGTCGTTCTGAACGAACTCAAACCCTTCCTGCGCCCGGCAAAGACGGTTCTGAACAAGGATATCTCAGCCCATTACGAAGGGGCCGAGTGTTTCAACGCAGATGTCATCCGCCCTTTCGACGATCCCGTGAAACCCGCCGCGGGTCTGCGCGTTCTGCGCGGCAACCTGGCGCCGAACGGGGCCATCGTTAAGCCTTCTGCGGCGACGGATGCGCTTCTGGAAACCGAAGCCGAAGCTTATGTGTTCGAAAGTATTGAAGACCTGAAAACCAATATCGACCGCGACGACCTGCCTGTCACGCCCGACACCATTCTGGTGCTCAAAGGGTGCGGCCCCAAAGGCTATCCGGGGATGCCCGAGGTCGGCAACATGCCCATCCCGGCCAAGCTGGTGAAAGAGGGCGTGCGCGACATGATCCGTATCTCGGACGCGCGCATGTCCGGCACCGCCTATGGCACCGTTATCCTGCATGTCAGCCCAGAGGCGCAGGCGGGTGGCACGCTGGCACTGGTGAAAACCGGTGACCGTATCCGCGTCTCAGCCAGCTCAGGCGAACTGATGCTGCTTGTGGACGAAAACGAACTGGACGCCCGCCGCGCCGCATGGCAACCGGATGATCCGCACTACACCCGCGGCTATGCGAAACTTTATATCGACCACGTGTTGCAGGCGGATCAGGGGGCCGATCTGGATTTCCTTGTCGGCAAAGACACCCGCCTTGTGACCAGAGAGAGCCACTGATGACTCAACCAGCAACTTTCCACGATTTGAACGGGGCATCCGTCTATATCACCGGCGGCGGTTCGGGTGTTGGCGCGGCGCTCACGGACGGGTTCATGGCTCAGGGGGCCAATGTGGCCTTCATCGGCCGCTCGGATGCCAGCGGGTTTGTCCAAGAGATGAGAGACAAACACAGCCGCGCACCGCTGTTTCTGCAAGGCGACATGACGGACACGGAACTGCTGCACGCGACAATGGCCAAAGCCGCCGAAGCTCATGGCCCTCTGAACGTGCTGGTAAACAACGCAGCTAATGACCAACGACACTCACTGCAAGAAACCACGACCGAGTTCTGGGACTGGATGATCGAGGTGAACCTGAAAGCCTACTATTTCGCGTGTCAGGAAGCTGCGCGGCAAATGAAAGACGGTGGGGCAATCATCAATTTCAGTTCAATCAGCTATATGATGGGCAATGCAGGCTATCCGATTTACACGACGTCGAATGCCGGAATTACTGGGATGACGCGATCATTGGCGCGCGAGTTGGGGCCGAAGAAAATCCGAGTAAACGCGCTGGCACCTGGTTGGGTTTTGACTCAAAAACAGCTGGATATGTGGGCCACTCCGGAAGATTTAGCCGCACATCTGGACCGGCAATGCCTGAAAGAACATCTGACGCCCGAGGACATGATCGCACCGACACTGTTTCTGGCGTCCGAGGCCAGCCGCGGGATGACCGGGCAGTGTATGGCCGTTGATGGCGGCGTTGTGGTTTCGGGGTGACGCGATGAATACAGACTGGATCGCCGTCGATTGGGGAACATCTCACCTGCGGGCCTGGGCCATGCAGGGAGCTACGGCGCTGGACCATGCACAATCCGACAAAGGTATGGCGCGTGTTGGCACCGACGGGTTCCAAGCCGCTCTTCTGGAATTGATCGAAGGCTGGTTGACTGTCGCGCCTGTGGATGTGATCGCTTGCGGAATGGTCGGTGCACGGCAAGGCTGGGTCGAAGCGCCCTATTCCACCATCCCGTCAGAACCTCTGCCGGATGCTCCGATCCGCGTTCCCGGTTCTGACCCGCGGATCAGGGCTTTTGTCGTTCCCGGCCTGAAACAGATGACACCGCCGGATGTGATGCGGGGCGAAGAGACGCAGATCGCTGGATTTCTAGGTGCCCGTCAGAACTGGGATGGCGTCATCTGCCTGCCCGGAACCCATACGAAATGGGTACAGGTCAGCGCCGGTGAAGTTGTGAGCTTTCGCACCTTCATGACAGGTGAATTGTTCGATCTGCTAAGTGGACAGTCGGTGCTGCGGCATTCGGTAAGCCAGGGCTGGGACGAAAACGCCTTCGCAGAAGCGGTGGCAGATACGTTATCCAAGCCCGAGCAACTGGCCGCGCGCCTCTTTGGCCTTCGGGCCGCCGATCTATTGCACGGAGAGGACAAAGGCACCGCACGCGCTCGGCTTTCAGGCTTGTTGATCGGGGCCGAGCTGGCCGCGACACGCCCGTATTGGCTGGGGCAGCAGCTGGCCATCATTGGCGCAGAAGGCGTGTCACAGACTTATGCATCAGCACTGCAACAACAAGGCGCTTTTGTCGAAACCGCGAACGCCACCGATGCGACGCTGGCAGGGCTAGGGTTGGCGCGAAACATGACAAGGCAAACCGCATGAGCCGTCCTATCATCGCCATTCTGCGTGGCCTGAAACCGCAGGAAGCCAAAGCCGTTGGCCGCGCGATCATTGATGCAGGCATCGACCGGATCGAAGTGCCGCTCAACTCACCTGACCCGCTCGACAGTATCGGTATTTTGGTCGAAGCTTTTGGGGATCAGGCCCTGATCGGCGCGGGGACTGTTTTGTCGATCGATCAGGTAGACGCAGTTTCGGCTGCCGGTGGCAAACTGGTGGTGTCACCCAATTATGACGCAGAGGTCATCGAACGTTCAGTTGCGTTGGGTATGCAAAGCTGGCCGGGTGTTTACACCCCAACTGAAGCCTTTGCCGCCCTCAAGGCCGGGGCAACCGGGTTAAAGCTGTTTCCGGGTGTCATGGCTGGCCCGACGGGTTTGGCTGCCTTGCGTCCGGTTTTGCCCACAGGCACGCTTGTTTTTGCCGTTGGCGGTGCCGGGCCTGAGAATTTCGGGCAATGGATCAAAGCGGGTGCGGATGGGTTCGGAATCGGATCCGCCCTTTACAAACCCGGCATGGATGTTACCGAAATCGCGGACCGTGCCCGCCAGATCGTAGCCGCCTATGACGAGGCCGCTGGATGAGCACCATTTATGACGACCGCCCCTGCGAGTTGGGTGAAGGCCCGTTGTGGCATCCGGAACGACAACAGCTTTTCTGGTTTGATATCATAGGCAAACGCCTAATGACCCGCGACGGAGACGAGCCAAAAAGCTGGACCTTTGACGAGTATGTTTCGGCCGCAGGTTGGGTGGACCGCGATACGCTTTTCATGGCTTCCGAAACAGGTCTTTGGCGTTTTGATTTGCTGTCTGGCAACCGGATACTGATTGTACCGTTGGAAACGGATAACCCCGTCACCCGTTCCAATGATGGGCGCGCCGACCCCTGGGGCGGGTTTTGGATCGGAACGATGGGCAAGCAGGCGGAGTCCGGTGTCGGATCGATCTATCGATTTTGGAAAGGTGAGCTGAGGCGCCTGGTTGCGAATGTGACAATTTCAAACGCGATCTGTTTCGCCCATGATCGTTCGGGTGCCTATTTCTGCGACACGGTAACGGGGCAAGTCAGGCGCTGGCGTCTGAACTCGGAAACCGGGTGGCCGGACGGGGACAGCGCAGTTTTTCTGGATTTGCGCAAAGATGGCCTGAACCCGGATGGGGCAGTTGTTGATTCCGACGGAAACATCTGGATTGCCCAATGGGGCGCAGCCCGGGTTGCGGTGTATTCTTCTGACGGTCAGTTTCTGAGTGCCGTTTCCTTTGACGCCTCGCACACATCCTGCCCCGCTTTCGGCGGCACCGATCTGAGCACGCTTTTCTGCACGACCGCCCGTCAAGGATTAAGTGCGGACGACATCAAAGCTCAACCGTCCAATGGCATGACCTTTGCATCGCGAAATGCAGGACAAGGCCAAGCAGAACACAAGGTCATCTTATGAAGCCGGAACTTGGCGTTTGTTACTACCCCGAACACTGGCCAGAGGCGATGTGGGCGGAAGATGCCGCACGTATGGTCGAAACAGGCCTGACGTGGGTCCGCTTAGGTGAATTCGCGTGGAGCCGTATGGAGCCACAACCGGGCAATTTGCAATTCGAGTGGCTGGATCGCGCGATTGAGACGCTCGGGGCAGCTGGTTTGAAAGTTGTGCTTGGCACCCCGACGGCCACGCCGCCACGCTGGATGTTACACAAACACCCGGACATGCTAGCGTTGGATGAAAGCCAGAACCCGCGCAAATTCGGATCTCGGCGGCATTATTGTTTTAGCCATCAAGGCTATATCGAGGAATGCGCACGCATCGCCCGGATCATAGGTGAACGTTACGGTCAAAATCCGCATGTGGCCGCGTGGCAGATAGACAATGAATACGGGTGCCATGACACCACGCTCAGCTACAGCGCCGCTGCCCTTCATGCCTTCCGGCATTGGCTCGCCGCGCAATACGGAACCATAGACGCGCTGAACGAGGCATGGGGCAACGTGTTCTGGTCGATGGAGTACAGCGACTTCGAAGAGATCGACTTGCCCAATCAAACCGTGACCGAACCGAACCCGTCGCATGTTTTGGCCTTTCGCCGTTTCAGCTCGGATCAGGTTGTGACATTCAACAAGGCGCAGGTGGATGTTCTGAGGTCGTTGACCGACGCGCCGCTGCTGCACAACTACATGGGCCGCATCCTGGACTTTGACCATTTCGAGGTCGGTGCGGATCTCGATATTGCCACCTGGGACAGCTATCCGATCGGATTTCTGTCGGATCGGTTGGAAGATCACGATGCACACAAGACCGCTTTTCTGCAGCAAGGTGATCCGGATATGCAGGCGTTTCACCACGATCTCTATCGGGCCGTCGGGCGTGGCCGCTGGTGGGTGATGGAACAACAACCCGGACCTGTGAACTGGGCACCGTACAACCCTGCACCACGTCCCGGAATGGTACGGCTGTGGTCTCTTGAGGCCGTGGCACACGGCGCTGAAGTGGTGAGTTATTTTCGCTGGCGGCAAGCTCCCTTCGCACAGGAGCAAATGCACGCAGGATTGCTGACGCCGAACAATCGCCCTGCACCTGCCCTGGCCGAAGCCCGTCAAACTGCGGGTGATTTGGCCAGGTTGGGCGTAGTGCGTCAGGAACAGGCAAAAGTCGCAATTCTGTTCGATTATGCATCGGACTGGGCGTGGTCCACTCAGCCACAAGGCGCAGGTTTTGAGTATTTCCGGCTGGTATTTTCTGCATATCGCGCGTTGCGTCGCGCCGGCTTGTCCTTGGATTTTGTTTCGGCAAACGACATTTCGGCTCATTACGATCTGATCCTGGCTCCGGGCTTGGCGACAATCGATCCTGATTTGGAACGCCGCCTGGAAAACAACTGCGAACTGGCAATCCTGGGACCGCGCAGCGGTGCGATCACCCGAGATTTTCAAATACCCAACGCGGGCCGCCCTGGTCTGAGCGGTTTTAATTGCGATGTTGAATTGGTCGAAACGCTGCCACCCACCTCTAAACGTGCGGTTCAAGGGGGTGGCGCTGCGCAACATTGGATCGACCTGTTGTCTGGACAAGCCGCAGACCTGCTGAGCTTTGAAGACGGGTCGCCTGCACTCAAGGCCAACGATGGCATTTGGTATCTGGCAGGCTTTCCGGATGAGACCCTTTGGGACCGTGTGATCGCTATGGCTGCTAAAAAAACCGGTCTAAATCTAAGGAAAATGCCGCAGGGTCTGCGACTGCGTGAAACGGCCGATCATACATTCCTGATCAACTACAACGCTGAAGCGGTGGTTTGGAACGGGCATAGCGTCCAAGGCTGTGACGTCGAAATCCTGAAACGCAATCCGCCCGAACAGACCTGAGTCCGGATCGGGCGGATTCTGAGCTTATAGTCCTGCGCCGCTATTCGTCGCTTTGCAGGCTGTTGGGGTCAAACACCCCTCCAAAACCGCTGTTGTTGGATGGAGCGCTTTCAGTTTCAGAAGCACCATCTTCTCCTTGGGTTTCATCGCCACCCAGCGAGTTCGGCGCGAACACATTACCAAAGCCGCTGTTGTTAGACGGTTTTGGAGTGGATTGAGCGCCACCTTGCTCCGCTTCTTCAGCTTCACGTTGCTTGCGGCGTTCTTCACGTTGCTTACGCAACTCCTGAATACGCTGTTCCGCTTCCAACTGCTTCTGTTCGCGAACATCGGCAATACACTGCGCCGGATTGTAGGTTGCTGCAGTGCCAACAACGGTGATCGTTGCGACGGCAAAAACAACCAACAGAACAGCTGCCATGTTACCGGAAAAGAAGCTGGGCAGTTTGATCTTGCCTGCCAGCTCCTCAACCGTCGCGTTTTTGCGCGCGGCTGCAACCAGCTCCTGTCGCTTCAACTTGGCTTCGTTCAACAGAGCGAAGAACACCGTCAGCGCCACGATGATAAACGCCAGCGCCGAGATCGCGGGCGTGATGCCGTAACGGACCTTTTGGGCCAGCTCGATCGTCAGCGTCGGGTATTCTCCGAAGGTGAAGGTGGTGGTGTTATAGTTCTCGAACGAAGCCAGGAACGCCAGCACCGCCGCCGAGGCAATCGCCGGGCGCATGAACGGAAGCAGGATCTTGCGGAAGGCCTGCGCGTGGCTGGCACCGAGGTCCAGTGCTGCTTCGGTCAAGGCAACATCGTAACGCTGCAACCGCGCCACCAGCACCAGCATGCAATAGCTGGCAATAAAGGTGGATTGGCCGATCACCGTCAGGAAGATGCCGTTCGACAGGAAACTGTCCGCGCCCAGCCCCAACATCCGGTTGATCCGATCCCAGAACACCAGCGTCGAGATACCCAAAACAACACCCGGGATCAGGATCGGTGCGATGATGATCGTATAGTAGGTCGCGCGCAGCTTGGGCCAGATCTGCGTCAGCATCAACGCGCCTGCCAGACCCATCGCCACAGACAGAACAACTGTTCCGAGACCGATGATCAACGAGTTCTTGATCCCGTTCAGGATACGCTGATCCTGAAACAGCTCACCAAACCACTGGAAGGTCAGGCATTCCCACGGGCTCATTCGTGGGAAGCCGGACGAGTTGAAAGCGGTGATCGACATGATCACCAGCGGGCCCAGCAGATACAAGAAGAAGATCGCCAGATAGACCCAGATGCTTATACGGAGGAAGGAATTGTTCATTTCCCGATATCCCCCATGTTCACTTTGAACAGGCGCATCATGGCCAGCACGAACAGGATACAGGTGACCAGCAGGACGATCGCATAGGCGGCACCTTGTGGCCAGTCATTGTTATCGTTGAACTGCTGATAGATCAGTTGTGTGAACCACAAGCTCGATGGGCCACCCAGAATCTGCGGCGCAGCCAGCGCACCGGCGGACAGCATAAACACCATCGTACAACCCGAACTGATCCCGGGCTTGGCATAAGGAATGACGACCCGCCAGTGTATCCGCCACCAGGGCGCACCAAGGTCACGTGCTGCTTCGATCTGATTTTTGTCCAGACTTTCAATGACGTTATACATTGGAAAGATCATCAGCAGGATGTATGCATAACCAAGACCTGCATAAAGCGCGATGTCATTGCGGATGAAATCGAACGGCGTATCCCAAATACCCAATCCCATGAACAAAGTGTTTAGCACCCCAGTCTCACCGAAGATAATGCGCAACGCGAAAGCACGCAGGATTTCGTTGATCCAGTAAGGGATGATCAACATGATCGCGAAAATGCGGATATGGCTGCCTTCGGCTTGCCCCAGGTAATAGGCGATCGGATAGCAGATGATCAGGTTGAAGATCGTCACACAAACCGCAGCCACCAGGGTTCGGAAGAACACCCTCAGATCGACTGTGTTATAGTCCTGACTGCCACCTTCGGGGCCATAGATCAGGTATTTGTAGTTCTCGAGCGTATAAACGTCCTTGGGACCTCCAATCTCTGGCGGCGGTAGGTTCGGACGGAACGAGAAGTCCAGCATCGACAGCTGCGGCAGGATAATCAGGCCGACAGTCCAGAACAGGACCAAACCCAAAATTCCCAACCCCATTCCAGTGCCGTTGCGGTTGAAGAAATCTTTCAGAAACTGGGGCATGCGTTCTTCCCCTTATTCCGCGGCCAGCTCACCCGCCGGGACGATGACAGCATTGTGCGTCTCGTATTCCAACGTGATGTTCTGTCCGGTGTGATCCTCGAAAGACTGCCCGTGGTTGGGGATCGACACTTTGATCTCTTTCCCACCTTCACCTTCGGTAAAGATGTTGAAGACATTGCCTTCGAACTCTTCGTGGTTGACCCGTGCGGTAACGAAATGATCGCCAGTCGCCCCGTCAGCTGCAATGGCGAAGGCCTCGGGGCGGATGAACATCATCGCCTCGTCGCCTTCCTTCATCTTACCCTGATTGGCAGTCGAAATACGTGCCACAAGATCGCCCGAGCGGTTGGTCGAGATCAGAGCCTCATTGCCCATGACCTGTTTAATCTTGCCGCGGAACACATTGTTTTCGCCAACAAAAGAGGCCGCAAATGCTGTGTTGGGATCGTTGTAGATGGTTTTCCCATCGGCAATCTGATCAATCACGCCAGCACGCATGACAGCGATATTGTCCGACATGGTCAGCGCTTCGCCCTGGTCATGGGTTATGTAGATAAAGGTAATACCGACACGTTGCTGAATTTCACGCAGCTCGGTGCGCATATGCTGGCGCAGTTTCAGGTCCAGCGCTGACAACGGTTCGTCCAGCAGCAGAACATCCGGCTCGGCGCACAGGGCTCGGGCGATGGCCACACGCTGACGCTGACCGCCCGACAACTCGCTGGGCAGTTTGTCCCCTTGCCCCGGCAACGCGATCATGTCGAGCAGTTCGTCGGCACGCTTGCGGCGCTCCGCGGCACTGGCCCCCTTGATTTCCATCGAAAACGTGATGTTTTCCCAGACCTTCATCAGTGGGAAAAGCGCGAGGTTTTGAAAAATCAGCGCAGTTGGGCGCTTGTTCGGCCCAATGCCGCGCATATTGTTGCCGCCGATCAGAACGTTGCCTTCGCTGGGCTCAAGGAAGCCCGAAACAGCCCTTAGTATCGTTGTTTTCCCGCAGCCCGAAGGCCCGAGGAACGAAAAGAAGTCGCCCCCGTTGATGTTGACGTTGGCATCGCGCACGGCGACGAAGTCACCGAAACGGATCCACAGGTTTTCCAGATCGACTCCGACCCCTGCACTCATTTTTGGTATCTCCCTGAGGTGTGCACTGTCACCACACCACATAGCTGTCCGTTACGCCGGAGCGGCGCACGGATGATTGCCCCCCGCAAATCGCGAGGGGCCAGGTTTCGGAACGCTTAAGCGCTTTTGAACTTGTTGACGAACTCGGTCCGCGTTTCCGCGTACCAAGGCGCTTCGGCTGGCCACGGGTTGAGGTTGGCCAGCGAGTCGCCCGGATAGGCCTCGGCAAAGTTCTTCTTGTAGGTGTCGCCCGAATACTGGTCGGCACCCAGAACAGGCGAGTTATAGCCGTGGCTGTCGATTGCGACACCGGCCGGTTTGGCCTGATAGGCGAAATCGATGAACGCGTAGACCTGATCGATATTCGCCGCGCCTGTTGGCATCGACATGCCGTCAACCCATGCCATCGCACCTTCGACAGGTGCCTGATAATGCACAGGCTCACCGGCGGATTTCAGCGCCAGCGGCGGGCCGTCCCAGGTTTGTCCAACAACAACGCCTTCGTTCAGAAGACCGTTCTTCTGTGTGTCAGCGTCGTTCCAAATCAGCTTGATGCGATCCTTGCGGGCGATACACCAATCGGTGATCTGACCCCAGACCTTGCGCATGGTGTCTTCGTCACCATAAGCGGCCCAGACCGAGCCCGGCTCCATCTCTCCGGCACGCTCCATGTAAAGACCTGCACCCAGCATCATGGAATGCGCGCGGCCCATGGTCTTGCCCGCATTTTCTTCCGACCAAACATCGCCATAAGACGGCGCGTCACCTTCCGGCAGCCACAGATCAGTGCGGTATGCAATACCTTCGGTGCCCCAGATATGCGGCAGCCAATGCGCACCCGAACCACCGAAGTCCCACGCATCGGTGCCGATCTTGGCCATGGCAGGGTTCACCAGATCAATCGGAACCTTGTTCATGTCAAATGGCTGCAACAGTTCCAGCGGCTCCCACTGAAGCGAACGGTTGTTGGTAGGCGAGACGATGTCAAAACCCTGACCTTTGGTCGCCTTCATCTTGTTGATGATTTCTTCGTTGGACCCGATGCCGGTGTAGTTCACCTTGATACCGGTCAGAGTTTCGAATTCCTGAATAAAGCTGGGCGGCAGATAGTCCGACCACATCAGGATGTTGATTTCCCCGGATGAGGCCAGAGCGCTTTTGCTGTAGAGAGGTGCCGCGAGTGCTGCAGCACCTGCACCCTTCAGCACAGTGCGTCTGGAAAGTGTCGAGTTTTTAGCCATTAGTGTTCTCCCATTGTTAGACTAGTTGGTTTTTTGTTTTTTATTCATAGGACTTTCTGTGCCCGTTCGTCAGTCCAAAAGTGACAGTTTCCGAAATTCTTATGTCCAGTTTCGGTTGTTGACGCGTTTTGGCTGCATTTCAGGGCGTTAGTTATCCTGCCAGACAGTGAAATCGCGCGCTTTGACTGGATCGGAACCAATCAAAATTCGCCGCGGTCCACCAACAGGCAGAGGCTTGGGTATGTGACCAAAATTAAAAGCAAATTGCAACGTTCCGCGTCGGGTTATGCGCATGTCAGGATCGCAGTCTAGAGACTTCTGTCCGACCCACTCCAAGACGTCGCGCATAATGGCCTGCAACAGCGCTCCGCGCGGCACCATAGCCAGATAGGTTGCGCGGTCCGACCGGATGACCGCCGGGCTAGCGTTGCAATAGGCGCTGTTGAAATGGGCCAGAACATGTGCTTCGGTCTCGACGATTTCGCGCCAGCTGGTGAATTCAAACTGTTGACCATCCGCCAACTGAACATATTCCCGCGCAAGATCCGGGAGCGATTCGACACGGGCAACGCGAACCCCGGTCAAATCGGCAAGCGCGCCCGGGGCCAGATTAGGCGGGGTATGCATCTGGGACGTCTTGCTGCCGGAACGCGCCCCAATCATGAGCTTTGCCCCAGAGGCGTCGAGTTTAGCGGCCAAGTCCATGGTCACAATCATGCTTTGCGGTAGAACGATCAGGTTGTAGCCGTCCAGATCATCCTCTGGACCCACAAAATCGACATCGGCACCCAGCCCACGCAGGGCGGTGTACCATTCTCGGAAGATATGAGCATTGGGGAAATCATCGTCGTGCGGCAGAATATCTGCCGCCCAGATCGAAGCATAATCCAGCAGCATCGCCACCGGTGCTTTCTCGCGTACCGCTGAAGGCAGTACTGCGCGATCTTTCACGATCTCAGCCAGTTCTTCTGCCGCCTGATCCAGGCTGTCATCCGGGCGCAACAAGGCCGTATGGTATTGTTCTTGAGCGAATTTTGCCTGCCGCCAGCGAAAGAACATCACTGCTTGGGCACCATGCGCATAGGCTGACCAAGTCCAAAGCCGAACCATCCCGTCTGCCGGAGAAGGATTCTTGGGCGCCCAGTCCACCGGCCCGGGCTGCTGTTCCAACACCCACATCCGCCCGCGTCCCTGACCGCGATACAGGTCGCAGTGAAACCCTTGATAATCCGGCGCGCCAGTCCGCAGATAGCGGTGTCTTTCTTCATCCGTCAGGGTCGAGCCCAGCAGGTTGCCAAGCGGGTAACTGTCGAAGCCGACAATATCCAGATCGGCAGCCACTGCATGATGGTCGAACTCGAAACTGCCTGCCATGAAGTTGTGCGTGATATCCCGGCCCGGCGCATATTCTCGCAGCACATCCACCTGAGCCTTGTTGAAAAGGCGCACGCGGTCCGAGGAATAATGCATGAAGTCCAACGCGTGAGTCGGATTTGGCGTGGCGACCAATCCGTTGGGTAGCTCGATCTGGTCAAAGTCAGAATAGAGTGCGCCCCAGAATACGGTTCCCCAGGCCTCGTTCAGTTCATCAATTGTACCATATCTTTGTTCCAGCCAACGCCGGAAACCTGCGCGCGCGGCCTCGGAATAGCTGAGAACGGTGTCGTGGTCGTTGTATTCGTTATCGATTTGCCAGGCGTGGACATGTCGGTTCTGACCATATCGGCGCGCATATTCCTTTGCGATCCTTTGCGCCTCGGCCAGGTAAACCTCACTGGAAAAACAATAATGCCTGCGTGAACCATAGGCTCTGATCCGACCGTCCGACCCGATCGGCAGGATTTCGGGATGCTCGTCAATCAGCCACTTAGGCGGGGCCGCCGTTGGGGTCGACATCATGACCCGCAGACCGGCCTGACCCAGAATCTCGATCACTTCGTCCAGCCAGTCCCAGCGAAACTGACCGCGCGCGGGTTCGATCAGGCCCCAGGTAAATTCGGCGATCCGAACCCAATCCAACCCCATCTCGACCATCTGCGCAGCATCATCGCGCCATTTCGACGGGTCCCATTGTTCGGGATAGTAGCAAACCCCAAGCTCCAGCTTGCTCATCGGTTGTCCTTTGCCGTGCGCCGTTCGATCCATTTCAGGAAGCTGGCGCAGCCGAGAGTTAAAACGACGTACAAAATTGCCGCCGTGTTGAACGGGGCAAAGGGCAGAAAACTGGCAGCCTGAAATTCTCGCATCCTCTGGGTCATGTCACGGACTGACAGGATCGACAGCAACGAGGTATCCTTGATCATCGCAATGAACTCGTTGCCCAAAGGCGGGGTGACGATCCGCAAAGCCTGAGGCAACACAATCAGCCGCGCCGTCTGCCATCTGGACAGGCCCAAAGAACTACCCGCTTCCAATTGCCCCTTCGGGATAGCCTCAATCCCGGACCGGAAGATTTCGGCCATATAGGCCGAGTACCCGACCGAGATTGCGATGATGCCCCGGGTCATATTGGTCATGTCGATACCGCCACCGGTGGCGTCCTTGACCGCACCTGCTAAAGGCAGGCCGATATACAGAATGATCACAAGCATCGGGATGCCGCGTATCGTGTCGACAAAGAACTCGGCCCCGACCGCCAGAGGGTGCAGTTTGTGCTGCGCGCCGCCAATGGTCAGCGTCAGCAGCAGAAACCCGAACACGGCAAAGGCCAGTGCGGGATTTCGGTATTTGTCAGGTAAGAAACTTGTTCGCCACAGAACCGGATAGCCTTGTGTGTGAGCCTCGACCGGCACAAAAGCTCCGGAAACGCTGTCGACGGTTTCAATCTGCTCCAGCGCTGCCGTGGCGTCGGTGGCGCTGCGGATGCGGAACTGCTGGTCACCTGCGCCTTCGAACTCGCCGAACCGGATGATATCGGCCTGTGCTTGCGGGGTGCCGCGCACAATAGCGATACGCCCCTCGGTGCTGCCGACCAGAACATAGCTGACCTGCGGTTGCATGAAGAAAAAGGCCGATATTGCCAACAGAGTCAGGCTGATCGAGCCATAAAGGATCGTGGTGCGCGCCTTCGGCTTGAAAGATTGCAGCCCGACCCAGATCAGGCCCAGAATGGCCGAAAAGATATAGGCAAAGATTGCTGCGCGGAATGTAATGGCTACACCGGTGGCAAACTGCCAATGAGCCATGAACATGAGGTAAAACAGAACCGCACCGGTAAGACATTCCAGCCCGAGCAGAACACGCCCGCGCCAAGGCGGTTGCAGCCGTGTCGAAAAAAGACACAAGGCGACGACGACTGCATTGGCTGCCAGAAGGAATTGCAAGCCTGTCTGAACCTGATCGATCACTTCCGGGAACAGCACCCAGATTTGGCTGGACCTGTCGATAAGGGTCGATGTGTTCTCGCTGAGCGCATGAAAGAATACGGACTCGGCAAAGGGCATCAAAAGCTGTGGTGAAACAACGCTGATCCCCAGGAGAGCAATCGTTGCCGGGAACGCGGAAAAGGCACAAATCCGCAACCATCCCGGGGCGTGATTTGAAAAACGTGCGTAACGCGCGCAGAGATATCCAAGAATTGCAACCGTCACGATCAACAGGAACCCGACGAAAATCGGCCCCGCATTGTTACCGATGCCCAAAATGGCGACCAGAGATCGCAGATATTTCGAAGACGTGGCAAACAGGTAGATGATGAAAGGTGCGGCTGCGAGCAACACAAGATTGCTCGGGCGGATTGTGCTGAGGCGCGACATGGAACTTCTCCGCTATGACAAGGCCCGGCGACATTGGCCGCCGGGACCAGAGAGGTGCAAAAGGATCAGTTCGTGCCCCAGTATTTGGCTTTCAGTTCGTCCAGCGTGCCGTCTTCCTGAATAGCCGCCAGGCCAGTGTTGATGGCGTCCACCGTTGGGTCACCTTCCTGAAACACGATGCCCAGAGGGTCTGATTGCAGGCCTGTGATGCCAACAGTCAGTTCTCCTGCAAACTCCTGTTCGTAGGCAGCTGCGGACGTGCCATCGATGATCACACCTTGTACGTCTGCGTTCTGTAGCGCCAGAATTGCAGCCGAGAAGTTGTCGTAGAGGCTTACGTTCTCACGCCCCACAAGCTCTTCCGCCAGTTGGGCATTTGTTGTCGCGGTTTGCGCCGCCAGTTTCTGACCGCCCGCCTTGAAGTCTTCAAGCGTCATATCCGCGTTGTCGACTTGCAGCAAAATGGCCTGGCTGACGACGATGTAAGGTTCGGAAAAATCCATGGTCTCTTCACGCTCTGGCGTGATTGAAACGCCCGAGATGACCAGATCGAATTCCCCCTGCTGAAGAGCCGCAAAAATACCGTCCCAAGCGGTGTTTACAAAGTTTGGAACGCAATTGACCTTTGCACAAATCGCATTCATCACGTCGACATCAAAGCCCACGATCTTACCGGTGGCTTCGTCTACGGTTTCCATTGGTGGATAGGTCGCATCGGTTCCGATCTTGAGAACGCGACCTTCCAGATCGGCGGCGAAAGCCGCCGGAACGGCGAGTGTCGCCAGCGTTACGGCGGCAAGTAGGTTCTTAAACATGTTCGGTTTCTCCTCTGTTGGCTTAGTTGGTCTGCGCCATGCCCGGCGCCGGGGTGTCAGGTTGCCGCTCGACCAATGTGGCCCTGATCTTTTTTTGAATTTGTGACGGATCTACCCCGTCCAATGCTTTCAGCATGAACTCACCCAGCAGACGGCTGGTTTCGCCAATCGGCAAGTAATAGGCACTGGGCGGTGGCACGAAATACTGGCTGAGTTTCAGGTCATCGTTCGAAATGACGACAACATCTCTGCCGACCCGAACGCCCGCTTTGGCAGCGGCAGACAAAGCGCCAAGGGTTATCGCCTCGTTGGCGCAAATAATGGCGCTCGGACGGTTTGGCATCTGCATGAATGTCGCAAAGGCCTGTTGCCCAGTCTCTGCGGTCGTCGGACCGGTCAACACAAGTGCAGGATCAAATCTCACACCACCCGCCAATAGCGCATCCGAATATCCTTGGCGGCGTTGCTGCGCGTAAATCAGGTCTTCCGGTGGGTTGATCAGAGCAATCCGAAGGTGCCCCAGATCAAGTAGCCGAGCCGTGGCATCAAATGCCGCAATCTGACTATCGAGATCCACATAAGCGTGGGGCTGGGCACTGTCGCTCATGCCGTAAGTGACAAATGGAAAACCTTTGTCCTGAAGATATACTATGCGCGGGTCATTCACTCGGGTGCCAGAGAAGATAACTCCGTCCGCCAACCCTTCTTGCACGATGGAGTGCAGGGTTTTGAGCGCGGCTTCTCCATCCCGAACACTAAAGACGCTCAACTGATACCGTGACCCTTGAACCGCGTCGGAGATCCCAGCCAGAATCCGTGTAAACTCGACCCCCTCCCATTCCTCAGCGGCGCAATCTGAAACTCCGACCAAAACCGCGATCCGGTAGGATTTATTGGTGCGCAGCTTCAGGCCATCCAGGTTTACCCGATACCCAAGCTCAGCAGCGGTTTTTTGAATCTCTTCCCGTGTTTCCCGCTTTACCGACGGGGTTCCGCGCAGGGCGTTTGACACCGTGCCCACTGAATAGCCGGTCTTTTTGGCAATCGATTTGATCGTCGCCCGCGCCATCAGCCGATCCCTGCCAGCTGTTCAGCTAAAAAAGACCGACCAGTTTGCAAGGTGCGTCTGTGATCCTCGGTTTCATCATGTTCGACAAAAAGATCAATGCATTCAGTGTTTGCGAGGGCGCGCAACGTAGTATCCCAATCGATGGCACCTTCACCCAGATTGCACCATCGCGCGACACCAGTACCCCCGGTCAGATCCAAATCCTTTGCGTGGACGGACAGGATGCGGTCAGTATGGCGCGCGATCATATCCGCGGGGTTCAGACCACACGCGGCCAGCCAGCCGATATCAGGCTGCCAATAGATATTTCCTTGCGCGAAAATCAGATCAAGAGGCATTTCACCTGGCTCACCTACCAGATCAAAGTCGTGATTGTGGTACGAAAGACGGATGCCGTGATCTTTTAGGCGAGATGCCCATTCGGATAACTGGCCCGACACTGCATTCCATCCCCGGGCAGTGTCGGGCCGCACCTGGGGCGCCAGCCAAGGCATGACGGCCACCTGGCATTCCAAAAGGTTCAGAACCTCGACGAGGTCGTCGAAACGCTCGTCGAATTCTTCCCAGTCGAAATGTGCAGAACGAAGGTTAAGACCTGATTGATGAACGATACGCGCCATCTGGGCTGGGCTCAGATCATACAGTCCGGTGGTTTCAATGTCCGAGAACCCGCAAGCGGCAACCAAACACAGTTGATCCGCCAGATCACCGCATTGACGCACCGTGTAGAGCTGCGCAGATATCCGCATTTTTCACCATTGAAACGTTTCAATTATGGTGAAACACATAACGCAGATCTGTCAAGAACTGCGTTCGCGCGCTATTTGCGCATGGTTAGCCCGTCGTAGAACAGATGAACTTTTTCCGGAGTGGCGGACACCGAGACTGTTTGGCCACGAAGATTTCTCTGAACACCTGGCAGCTTGGCAATCACTGCATCCGCGCCGTCGGTTTTTTCGAAATACAACAGGGTGACTTCGCCCAGAGCTTCTGTGAAATCCACCATCCCTGTCAGGATTGCATCCTCAGTGGTTGCGACAAAATCTTCAGGACGCACCCCGATATTGACACGCTTTCCCTGATCGCTTTCGTCGGTCGCAATAGCCGAAACCGCAACGCCGCCCGCATCCAGCGAAACTGTTGTCGCGGCTCCTGTTCCGGTGATCGTTCCGGGCAAAAGGTTCATGGACGGCGATCCGATAAACTGTGCAACGAACTCATTGTCGGGCGTTTCATAGAGCTCAAGCGGAGTGCCAACCTGCGCAATGCCCTTGTTTGCCAGCACAACGATCCGGCTGGCCAGAGTCATGGCTTCGATCTGATCATGAGTCACATAGATCATGGTGCTGTCAGGCATGGCTTCTTTCAACCGCGCAATCTCGATCCGTGTCGCGACGCGCAGCGCGGCGTCAAGATTCGAAAGAGGTTCGTCAAACAAATATACTTTGGGATCGCGCACAATGGCGCGCCCGATCGCCACCCGCTGACGCTGACCACCAGACAGAGCCTTAGGCAAACGATCCAAAAACGGTTCAAGTTGCAGAATACGCGCAGCGCGCTCAACGGCTGCGTCAATCTCAGCCGCTGGCATCTTGGCGATCTTCAGTGCGAACGCCATATTCTCCCGCACGGTCATGTGCGGATACAAAGCGTAACTTTGGAAAACCATCGCAATGCCGCGCTGTGCAGGCGGGACATCGTTCATGACCTGCCCTTCGATTTCCAGCGTGCCGCCTGTGATCTTTTCAAGACCCGCGATCATCCGCAGCAGCGTCGACTTTCCGCAGCCTGATGGGCCGACAAAGACGATCAATTCGCCCTGCTCGATATCAAGGTTGATGTTTTTCAGAACATCGACGGGGCCATAGGATTTGGCGACTTCGGTAAGATTGAGTTCAGACATGCCTTATCCCTTTTTTCTGGCCATCAGGCAGAACTGCGATGCGTTCAGGGTGACGTTACCGCGACCCTCAACACTGCCCACGTTCTGCCCAGTTACCTGCCAGTTGCCCTCGGGCAGTTTGATCTGGGTCGCGTCGTTACCCAGATTGAAGGCGCAGAAGACCTGCTCGCTAGAATCCTCACGGATGAAAGACAAAACCGAGCCGGTTTCTGCCATGCCGGTCTGCTCCCCCGATGCCAAAGCGGGATGGGCGTTGCGCAAGGCAATTGCGCGACGGTAGTGGTTCAGCATCGACCGCGAATCCTCCTCCAGCCTGTCTACGGCGCGCGCGGCCTGCTGAGTGCTTACCGGCAGCCAGGGTTCCGCGGTGCTAAAGCCCGATTGCTCATCTTGAGCAGCCCAAACCATCGGTGTGCGACAGCCGTCGCGGCCTTTGAATTCCGGCCAGAACTCAATGCCGTAAGGGTCTTGCAGTTTCTCGAACGGCACTTCTGCTTCGTGCAGGCCCAATTCCTCGCCCTGATACAGGCAGGCAGAGCCGCGCAGACACATCATCATAACCACATGCTGACGGGCCGCATCGTCGCTCAGATTCCAGCGTGAGGCGTGGCGTTGCACGTCATGATTGGAAAACGCCCAACAAGGCCACGCGTCACCCGCCTTGTCCTGCAACTGGTCAAAGACATGTTTGGTGTAACTGGCTGTCAACGCACGTTTTTCCAGGAATTCGAAAGCATAGCACATGTGCATCCGCTTATCGCCCGACGTATATTCCCCCATGATCTCAAGCCCGCGTTGCGCATCTCCGACCTCACCCAGACACGCCCGGCCTTCGTAATTGTCCGTCAGCGCCCGCAGTCGTTCAAGAAAGGCGATGTTTTCAGGCTGGCTTTTTGAGTACAGGTGATCCTGGTGGTTGTAAGGGTTCACCGCCGGCGCGATCGAAGCATTGCGCTGATCCATCGGCAGCGCAGGGTTATCGCGCAGTTCTTTGTCGTGGAAATAGAAGTTGATTGTGTCCAACCGAAAACCATCCACACCCAGATCCAGCCAGAACCGGGCGACGTTCAGCAACGCGTCCTGAACATCCGGGCAGTGGAAGTTCAGATCAGGCTGTGATGACAGGAAATTGTGCAGATAGTATTGCAGGCGGCGAGAGTCCCATTGCCATGCCGAGCCGCCAAAGATCGAAAGCCAGTTGTTAGGTGGCGTACCATCCGGCTTGGGATCTGCCCATACGTACCAGTCGGATTTCGGGTGTTCGCGGCTGCTGCGGCTTTCGCTGAACCACGGGTGCTGATCCGATGTGTGCGACAGAACCAGATCGATCATGACCTTCAGGCCTTTGGCGTGTGCTTGATCGAGAAGCTCTGTGAAATCATCCAGCGTCCCGAACATGGGATCGACATCGCGATAATCGCTGACATCGTATCCAAAGTCCTTCATGGGCGACTTGAAGAAAGGCGAAATCCAGATCGCATTAACGCCCAGAGATGCGATGTAGTCCAGTCGCGACGTGATGCCCTTCAGATCACCGATCCCGTCCCCGTTACTGTCCTGAAAACTACGCGGATAGATCTGATAAATTATGCCGCCATGCCACCAGTCCGATGACAGTTTGGTTGCTTTGTTTTGTTCAATGGGGTTCTGCACGTTCATCAGACGCCTCTATTTGACGGATCCGGCCAGCAGGCCCCGGACCAGGTATTTTTGCATTGCGAAAAAGACGACCAGCGGCACAAAGATCGATACAAACGCAGCCGTCGCGAGGATTTCCCAATTGCCGCCACGCGTGCCCAAAAGCTCGACGATGCGGTTGGTCATCACAGTCGTCTGGCCGGTTGCGTCGATCAGGAACACCTTCGCAACAAGCAGATCGTTCCATGTCCAAAGGAACTGGAAGATCGCGAACGACGCCAGCGCCGGGAAGCTGAGTGGCAGGATCAGTTTGGTGAATATCTGGAACTCGGTCGCGCCGTCGACGCGGGCGTTTTCGATCAGATCACGCGGCAATCCGGCCATGTAGTTGCGGAGAAGGTAAATCGCCAAAGGCATCCCGAACCCGGTATGCGCCAGCCAGACGCCCAGATAGCCTTTGCCGATCCCGATATTCAGGTGAAACTTAAGCAAGGGGATCAGGGCAAGCTGAAGCGGAACCACCAACAGGCCAACAACAGCCGCGATCAGCAGTGCGCGGCCGGGAAAATCCATCCATGCCAGAGCATAGGCCGCGAAGGCAGCGACCAGAATGGGAATGATCGTCGCCGGGATAGTCACGGTCAGAGTGTTGAAGAACGCCTTGGCCATACTGTCCGTACTGCTTTGGTCCAGCAGAACTTTTTGATAATTACCCAAAGTGAACTCAGGCGGCAATTCAGCCGTCACGAAGATGCGCGCGCCACGCTTGCCAGAGAACTCTTCGGTGTTTTCCATCCGGTAGTTGCCGTTTGCATCAACCGTGATCGTGCCACCCCGGCGCAATTCTGCCGTTTGGCCGGGTTCAAACGCGTCCACGTCACGCGAACTGATACCCCATCTGGAGATCTTGGCCTGCTTATCCTCACCAAACAACTCGCCTTGGATCACGTAAACGCCGTTTTCCAACACCTGCGTTTCGGGTGCTGCGCTGCGCAAGGTCAGGTTCTGCTCGGACGGAAACAGCGACCGCCACCAACCGCTGGACGAGATCTGGTCCGCTGTCCGAAAGGACGAAACCAACAAGCCCAACGTCGGGATGACCCACAGCACCACCAGAAAGATGACCGAAGCATGAACGACCCATCTGAGTGCTGGCTTGGTTCCTGCAATATCGCTCATGGCTTACTCCATCTCCTTGCGTGCGTTGCGCACGTTCCAGACAAGGATCGGAGCAACCAGCAGCATGATCACCATGGCCGAGGCCGACCCGACGCCCCAGTCGTTGGCGCGGAACAGTTTGTCGTACATGTAGTTCGCCAGCACCTGTGTCTCCCACTGGCCGTTGGTCATCGCAAAAACGATGTCGAAGACCTTGAGAACAGTGATCGTGATCGTCGTCCAAACGACGAGAATTGTGGTCTTGATCTGGGGTACTTTGATCTTGAAGAAGATTTGGAAAGGGTTTGCGCCATCCAGAATGGCTGCTTCGATTGTCTCCTCGGGAATCCCGCGAAGGGCCGCTGACAGGATCACCATGGCGAACCCCGTCTGAATCCAGATCAGGACGATCATCAGGAAGAAGCTGTTCCAGAACGGGACGGTCAGCCACGTCTGCGGTTCTGTCCCTCCGAAAAATATGTAGACCGCGTTCAGAATACCGATCTGATCCTGTTCTGCGGGGCGCGCATCATAGACAAGTTTCCAGATCACCGAGGCACCAACAAATGAAATTGCCATCGGCATGAAGATCAGCGACTTGGCGAGGTTGCCCCAGCGGATACGGTCGGTCAGCTGCGCAACCAACAGGCCGAAAGCGGTGGACATGGCGGGCACAACGATCAGCCAGAACATGTTGTTGCGCATGGCTTCCCAAAACTTCGGCTCGGCCGCCATTTGAGTATAGTTGTCCAGACCAACCCACCGGTACCCGCCGCCGGGCACACGTTCCGTGAGTGAAAGGCGCAAGGTTTCAACGACCGGGTAGGCAAGATATAGCCCCAGCGCCGCCAGCGCCGGGAACAGGAACAGCCATGGCCTGATCACATTGGCCCTATTGATATTGCGCCCTGCATTCGGCCCACGTGGCGGGAACAGGACTTTGTCCAGAAATTGGTTGGACAGGTAGAAATAGCCCACGCAACCCGACACGCCGATGGCGATCGTCAGCAGGCCTTGAAGTGCCGGTGTCATGGTGTGCTCATCCGTTTGGCAAACGGGGCGATCCTAAAACCGCCCCGTGCGTTGATCACTTGGCTGCGTCCCAGGAGGACTGGATTTCGCTCGCTACAGTGCCCGCGTCTTTTGCACCCGACGAATAATCCACCATGCCAGTCCAGAAAGTTCCGGCCCCTACAGCACCCGGCATCAGGTCAGATCCGTCAAAGCGGAACGTCGTTGCGTTGGTCAGAATTTCACCCTGCCCGCGCTGTGTATCATTCGAATAGTTGTCAGGGTTTGCCCCAAGGTGAGGCGTCAGGAAGCCGTCCTGAGACATCATGATCTCATGCGCGAATGGGGTCTTGAGGAACTCCATGAACGCATCGGCCGCCGGGTTAGGGTTCGTTACCGTGAACAGCGTTCCCGCCCCAAGCACTGGTGTGCCAAGATCTTTCTCGGCGTAGGCTGGGAAGTAAAAGAAATCAGCATCCACACCCAACTCGGTTCCCTCAGGGAAGTACGCAGGTATGAACGATGCTTGACGATGCATCATGCAAGCCGGCGGGCTGTCGAACAGACCTTTGGGGCTGTCGCGAAAGTCAATCGCCGCAGTGTCGTCAGCATCGCCCACGACATAATCGTCGTTCCGCGTGAAGCTGCCATATTCTTCGATCGTCGCGATCACACGGGGATCGTCGAACCTCATCTCATTCGACACCCATTGGTCATAGACTTCCGGCGGCTGAGTGCGCAGCATCAGGTCCTCAACCCAGTCGGTTGCGGGCCAGCCGGTTGCGCCACCCGAGGCCAACCCAACGCACAAAGGCGTTTCGCCATCTTCGACCATCTGGTCCATCAGAGCTTTGAACTCTTCCATGGTCTTGGGCACTTCATAGCCGAAGTCTTCGAAATTCTCGGGGATGTACCAGACCAGAGACTTCACGTTCACATTGAAGAAAAAGCCATAGAAATCGTCAGCCCCTTCGGCGTTCGCAAACGTCCCCAGATCAACCCAGGACTGTCCGGCCGCGAAGTTCTCTTTGATCCAGTCAGCCGTGTCTTCTGCCAGAGGTGTCAAATACCCTTGCTTGGCGAGGTTGGCCGCAAGGCCTGGCTGTGGGAAAACAGTCAGGTTCGGCGCGGAGCCTGCCGCTGCATCAATCAGGATTTGTTGCTCCAGCGAATCCGAACCGACGTAGCTGGAATTCGCACCTGTTGCTTCGTCGAAATAGGCGACAAGATTCTCAAAAGACTTGCCCTCACCCGCCAGCCAGGGGCCAAAAATCGTCAGGCTTTCGCCGGACAGATCATTCGCCTCGGCAAAGGCTTGAAATCCGTCCCAGTCGAAACTGCCCTCACCTACGGCGTGGATCAATTCTCCTTCCGCCTGAACTGAACCGGCCATCAGGGCGAACACGGCCGCACCTGCGTAAAGCGAGTGTTTCATCAAATCCTCCTCCCAATCTTTCACACGCTCAAAGACTCACTTTCAAAGCGCTTTGGATGCGACGTGTTATCCGCTAACATTTCCCCTCTGTCAACAAATTGCTTTCCCAGCCTTTAAATATTAATATTTTCTACCCCTGCTGCAAAACCAGTTGACGGATGTTTCAATTGCCCACAAAACAAGGAAGTCCGCAAAATTGAAGGCGCTTTGAAACGCAAATGAACCTTAAGCAGCTCTCGGAAATCCTGGGCCTTTCTCAAACAACCGTCAGTCGGGCGCTGAACGGCTACCCAGAAGTGAGCGAGGATACGCGCGTGCGCGTGCAAGCAGCAGCGCAGAAACATGGGTACCGTCCGAACAGTCGCGCCAAAGGGCTGGCAACCGGTCGGTCCATGGTGATCGGCCATGTGATCCCCAGTTCGTCCCGGCACGAAATGGTAAACCCCATTTTCGGAGACTTCGTTGCGGGCGCTGCGAGGAAATACGCGGAGCATGGCTATGACATGATGTTCACCAACGCCGATGATACCTCGATCGAAGAAGCGTATCGGAGCCTTTTTCAGCGAGGAGCGGTGGACGGCGTTGTCCTGCAGGGTCCAAAAGTGAACGAACGACGGATCGAAGTTCTGACCCGTATGGGCGTTCCGTTCATAGTTCACGGACGCTCGACCGGCGTCGACGCGTCGTATGACTGGATCGACGTGAACAACAAAAGCTCGTTCATGCGGGCCACGCGCTTTTTGATTGACCTTGGTCATCAGCGCATCGCCTTGATCAACGGTCTGGAAGATATGGATTTCGCACAGCGCCGCCGTGACGGTTACTTGGAAGCGCTTTATCAAGCAGGGCTTGCGCCAGATCCGAACCTGATGCGAAGCGCCGAAATGACCGAGGTTTACGGCCACCATGAAACGCAGAATATGCTGCGTTTGGAGGACCCTCCGACTGCTATCTTATGTTCATCGATGATCTCGGCCATCGGCGTGCGACGGGCTCTGTCCGAAAACGGGTTGAAGATGGGGGCGGACGTATCCGTGATCGCCCATGATGATGACCTGTCCTATCTGAAAAACGGACAGGATGTTCCGATCTTCACCGCAACACGTTCATCGGTCCGTCAGGCCGGAGAAATGGCAGCGGAAATGTTGATTGAACGGATCAAGTCCCCGAGCGACCCGGTCAAAACTAGATTGTTAGAGGCCGAGCTGGTAGTTGGCAGATCAACCGGCCCTGCCCCCAACAGGTTGTGATCATGAAACACTCACGCGCTGATTTCCCGAAAGATTTCCTCTTTGGCGTCGCAACCTCTGCATACCAGATTGAAGGCCACGCACAGGGGGGTGCCGGGCAAACTCATTGGGACACATTTGCAGCGTCGCCGGGCAATGTCATGCGCCAGGAAAACGGAGACATCGCCTGCGACCACCTGAATCGATTTGAGCAAGACTTCGATCTCGTGCGCGACGCCGGGTTCGACTGCTATCGCTTTTCGACGAGTTGGGCACGCGTGTTGCCAGAAGGTCGAGGTCAGGTCAATCAGGCCGGGCTGGATTACTACGACAGATTGGCGGACGCTCTGCTGGAACGCGGTATCCGACCCTGTGTAACGCTCTATCATTGGGAACTGCCCTCCGTTCTTGCTGATCAAGGGGGGTGGTGCAATCGCGATATCGCTGGGTGGTTCGCGGATTACACTCAGATCATCATGGGTCGGATCGGTGACAGGATGTATAGCGCCGCGCCGATCAATGAACCGTGGTGCGTCAGTTGGCTGAGTCATTTCGAAGGCCACCATGCGCCCGGACTGCGCGATATCCGGGCCGCTGCCCGTGCGATGCATCATGTATTGCTGGCCCATGGAACGGCTATTCAGGTCATGCGCAGTCTCGGCATGAACAATCTGGGCGCGGTGTTCAACCTCGAATGGTCCGAGCCTGCCGACGACAGCACCGAAGCGCGACGTGCCGCGGATCGGTACGACGCAATCTACAACCGGTTCTTTCTTGGAGGTGTATTCAAAAAAGCTTACCCTAAGATCGCGCTCGAGGGTTTGGAACAACACTTACCTTCGGGTTGGCAGGACGATTTTGACACAATTGGCACACCGGTCGACTGGTGCGGGCTGAACTACTATACCCGCAAGCTGATCGCCTCGGCAGACACCGCCTGGCCCAGCCTACAGGAAGTATCAGGCCCCCTGCCCAAAACGCAGATGGGGTGGGAAATCGAGCCCTCAGCGCTCACTCGTTTCTTGATCCGGACAAGGAAAGACTATACGGGAGCGCTACCAATCTATATCACCGAAAACGGTATGGCGAGCGCTGAGCGCCGGCAAGACGATGATCGCATTGATTATCTCGACCGGCACCTTGCCGCCGTGCAGGACGCTTTAGCACAAGGCGTTCCGGTGAATGGCTATTTTGTCTGGTCGCTGTTGGACAATTACGAATGGGCCTTCGGGTACGAAAAGAGGTTTGGACTGGTGGACGTGGATTTCGAAACGCTTGCGAGAACACCCAAGGCGTCATTCATGGCGCTTAAATCCGCCCTGTCCGAGGGTCAGAATGTCTCTCAGCCGTTAGCGCAACCATTCGGTGCGGTGCATGAGCATTGGAATTTGGTTGCGGACATTGGCGGCACAAACACGCGACTGGGTATCGTAACGAATGGAGAATTGACGGATCTTCGCAAACATCCGACGGGAACATTGAAAGATCTGCAAGAGGCGCTTCATGCTCTAAGGGATGAAATCGGAACAAACCCGCAGGCCGTCGTTGCTGCGGGGGCTGGCCCCGTAAGGGACGGCACCATCCAGCTGACGAATGCGAACCTGGATTTGTCAGAAACAGAGTTGGCGAAGGCCACCGGGGCGCAGCGGACCTTCGTTATCAATGATTTTACAGCCGCAGCATGGTCGGTAGCCGAAGTGACCCAGTCGGATGTTGTGGTTTTGCAGGGTGAGGCGACCCCTCCGGTCGGCACACGGTTGGTGGTCGGGCCCGGCACCGGGCTGGGTGTTGGTGCATTGCTGTATTCAGAAGGCCGCTACCACACGGTTTCCGGCGAAGGCGGGCATGTGGGCCTGTACCCGCGCCATCGCGAGGAGGTCGATATTTTCGAGGCAGCCAGACGTATTGCACCCGGCTGTTTCTTTGGAGACAGTCTGGCATTGGAAGCTGAGATGTTTCTGAGCGGTACCGGCCTGCCTATTCTTTATCAGGCGGTCGGTTTGGCAGCTGGAGATGCCAGGGCACCGGCGCGTTCCGCGAAAAACATATTGAACGATGCCCGCGACGGAACGGATATCATTGCAGAAAAAACGGCCCGGATATTCACCACCCATCTGGGCGCGTTAATGGGCGATTTGGCGGTCACGCTGATGCCGGCAGGCGGGATATTTCTTGTGGGTGGCGTCGCAGAGAAAAACCGCTGGCTTTTCAGTGATGACTTCAAGGATGCGTTTAACGGCGGCGGTCGGTTCAGCGATTTGCGCCGTTCCCTGAACCTGTACGTGTCTGAACAAGCAGAGTTCGGAATCGTCGGCGCAAACAACTTCTGCAAGAACGCGCTCAGGAAGTAAGCAAACAAACCAAATTCTCTGTGCAGAAAAGGACCAAGACATGATCCTGTGCTGTGGTGAAGCGCTGATTGACATGATCTCAGAACCAACCGTATCGGGCGCACAAGGTTTTGTGCCGCATACCGGCGGTGCGGTCTTGAACACAGCCGTTGCGATGGGGCGCCTGGGTGTGCCGGTCGGGATGCTGACAGGCTTGTCGTCGGACATGTTCGGCCAGCAACTGATCGAAGCGCTGCAAGCAAGCCATGTGGACACATCGCATGTGATCACCTCGGATCGGCCCACCACTCTTGCCTTTGTACAGCTTTCAAATGGTCACGCATCTTACAGTTTTGTCGACGAAAACACTGCGGGCCGGATGTTGCGGCCCGAAGATTTGCCTGAACAGCTTCCAGCGATTTCAGCCTTGTATCTGGGGGGGATCAGCCTTGCGTGCGAGCCCTGCGCCGATGCCTATGCTGCTCTTTTGGATCGCCACGGGTCCGACCGGGCGGTTATGCTGGATCCGAATATCCGCCCAGCTTTCATCAAGGACCAGACCCGGTTTCGAACGCGCCTGAATCGGATGATCGCGCAAGCAGATATCGTCAAAGTTTCCGACGAAGATCTGGATTGGATCATTCCCGGTGATGAACCCGAGGCCGCAAAGGCATCCCTGTTGTTGCAGGCGGGTCCTACTGTGGTCATTGTGACGCGCGGCGGTGACGGGGCGAACGGGTATCTGGCAGATGGTTCAGAAGTCTCGGTACCGGTAAAGCCCGTCAAAGTCGTCGATACAATCGGCGCAGGCGACACGTTCAACGCCGGTGTCCTGACCGAGCTCAACCGCGCAGGGCACCTGACAAAGTCAGGACTGCGCAACTTGACTTCGGACAACCTGAAAGCTGCCATGGCGCTGGGTTCCGATGTAGCCGCTGTCACCGTATCCCGTGCCGGGGCAGAACCACCCTGGGCGCATGAGCTTTAATCCGTGAGTGGACATCATGAAACGATCTGAAATCAACCGTATCAAATCCGACGCACAGGCGTTCATCCGGTCCTTCGGTGCCGTTTTACCACCCTTCGCGGATTGGTCGCCGGAACAGATACGCAGCCCGTTGGCCGAAACGATCCGCAGTCGCGGGTTGGGGTGGGATATTACCGATTACGCCCAAGGCAAGTTCGATGAACTAGGCCTGCTTCTGTTCACTCTTCGCAACGGTGAGGTGAGTGACCTGAACTCCGGTCGCGGCATGCTCTATGCGGAAAAGCTGTTGATCTCGAAGGACAAACAGCTCTCACCGATGCATCGGCATATCGTCAAGGCAGAGGATATTATCAACAGGGGCGGCGGTGATCTGGTTATGGAAATCTATGCGTCGGACCCAGATGGCGGGATCGACCGTGATAACCCGGTTACTGTTCCAAGCGACGCCTGCCCTGTTACCTTGCAGCCCGGAGAGCATCTGCGACTGAAACCAGGGCAAAGCGTGACTTTGATGCCCGGTATCTGGCACGCCTTCTGGGCAGAGCACGGCGATTGCCTCATTGGTGAGGTTTCAACCGTGAATGACGATCGCACCGACAACGTGTTCGAGGACCCGATCCCTCGGTTTTCGAAAATCGAGGAAGATACAGCGCCGGATTTCCTGCTGGTATCTGACTATTGACGCCAACCGGTCAGGACCTGTTCTGAAAAAAGCCTGACCAGTTTTCGCCATACGTTCTAGCGCCCCGTTTCTTCTGCCGCTTGACAAGTCTGGCTTTGCCGGACTAGCTGGGCTGGATGGTTCCGTAAGGGATGAAAATGGGAATACGGTGCGGCGCCGAAATGCGCCAAGTCCGTGACTGCCCCCGCAACTGTAAGCGGAGAGCGACGCCACTGCACCACTGACCCGCAAAGGGTTGGGAAGGTGGGCCGAGCCAAGACCCGCAAGTCAGGAGACCTGCCATCGAATTTTGAACCAACCCGGGGCGGGGCGTCCCGGAAGGAGGCTTGATGGCGCGGTTGCGTAAAAATTCGGTATGTGCCCTCTGTCTGCGTCCGGCAAGAGACGGAGAAGGCAATGACCGGCTATTCTGATCACTACGTTCTGATCTGTTCGACATGTCAGGGACCGTTGCCAGCGGAAGCTGCGCAAGAAGCTCTGGATGCGCGGTTGCCAAACGGTTTCGAAACCCGAATGATCGCTTGCATGGCTGGGTGTGAACGGGCCATGACCGTTGGCTTCCAGGCTGCTGGCAAAGCTCAGTACCTTTTTGGCGATATTGAAACGGAAAACGATCTGTCTGCTCTGATCGACTTTGCAACGCAGTTTGGCGACAGTGAAGATGGCTGGACAAGCGCCTCGGACCGCCCCCCTGCCCTGCTCACCAAGACCCTGTCGCGGATACCTGCCTTGCCACCTCGAGGTCGGGCATGAGTTTTCTTGTTGCCGAAGATCTGGAGTATTATGCCCTCAATGGCGATGTCCTGTTACAGGGGGTTTCCTTTGATCTGAAAGAAGGGTCGATACTGGCGATTGCCGGGCCAAATGGCGCAGGCAAAACCACCCTTCTGAACCTGCTGTGCGGGATCGAACGGCTGGCCTTGGGTGATGTGCACATTCGGGGTCAAAGTCTGCGCACACTATCTGCCCAGCAACGTGCCAGAACCATCGCCGTGGTGGGTCAGCAAGAAATGCCGGACGGTCGTTTGCGCCTGCGCGACTATGTTGCTTTGGGTCAAATTCCGATTCAAGCCGACCGATCAGCAGCCCAGCACAAGGAAGACCTTGATCGGGTTTTAGAAACTACCGAGCTTTTGCACTTGGCCAACAAACCGATGAGCCAATTGTCGGGCGGTGAACGTCAACGCGCTCATATCGCGCGCGCATTGGCACAAAATCCGTCTCTGCTGTTTCTGGATGAACCAACCAACCATCTGGATCCGGATGCCAAGGGGCACATGCTGTCTCTGGTCGCGGATTTGGGGGTCACGGTTGTCATGATCGTCCATGATCTGGTCATGATCCCCGAATTCGCCACGCATGTCGCGTTGATGAAGTCCACGCGCCTGACGGGGTTCGGACCTGTCAGCGAAGTGCTGACCCCGGATCGTGTGCGTGACACCTTTGGCGTGGATTACCTGTGCTTTCAGCATGAAGGCCGCATGATCCCCGCGCTTGATATCCGAAAACGAAAACTGTCATCATAACAGGAGCTTACAATGATGCAGAAACTCTGGACCGTGGCTCTGTTCACTGGTCTGGCAAGCGGCGCCGCCGCAGAGGCCATAACAGTGGACAACTGCGGTGAACCGCTGGTTTTTGAAACCGCGCCCGAACGTTTGGTCGTGCACGACATGAACATGACCGACATGGCCTTTGCCCTCGGCCTTCAGGACAAGATCGTGGGCCTGACGGGTATTACAGGCTGGTACAAGACAAGCCCCGACTTTGACGCGCAACGCGGCGACATTCCCGAGCTTGCCCCAAAATACCCAACGATCGAGAACCTTGTGGCGGTTGAGCCAGATCTTTTCTTTGCCGGTTGGTACTATGGCATGAAGCCCGGTGGCGACGTCACACCTGACACGCTGGAACCTTTTGGCATCAAAACCATGGTTCTGACCGAAAGCTGTGTACATCTGGACAAGGACCGCCCCGAAGCCAACATGGATTTGTTGTTCAACGACGTCCTACGTCTGGGTCAGGTGATGCAGGTTGAAGACAAGGCCGAGGCACTTGTTTCTGGTTGGAAAGACCAACTGACCGCCATTCAGTCAAAAACGTCAGATCTGGCGAAACCCCGTGTCTTCCTGTTGGACGGACCAGCAGATGCACCGTTCACTGCAGGTAAATTCGCCATTCCAGACGCAATGATTACCGCCGCAGGTGGCGAGAACGTGACCCATGATCTGGATACAAGCTGGGGTCGCACATCTTGGGAAGCCGTGGCCGCTTCGAATCCTGAGTTTCTGGTGCTGCTCGACTACCAGTCCGGCAATGGTGCAGAAGATACCTTCCAGTTTCTGAAGGATCACCCGGTGATGTCGCAAACCGACGCGGTCAAGAATGAGCGTTGGATTGGCCTGCGCTACGAAGAACTGACGCCCGGACCGGCAAATATCGAAGCTATTGAGAAGATGGCAAAGGCCATGCATCCGGAGACCAACTGATATGGTCCATTTGGGCCGTTTGATCCTGCTGGGGGCGGTTGTTCTGACCGCCCTTTTGCTGTTGTCCATCGTCCATGGGACCACGCAAATCCCAGTCCGCGAAGTCTTTTCAGCAATCGGTCTCGGTACTGGTCTGACCGAAGGCGACATGTCGCCACTGCACCGGATCGTCTTTGACCTTCGCTTGCCCCGGGCTTTGTTTGCTGCAGTAATCGGCGCAGGTCTGGGCGTAGTCGGCGTTGTCCTTCAAACCACAACCCGCAACGATCTGGCCGATCCGTTTCTGTTCGGCTTGTCCTCTGGGGCGGCTGCTGGGGCGGTTCTGGTGATCACCGTCACGGGTGACGTGCTGGGTATATGGACCTTGCCGCTTGCTGCGTTTTGTGGCGGGCTTATTGCCTCTGCAATTGTACTGGCGCTGGTTCAGGGCTTGCGGACAAGTGCGCCGGAAAAGCTGATTTTGGCCGGTTTGGCCGTATCCTTTCTGTTTTCTGCCATCACCAATTATCTGATCTTCTCTGGTGACAATCGCGCGGCGCATTCGGTGATATTCTGGATGCTGGGCGGCTTGGGCCTTGCCCGATGGGAGACCTTCCCGCTTGTCCTGATCGGCTTGGGCCTGATCCTGAGCTATTCGCTTTATCGCAGCCGGTGGCTTGATGCCTTGCTGACCGGGGATTTCACCGCCTCGTCGCTGGGTATTCCCGTACAGGGCCTGCGGTTCCGCATGTTCTTTGTCGCTGCTTTGGCGACGGCCAGTTTCGTTTCCGTTGCCGGTGTCATCGGCTTCGTCGGGCTGATGGTTCCTCATATTGCACGCGGTATCGCCGGGACATTGCACCGAAACCTGCTGATTGTTTCAGCCATCGTAGGAGCGATCCTACTGACGCTGTCAGACATTCTGTCACGCCTTCTGCTGGCCCCGCAGGAACTGCCCGTCGGTATCGTCACAACATCCATCGGGTCGCTCTTTGTTTTCCTCTATCTGTTCAAATCGGATCGTGGGAATTAATCCTTCGAAGAAAACTCTTTCTCGGCAGGACGAGGAACCGCGATTTTCTAAGCGTTGATGAATTCAAGCAGTTCAGCGTGCAACTCCGGTGTCGCGGCAGACACAACCGCGCCATCTGACCCGAGTGTCAACGCGTGCCCCTGCCAATCGGTCATCACTCCGCCCGCCGCCGTGACAAGGGGTGAAAGCGCCAGATAATCATAGGGCTGCAAATCGTAGTCGACGACCGCGTCCACGTGGCCAGCCGCAAGCAAAGCATGTGGATAACAGTCATAGGCAAAGCGACGGGTTTGCCCTGCCTGCATCAGTCGGTTGAACAGGCCAGAATGGTCGCGGTAAATCTTGTCCCCTTCATTCACATACAAAACTGATTGATCCAGGCGGGTCGTTTGCGAAACCTGTATCGGTCGACCGTTCTGGCTGGCCCCGTCACCGATAATCCCCAGGTAAGTCTCATTTAAGGCCGGCATTCCGACCAATCCCATTTGCGGTTGACCGTCCACCAGATGAGCCAACAGAAACCCGAAAAGAGGATGTCCCGACAGAAACGAACGTGTTCCGTCGATCGGATCAACAACCCACATGTGACGCCCGTCGCCAGCCTCCTGCCCGTGCTCTTCACCAAAGATACCGTGGTCCGGAAAATGTCGGTTCAGGTAGGCGCGAACTTCTGTTTCGACGGCTTTATCGGCCTGGGTCACTGGGCTTTCGTCCTGCTTGAACTCTATGCCCAATGATCCCCGGAAAAACCGCATCGCGGACTTGGTCGCGATGTCCGCGATCTTCAGCGCGTGCTCAGACACGTCTTGTGGAGTTGTCATTTCCGGTCCTTTCGGTTGCGGTCATCCGAGTAGCAAAGGGTGATGGTTTTCGCACCCCGAAAACTGAACGAGCGGCCATGCATGTCCGTATTCAAATAGACGTATGGTGCAATGGTCAGGACTTCACCTTATGCATCAACGGGTCATAAAGCGGTTGCAGCGTCACCTTACATGCAACCCTCTGAGTCGCGACTTCCAACTCATATGTCCCCGACGTGACATAATCCGCGTCGACACCGTCAGGATTGCGGATGTACCCGTACCCAATCGATTTTCCGACAGTATAGCCGTACCCTCCCGACGTCAGCCACCCGACTCTTTCGCCATTCCGATAGATGGTTTCGCGACCCAGAAGGACAGTTTCCGGATCGACCGTGAAACACGCCAACAGCTTTTTGACCCCATCGGCTTTTTGCGCTTCAGAGGCAGCGCGCCCTTTGAAATCAATACTCTTCCGCAGCTTAACAGCCCAGCCCAGCCCACTTTCGAACGGGGTATGATCGGGCCCAATATCCGACCCCCAGGCGCGATAGCCTTTTTCAAGGCGCAGAGATTCAATGGCCCTGTAGCCTGCATTGACCAACCCAAGCGGGCGTCCGGCTTTCATCAGCGCTTCATAGACGGTTTGGGCATATTCAACAGGTAGGTGCAGCTCCCATCCTAGCTCACCAACATAGGTCACGCGCAGCGCCCTAACTGGGCACCCAGCGATGCCGATGGTGCGGATCGAGCCGAACTTAAACCCGTCATTCGAAACGTCATCGCGGGTCACCGCGGCCAGAATATCCCGCGCCTTCGGCCCCATCAGCGACAGCACCGCGTTGGACGAGGTGATGTCGAACAGCTGGCAGTTCATTCCTTCCGGAATATTGCGATTGATCCAGTCGAAATCATGGGTGGCAAAACCGGTGCCGGTGACGATGTAGAATTCGTCATGGGCTACGCGTCCGACGGTCAGATCGCATTCGATTCCGCCCTTGTCGTTCAGCATCTGGGTGTAGGTCAGCGCACCCACCGGCTTGTCCACGTCATTGGCGCAGACCCAGTTCATCGCGGCCAGCGCATCCGGGCCTTTCAGGGCGAATTTGGCGAACGACGTCTGATCGAACAGCACCGCAGCCTCTCGCGCAGCTTTGTGCTCGCGGCCAACGGCATCGAACCAGTTCTGGCGACCAAAGCTGTATTCGTCCTTAGGCGTCTCACCCAGCGCCGCATTGGCGTACCAGTTCGGACGCTCCCAACCCAGCTTCTCTCCAAAACACGCGCCCTGCGATTTCAACGTGTCATAAAGCGGCGACTTGCGGCAGGGGCGACCCGAGTCGTGCTCCTCATGGGGCCAGCCCATTGTGTAGTGCTTGCCATAGGCTTCCACGGTCCGGGTACGCACCCAATCGGTGTCGAAATGCGGACGACCAAAGCGACGGATATCGGCTGACCAAAGGTCGAAGGGCGGCTCGCCCTTGTGCACCCATTCGGCCAGCGCCATTCCCGCGCCTCCACCAGCCGCAATCCCAAAAGCGTTAAAGCCCGCGCCGACGAAGAAATTGTTCAGCTCGGGTGCTTCACCGATGATAAAGTTGCCGTCGGGCGTAAAACTCTCTGGCCCGTTGGTCAAAGTCTTAACGCCCGCGTTTTCCAGCGCAGGCACTCGACCCAGCGCCAATTCCATCAACTGTTCAAAATGGTCGAAATTGCTGTCGAGCAGAGTGTAGTGGAAGCCCTGCGGAATGCCTTTGGTCGCCCATGGAATCGGGTTCGGCTCATAGCCGCCCATGACCAGCCCGCCGACCTCTTCCTTGTAATAGGTCAACCGGTCCGGATCGCGCAGGGTCGGCAGGTTGGAAGGGACGTCGAAGGGTTCAGTCACCATGTACTGATGCTCCATCGGCACCAGCGGCACGTTGACCCCAAACTGCCCGGCAAAGGTACGGGTCCACTGCCCGGCGCAGCAGATCACCTTTTCGCACTCAATGCGGCCATGTTCGGTGATCACTGCCCGGATATTGCCGTTTTCGATCTCGATATCGGTGACTTTGGTGTCCTCGAAAATCTGCGCCCCGGCCATGCGCGCGCCCTTGGCCAGCGCCTGGGTGATGTCCGACGGGTTCGCCTGTCCATCGGTCGGCAGATAGGCCGCGCCGATCACGTCCGAGACATCCATCAGCGGCCACAGATCCTGCGCCTCGGAGGGTGTCAGAAGCTGCATGTCCAGCCCAAATGAATGCGCGGTGGTGGCCTGGCGTTTCACTTCGGTCCAGCGTTCCTCGTTGCAGGCCAGACGTAGCCCGCCATTCATTTTCCAGCCGGTGCCCAGCCCGGTTTCCTCTTCGATCTTGTTGTACAGATCGACGGAATATCCCAGCAATTGCGTAATGTTAGCGTTTGATCGCAACTGCCCCACCAGACCGGCAGCATGGAAGGTCGTGCCCGAGGTCAGTTTCTTGCGCTCCAGCAGCACCGTGTCGGTCCAGCCCAGCTTGGCCAGATGATAAGCGGTCGAGCAGCCGATGATCCCGCCGCCGATAATGACGGCTTTGGCTGTTTTCGGAAGGTCGGTCATGTCTGTCCTCAGGTATTTTTGAAATCGAGCAGGGACGCGCGGAACCGCGCGAGGTTTTCGGCTGTGTAGGCTGCATAGTCAAAGTCGATATCCGAGGTGATCTCGGACACCATGCTCCACATGGTTTCCCGCAGCAGCGAAGCGCATTTCATCGCCGTATAGCGATGGCGCAGGTCGTCGGTGACGGGGGTTTCGAAGTAGGTCTCAAGCACCCAGTCTTCCTGTTCGGGCGATAAGCCGTTGTTTGAGGCCAACCCACCCAGATCGAACAGCGGCGAGTTGAACCCGGCATAATCAAAGTCAATCAGCCAGAGGCGGCTGCCATCATCCAGAAAATTACCGCAGAGAAGGTCATTATGGCCGAACACCATGTCATAAGGCCCTGCCTCGCGTTCCAACAGTGTGCCTGCATCGACCAGATCGCGGATCAACGCTGAATGCGGGCTGCCGTTCTCGGTCAGCGTCGCCGCATAATCGCGGATGACGTGGAACACCCAGAACACCAGCGACGGGCCGCGCAGGTGTTTGGGCGCTTCGGTGTGGCAAGCCTTCACCAAATCCAACACGCGGGGCAGAATGTTGGGATTTCGGATGTCTTCTTCGGTGAGAGTACAGCTTTCGATGAATTCCAACACTGTCAGATCGCCCGAGGAGTGTACCACTGCAGGCGACAAACCCGCCGCATGGGCCGCCTTGCTGGCGGCCAACTCGTTGAACCTCATCACCTGATGCAATGGGATGTCGTCGCCAACCCGGACAACATAGGACCCGCTATCATCTGTAACCTTGTAGTTTACATTGGTAATGCCGCCGGTCAGAGGCGTGGCCTCAATCTCTCCCTGCCAGATCGGCAGAGCGCGGATACGGGTCATCAAGTCGGATTGGTTCATCTCAACTCTCCAGTCCAAAGCGGATGCGGGCCTGACGGGCGCTGGCATTGATCAACCGGTCGGCGATGATGGCGATGAAGGCGATGGACAGGCCAGCCACCAGACCCCGGCCCGTGTCAGCCTTAGTCAAGGCGATATAGACCTCCTGCCCCAGATCCCGGGTGCCGACGAGCGCCGTGATAACCAGCATTGACAGCGCCAGCACGATCGTCTGATTGATACCCAACAGGATCTCCGGCAGGGCCATCGGCAATCGGATGTGGCGCAGCAATTGTGTGCGGGTACAGCCCGAGACCAGACCGGCCTCAATCAGTTCCTCACTGACAGACCGCACGCCATGGGCCGCATAACGCACCGCCGGAGCCAGCGCATAGAGCACGATGGCGATCAGGGCGGTGAAGTCTCCAACCCGGAACAGCATCACGACCGGGATCAAATAGACAAAGCTGGGCAGGGTTTGCAGCGTGTCGATCAGAAGGTTGATGGCCGTTCCTGCACGCTTGTTCAACGCGGCCAGCACGCCCAGAGGCACCCCGATCAGCGTGGCCAGAATGACCGATGCACCGCAGAGATACACCGTCACCATCGCCTTGGACCACAGGCCCGAGACCAGGATCAGCGAGGCCATACCACCGCACAACAACCCCAGCCGCCAACCACCCGCGTGCCAACCCAGCAAGGTCAGCATCGCGATGGCCCACGGCCACGGAATACCCAGCAGGACCGTTTTGATCGGGATCATGAACCACGTGAGAAAGAAGACCTTGATCGCCTCGAACGTGTCGAAATAGTTGACGTTCAGGTACTCGACTGTGTTGTCCCAGAAAGCACCTGTGGTGATGGTCTGATTGTCCGGATACTCCAGCAGCAGCGGAGAGAACTGGCCCAGCACCCATGTGACAACCAGCAGGATCAGCACCAGAACCGTCCGACGATGGCGAGTGACCCATGAGCCCGGCTGTTCATGATGCACCTGCCCCATCCGCTCGGCGAAAGCCTGGCTTAGCCGATCGACCGCGATAGCCAAAACCACGATAGCAATGCCAGCTTCGAACCCTGCGCCAATGTCCAGACGGCGCAACGCGGCAAGGACGTCAAAGCCCAGGCCCCCTGCCCCGATCATCGAGGCAATGATGACCATGTTCAGCGTCAGCATAATCACCTGATTGACGCCCACCATCAGGCTGTGACTGGCTGAGGGCACCAGCACGCGCCACATCAACTGCCGCTGGGTCGTACCCGCCATGCGCCCGAAATCGAGGATCTCAGGGTCTACCCCTTTCAGCGCGAGCGTCGTTATCCGTACCATCGGAGGCGTGGCATAGATGATCGTCGCGACCAGAGCCGAGATCGGGCCAAAGCCGAACATGAACAGGATCGGCACCAAATAGGCAAAGATCGGGATCGTCTGCATCAGATCCAGAATGGGCGAGATGATCTTTTCGAAAAGCGGATGGCGATAGGCGAGGATGCCCAGCAGCAACCCTCCGCCCGCGCCAATCGGCACAGCGATCAGGACCGAGGCAAGTGTCACCATCGCGCTGTCCCATTGCCCGAAGACCGCAAGATAGATGAAGCATCCGCCAACCAGCGCCGCCAACGCCCAATCCCGGCAATACTGCCCCAAGACGATCACCGCGGTAATCACCACGATCCAGCTGATAGCGGGCAATATGACCTGAGCGTCGTTACCCTGACCGCTGACAAACCCGTCCGCCAGCAGGGCTAGCACCAGATTATAGGGCTGCTCGATCAACCAGGCGATGGCGCGGGTGATGTCGGTGAACGATACCGGCCCGATGGCCGCATCCTCGATCAGCCATGTCATTGCCGACGAAATATAGGTCTTGAACGGGATCACCCAAGCCGAGGGGAATTTGGTTAGCCAGCGCATATCCAAAGCTTTGCTCAGATCACGACCATAATATCCGATTATGATCGTCATCAGAACAAGCACCAGAATGGTGATCTGACTGCGGTTCAGGCGTGTCATGCCACGTCCCCATGGCCGAAAAGCACGCGCGCAACAGCTTTGCGATCAATAGACCCGACGATCTGCCCATTGCCGTCGGAAACAGGTATTGGCGCGTCTGCAGCAATGATCCGCTCAGCCACATCGGATACGCGGGTTGACCGTGCAATTGGCTCCCCTTCGCCCGCAGCCCCGGCCGTCATGACGCCGCCGACGGTCAGAACTTTGGATCGTGGGATATGTCGTGTAAATTCGGCGACATAATCCGTGGCAGGACGCATCACTAGTTCTTCCGGTGTGGCGATCTGGATCACCTCGCCATCCTTCATGATGGCAATTCGGTCGGCCAGACGGACAGCTTCTTCGAAGTCATGAGTAATGAACACAATCGTCTTGTGCAGACGTTCTTGCAAACGCAGGAACTCGTCCTGCATCTCGCGCCGGATCAATGGATCGAGTGCCGAGAACGGTTCATCCAGAAACCACAAGTCGGGTTCAGTCACCAGGGATCGGGCGATCCCAACGCGTTGTTGCTGTCCACCTGAAAGTTCGCGCGGGTAATAGTCTTCACGACCTTTCAGTCCGACCAGTTCCACTACCTCTCGCGCCTTGGCATCGGCCTCAGGTTTGGGTATGGCCTGAATGGTCAAAGGGAACATCACATTCTGCAAAACAGTCAGATGTGGCAGCAACGCGAAATGCTGAAACACCATGCCCATCTTGTGTCGCCTGATTTCGATCAGCTCTTTCTCGCTGGCGCGCAAGAGGTCTATGTCGTCAAACAAGACTTCTCCGCCGGTTGGTTCGATCAAGCGGGACAGGCACCGAACCAGAGTTGACTTGCCGGACCCTGACAGGCCCATGATGACAAAAATCTCACCTTCTGAGATCTCGATATTGGCGTTGCGCACTGCACCGATCACGCCAGCTTTGCGAATACCATCTGCCGTAGGATCAGGTGTCGTCCGCAGCAGTCGTTCTGCGTTCGGGCCGTACAGTTTCCAAACGTTTCGGCATGACAGTTTCGTCTTGGATGGCATCAGGGGGGTCCGGTCAATACGCGAGAGGAGGCCAGAGCAGTCCGAGAGAGCGAAAGGCCCGCTCTGGCCAGTGGGTTATTTTGAGATCCAGCCAGACCAACGGTCTTTGTTGGTCTCCATCCACTCTGCAACAACGCTGTCGATTTCCACACCTTCCAGATCGGCCTTACCGACCATGGCGCTCATTTCATCATTGTTGATATTGTAGGCTTCGATGATGTCATACGCACCCGGCCATTTTTCCTGTAATCCGGACCAGGCCGCTTTCCAGATCGGACCGCGCGGCTTACCGCAATCATAGGCCATGTCCGGGTTCACGCCGACCGAAGGATCGCTGTAGCATTCCGCAGAAAAAGGCGGAAATTCAACGAACTCGCCGTCATACTTCGCCGGTGCCCAATGTGGGACATAAACCCACAGAACAATCGGATCCTGCCGCTGATAGGCGGATTCCAACTCGGCAAACAGGGCCGCGTCGGTGCCCGCGTGGACGACTTCGAAATCAAGCTCAAGCGCCTCGACGCGCTCATCGTCAAAGCCCCCCCAGGTCACCGGCCCGCCGACGTACCGCCCGTTCGGAGCGGTTTCAGCTGTTGCGAATTCCTCGGCGCAATCTTTCAAAGCTTCCCAGTTCGGCAATCCCGGGCACCGTTCTTTCATGTAGCTGGGATACCACCACTCTTCGATCGCCATCAGGCCAGTCTCGCCGACATTTACGACCTTGCCAGTGCCGGTCGCCTCGTCCAGCGCTTCGCGTCCGGTGGTTTCCCAAATCTCCATCGCCAGATGCAGATCACCCGTTTTCAGCCCGGCGAATTGAGCAATGTAATCCGCCTGAACGTATTCTACGTTGTATCCGGCTTCTTCCAGAATCGAGCCCATGATCTTGGTGTTGATCAACTGCCCCGACCAGTCATGCAGCGTCAGTTTGATCGGATCGGAGGATTCAGCAGCCCAAGCAGTTGTTGCAGCCCCAGCCGCCAATAAGGCCAGCGTGGAAAGTTCCAGTTTGCACTTCATAACACCTTCTCCCTGTCGTGATTATTTTTGATGAATCGGTGGTATTGGTTACAGACCATCACATCGTGGGGTTTTGTGTCAATAAAAACCACGTTAAACCACATTTTACTCAATTTTTCATACGCCGGCTCCCGATTTTCGTTACATAATGTTGCTTTATGTGGGTATTGTGATATGGCTTAACGTCCCGTATGACCGTGACATCAGAGCGCGAAACATGAACCTCAAGACCACCAACCAACGAGAAGAAGAAATCCTGCGCGCGCTTTTTCGCGCCAGCGGATCATGCCGCGTGAGTGTTCTGGCAAATGACCTCGGTGTCAGCCTCGAAACCATTCGGCGAAACGTGCGCAACCTGGAAGAACGCGGCATTGTGCGTAAGGTCCATGGCGGAGTTCATCTGCTTGAAGACATTCTGGAGCCCTCTCTGCAAAGTCGGCTGGACAAAGAAGTCGACGCCAAAGAAAAGCTGGCCAAAGCGGTTGCCGAAATTATCAGTGACGGAGACTCGGTCTTCCTCGATATCGGTTCGACAACCGCCTATGTGGCGCAGGCGCTCAGCGACCATAGCGATCTGTTTGTCGTGACCAATTCAGTATTTGTCGCCCAGACTTTGGCGTCCAGAAACAACAACAGGGTGTTCATGGCCGGTGGCGAATTGCGCCCGCATGATGGTGGTGCCTTTGGCGTGGAAGCGCAAGACCTCATCAAACGCCTGAACGTCCGTTTCGCAATTTTGTCGGTTGGAGCGGTCAATGCGGACCCGGGCTTCATGCTGCACGACCTGCAAGAGGCTAATCTGGCCCGCGTTGCTATTCAGAATGCCCAGGTGCGCATCGTTGTGGCGGATGGTGAGAAGCTGGGAAAACGAGCCCCAGTGACACTGGAGCCTGCCAGCAAGATCAATCTGTTCTTCACGGATGTACACCCATCCGAGGACATCCTGCAGATGCTTTCCACAAATGAAATTGATCTTGTTGTAGCGGAATAAGCGTCTAGCGCTTTTGGGCAATGACCCAAACAGGATGATAGGTCAGAGACACGCCTTTGGACGTTCCGAAACTCTGCACATAATCGGCCTCGAACCGGGCCAGAGTCGATCGTGTCCATGAGCCTTGAGCCCGACCATTTACCCCAGTTCGGCGCAGATACTTCAAAACATCTCGGGGGGTGTCGAAATAAGACGGTCTGACGCTTTCACCGACAGCCAGAACTTTAAGCGATCCATCGAAGGCGGTGGCAAGGGTACCAGGTGTGCAAAGTCCCGGTGCGTGTGCGGTCGAACCGATTTGTGTAAGCTCTTGATACTGTCGCGGGCCAAACCCGGAAACAGCCAGCCACCCGCCGGGCTCAAGCGCATCGGCTGCCTGTTGCAGCAGATGGGCCGGGTCTTCCATCCATTGGATCATCGAGGCCGAAGCGACCAGATCAAGCTTGGCAGGCCATTCAACCAGACGAACGTCGCCTCCGATGAAATCAGCCTTTTCCGCATCCGCCGTCGCCTGAGCTTGTGGCGCTATGTCGTTCACGCAAAGTTTGGGCAAATCAAAGTTCTGCCGCAACAACCGGGTCAGATGGCCAGTGCCACATCCCAGTTCGAACGTCGTATCAAAGCCGTCAGGCGCCCCAACGCGGCGTAACTCCGAAACCAGTTTGCGCGCGATCCAAGCCTGCTGGCTCGCTGTGTCGTTGTAGGTTTCAAAGCTTCGACTGAAGCTCCGCTGCACTTTATCCGCGAGTTGCGCCGTCATGACAGCCACTCCGCCCAGCTTTGGCCCGGTTGGAACGGCACGTGCGGTCCGTCAACGTGTTGGATCACGTCTGGGGTCGATGCCCAGGCTCTATCTTGCGCCTTGGTTGGAATGATGCGGTCCCACTCGGGTATCCAGACCCGATCAAAACCGGGATCAGGGGCCGAACCGCGTTGGATTACCGCGTGAAGCTCTTTCTGCGCCTGCTCAAGATCCGGTTCGGGGATTTCTGTGGACAAACCCGCCCGTCGGCAAAACTTGGCAAAACTGGCCGGAGAGAGCTGATCCGCAGTTGCTCGGATCGTATCGGGCGCGATGCCCCTGTCCGCGCAGGCCGGGTGCAATGTGCCACTGACTGCAACCAACCGATCAGGTCGAACCTGCGTTGCTGCCAGCCAATGCGCTGCCGAGGCGACACCAAATGAAAACGCAAGCAGTTCAATGCGATCAAATCGGGCCAGGTCAGGCAGAGGATCGTCAAGGCTGGTGAAGTCATCCACCAGCAGAACGCTCCCACCCCCTGCGAGGCCACAAAAAGGGGCTGCGCCCAAAGCCCAGCCACCAAACACAAGCGTCAGGTTGCTTTCGTCGGATTGCGCCAGCCACGTGCTTTTCATTTCCGCCCCCCGGCCAAGGCGACCATGGCTGCGGTGACACGGCTCAGCTCGTCAGGTGAGATAATGAAAGGAGGCATACAATAGATGTTACGGGCAAACGGGCGCAGCCAGACCCCGGTTTCCGCAGCCAGCCCGTGCGCAATGGCCGGATCGACCCTGTCGTGCATTTCGATGACACCAATCGCGCCAAGCACACGCACGTCTGCAACTCCGGGCAGAGAGCGGGCCGGAGCAAGTTCGGTCTCCATTTGCTGCGCGATACCAGCCACTTCCTGGCGCCAGTTCCGCTGTTGCAACTGATCCAGGCTGGCCACCCCGGCGGAGCAAGCCAAGGGATTGGCCATATAGGTTGGGCCATGCATCAATACGCCCGCTTCGCTCTCTCCGATACCTCGCGCGACAGCTTCGGTTGCAACCGTCGCGGCAAGAGTAATATGACCGCCGGTCAGCGCCTTGCCTAGGCACAGGATATCGGGAACAACTCCGGCGTGATCCATCGCGAACATTTCGCCGCTGCGCCCGAAGCCGGTGGCGATCTCGTCAAAAATCAACAGGATGTCATGGGCGTCACACAGCGCGCGCGCTCCGCGCAGCCAGGCAGGATGATAGAAATACATTCCGCCGGCGCCCTGCACCACAGGCTCAAGGATCACTGCCGCGATTTTATCGCCCTTGCTTTCCAACAGAGCTTCCAGAGCGTCCAAACCGTTTTCGGTTGGATCATCGGACCAGTCCTGCCCGAACCGGACCTGAGGGCGCGGCAAAAAATGCTGGATCGACAATGCGCCGCGAAACAGTCCGTGCATCCCGTTTACAGGATCACAAACACTCATCGCCTTCCATGTGTCGCCGTGATAGCCGCCCCGGATCGTAGCAAATTCGCACCGTTCGCTTCGACCTTTGGCAATCTGGTACTGAACAGCCATCTTCAACGCGACTTCGATCGCGACCGAACCGCTGTCGCTGTAGAAGATGCGATCCAAACCATCGGGCAAAAGGTTGATCAGGCTGCGGCCAAGCTCCACCGCGGGCTCATGGGTCAGCCCGCCAAACATGACATGCGGCAAGGTCCCCAGTTGCTTTTGCATCGCCTCGATGATGGCCGGGTGCCGATGACCATGTACTGTGCACCACCAGGACGACATCGCGTCGATCATTTTCACACCGTCATCGCGGGTCAACCAGACGCCCTCTGCCCCGGTAATCAGGTGCATCGGACCGGGTTCCAGCACATGCGTATAAGGATGCCACAGATGGCGGGCGTCAAATTCCAGCGGGGTCACAGGAACCTCCGAATGGTGGCCATGTCTATGGCTGAAAATGCGTCCGTCAGGCTTTGCTGTGTCAATTCGCTGAGCAAGGGCAGACGACCGAGATGGTGAACGTTACTCATCTCGACAATGGTTTGTTCGACGTCCAGCTCGGGTTCGCCGACGAAAGCAACGCCCACAACCTCGCAACCCGCGCCACGCAGGGCCATCAGGGACAGCGTGGTGTGGTTGATCGTTCCCAGCGCCGTGCGGGCAACCAGAACAACAGGGGCCTGCCACTGGGCGATCAGATCCAGATAGTAGAATTGACGGTTCAGCGGCACCATTAGCCCCCCTGCCCCTTCAACGACCAGAGGCCCGTCAACCTTCGGCAGCGCAAGTTGCGACAAGTCGATCTCGACACCCATGTCTTCAGCCGACAGATGTGGCGAAGCAGGCATATTCAGGCGATATGCCTCTGGCAGCACTTCTGCACCGGACAAGGTAAGAACGGTTTCGGTATCGGTCGCATCCTCCAGACCCGACTGCACGGGCTTCCAGTAACGGGCGCCCAACGCGGCCGTCAGGCCAGCTGAAAAAACGGTTTTCCCGACACCCGTGTCGGTTCCGGCAACGATCAGCGCGCTCATGCGGCCTCCGATTGATGGCTGGCAATGGTCGAGAACAGGGCCGAGATGTCCGCATGGCTGACATTGCCGGTGATCGAAACACGCAAGCGGGACGTGCCTTTTGGAACGGTGGGCGGGCGGATGCCGCGAATGTCGAAACCCTGCTGTTGCAGAGCTGCGGCCATCGCCATCGTTCGAGCCTCGTCACCCAGGATAACGGGAATAATCTGACTTTTTTGGGCCGTGTCAGGCAGCCCCGTTTGTCGAGCCGTTTCATGAGCATAGCGCAAGCGTTCTTGCGCAGCCGCGACCCATTTTTCATTAACAGACAGTTCTCGAAGGGTCGCCCGCACCAGTGCCGCGTTCAAAGGCGACGGAGCGGTCGCAAAAATAAACGGACGCGCGCGATTGATCAGTGTGTCGATCATCACACGCGGGCCGCAGATCAGCCCACCCGCAACACCCAGCCCTTTGCCACATGTGTGCAAAGTCAGAAGCTCCGCGTTCACGTCATGGGCCAAACCTTGACCCTTCGCTCCGAAAACGCCGGTAGCATGCGCCTCGTCGACGACCAGAACGGCATCTGTTTCGCGCGCTAGGGACGCGAGGTCTTCCAGTGGGGCCAGATCGCCTTCCATGGAATAAACGCTTTCCACGGCAAGCCAGACTTGGCCCGAACCACCCGACGACCGCCACTCGGTCAAAACCTTGCGTGCGTCTTCGACGTCGTTGTGACGAAAAGAATGCAGATCCGCGCGGCTGGCACGCATCCCCTCATGGGCGCTTGCATGGACCAGCGCGTCATAAAGAACCAGATCATCAGCGGCTGGCAGGGTTGAAAAAATCGCCTGATTGGCCTGAAACCCTCCGCCCATGAACAACGCGGCATCGGCCCCAAAGAACGCGGCCGCTTCTTGCTCCAGAGCTTCATGCTCGGGGTGGTTTCCACGCAGCAGACGTGAACCGCCCGAACCCACCGGCACGCCGCGCGCCAAAGCCGCTTGCGCGGCCTCCTGCAACAGGGCCGACCCGGCCAAACCCAAATAGTCGTTCGACGCGAAATCCAACCCGCGCGCGGGGATCAAAGCCCGGCGACGGTGCCGGGCTTCAAGCGCATCGAGCATGGATTCCAGTCGTTCGACTGCTTTCATTCGGCAGCTTCCGCGCGGTTATGCTCCTGGGCCGTTTCAGCCTGCAGGCCAAGCTTCGCAAACAGGATCGAGTCAGTGTCTTCTTCGGGGTTTTCTGCCGTCAGAAGGGTCTCGCCCACAAAGATCGAGTTCGCACCGGCGAAGAAACACATCGCCTGCATCTCGTCGCTCATGTCACTGCGTCCTGCAGAAAGGCGGACATAGGATTTGGGCATCAGAATACGGGCTGTCGCGATGATCCGTACAAAATCGATGGGATCGATCGGTTCCGCATCGGCCAGCGGTGTATCGGCCTGCGGCATCAGCATGTTGATCGGCACCGAATCCGGCGGGGGGGTCATATTCGCCAAAGTCAGCAGCATATCGATACGGTCGCCGGTATGTTCACCCATCCCCAAGATACCGCCCGAGCAAACCTTGATCCCGGCTTCCTGCACCCGGTTCATCGTGTCGATCCGGTCCGAGAAGGTTCGGGTGGTGATCACTTCGGAATAATAGCGTTCAGAAGTGTCGATGTTGTGGTTGTAGTAATCCAGTCCGGCATCGCGTAGCTGAACCACCTGAGTGTCATCCAGCATACCCAGCGTCATGCAGGTTTCCATGCCCATCGCTTTGACGCCTTCAACCATGGCAACCAGGGCAGGCATGTCGCGCGGCTTGGGCTCGCGCCACGCAGCACCCATACAGAACCGGGTTGCGCCACCATCTTTGGCTTTCTTGGCCTCGGCCAGAACACGCTGAACCTCAATCAGTTTCGACGCTGGCAGGGTCGATCCGTTGCGTGCCGATTGCGAGCAATAAGCGCAATCCTCGGCACAACCGCCGGTCTTGATCGACAACAGCTTCGAGGTCTGGACCTTGTTGGGATCAAAGTTCTCGCGGTGCACTGTTTGTGCCCGGAACAGAAGGTCCATCAAGGGAAGATCATGGACAGCTTGCGCAGACTTTCGGGTCCAGCCGGAATGAGGGATGATCATTTTATCTATAAAACTTCCTGCAGCTTGCGTTGCCGCAGATTTATTATCGATAAAATTTGATTGCGCAACCGTGTTGGCGCAAACGAACCCAAATCAAGCGGAAATGCCGCGTCGTCAGAAGTCGAGACCCAGATCGACAGTGCGCGCGGAATGTGTCAGCGCACCGGATGAGATGTAATCCACACCGGTTTCAGCGATGGACGTTACGCGCTCCAACGTCACATTACCGCTGGCTTCGGTTTTCATCTGACCATTCACTATGGAAACGGCTTCGCGCAGCATGTCGTTGTCCATGTTGTCGAGCAACACGACAGACGCGCCACCGACCTTCAGAACCTCGGCCAGTTGGTCCAGGCGATCGACTTCGATCTCAACAGCCATCATGTGGCTTGCCTGGGCTTTGGCGGCTTCAAGAACCTGACGGATGCCGCCGGCAGCTGCGATGTGGTTGTCCTTGATCAGAATCGCATCAGACAAGGAATAGCGGTGATTGAAGCCACCCCCATGCAATACGGCCTGCTTTTCCACAATGCGCAAGCCGGGCGTTGTCTTTCGTGTGCAGGTCATGCGGGCTTTGGTGCCTTTGGTCCGCTCAACAAACGCCGCCGTCTTGGTTGCTATGCCCGTCAAGCGACCTGCAAAGTTCAGCGCGACACGCTCACCCGACAGGATCGACGCAGCAGACCCCTTGATGGTCATCAGCGTATCGCCACGTTGACAACGCGCGCCGTCCTTGACCAGCACCTCAACCTCAAGCGTCGGGTCGACCAGCCGGAACGCAATTGTCGCCACCTGAATTCCCGAAACCACAGCGTCTTCGCGCGCATTCAACCGGGCTGTATAGGTCGTGTCTTGCGGGATCACGGTACGCGTCGTCACATCGCCATAGCTCCCCAGATCTTCCATCAGCGCCGCGCGGATCACAGGTTCGAGGATTAGATCTGGCAGGGTTGCAAAAGTCATGAGAGTTCCTTGCAGGCTTCGGCCCGAATGGTCAGGGCTTCGGAGTGAGTCATCCGGGATCGCTCGCCGGGGCCATCGGCAATGTCCGGAAAATCGGATCGCTCATGTGCACCGCGGCTTTCTTCGCGTTGCAGCGCTGCGGCAGCGATCAAAGTGGCTGTTGCACACATGTTTCTGAAGGACGGGCAGTCGCCGTGTCGGGCCTCAAGCTCCGCAATTGTCCGCAATGCACGGCTCAACCCAACACGCTCACGGACGACACCGACATCGCGGGTCATAGTGTTGCGGAGGTCCTGAACCGCCTGCGCCGTATCAGGCAAGTTACTTGGGGCAAAACGCAATTCAATTGGATCAGCATTCGCACCGTCAGGTAATGCCTCTGCAATGTTTTCGGCGCAGATACGCGCAAAGACCAGCGCTTCGAGCAACCCGTTTGAGGCCAGACGATTGGCGCCGTGAAGGCCGGTGGAAGAGGCCTCGCCACAAACCCACAGCCCATCCAGACTTGCGCGCCCGCCCGTGTCAGTGGCAATGCCACCCATGTGATAATGCGCCGCCGGGGCGACCGGAATCGGATCGCTGGCCGGATCAATCCCGTTGCGCGTGCACGAGGCTGCGACCGCCGGAAACAACTGTTTGATCCGTGCACCCAAAGCGGCGCGCGTATCCAGCATTGGTCTGTTACCCGCCTGCACCTGAGCAAAGATCGCGCGGGCCACGACGTCGCGCGGGGCCAGTTCGGCATCCGGGTGAACGGCCTGCATAAACCGCTCTCCCAGTTTGTTGATCAGGATCGCCCCTTCCCCTCGCAGCGCTTCGGTGGCCAACGGCGCGGGATCTTCGCCTACGTCTATTGCCGTGGGATGGAACTGGACAAATTCAGCATCCGCAATCAACGCCCCTGCGCGTGCAGCCATGCCGATGACTTGCCCCCGGATTCGTGCAGGGTTGGTCGTCAGCGCATATAGCCCGCCAGAGCCACCCCCGGCCAACAACACCGCAGGTCCGCGCAGGGCGACTGGTGCAGAACCTGTGGAAGCCTCCTGTACCAAAACCCCCGCCACACGGTCTTCGTCCATGTCCAAAGCCACGGCGAGAACGCCCTCCAACACCTGAACCGAAGGGGTTTCACGTACACGCTCGATCAGAGCGGCCATGATTTCACTGCCTGCCTGATCTCCTTTCACGCGAACCACCCGAGCAAAACTGTGCGCGGCCTCTCGCGACAGGACGTACCCGCCGTCTTCGGTGCGATCGAACGGCGTGCCGATCTCGGTCAGGTCGAGAATATACTCGCGGGCTTCGCGGGTCACCAGATCGGCCACATCCGACTCGACTGTGCCCGCGCCTGCATTAACCGTATCTGCGGCATGGCTTTCCGGACTGTCGGCCAGATCCATGGCTGCCGCTACTCCGCCCTGCGCCCAGGCCGAACTTGCGCCTTGACCCAAAGGATCAGGTGAGATGACCACCACTGGTCGCGGTGCCAGTTTCAGTGCGGCGTAAAGCGCACCAATTCCGGCCCCGACAATTATGACGCGATCCGTGGTGACGTCTGGCATTTCCGATCAGATGCCGAGTTTGCGGGACAGATCAATCATCGCCTGAACGGATTTGCGCGCCTTCTCAGCCACATCTTCAGCGACCTCGACCTGACCTTCCATTGTGTGCAAGGCATAGAGGATCTTTTCCAGCGTGATCTTTTTCATGTACGGGCACATGTTGCACGGGCCCACGAAATCGACCTCTGGCAGTTCATCCGCGATATTCGACGCCATCGAGCACTCGGTGATCAACATCGCCTTTTCGGGCTTCTCATCATGTACATATTTGATGATACCGCTGGTTGAACCGGAATAATCCGCCTCGTTCACCACATCCGGCGGGCATTCCGGATGCGCGATCAACCGCGTGCCCGGGTTCCATTCACGGAAGTCGCGCAAATCCTGCGCGGTGTATTGTTCGTGCACGATACAGGACCCGGGCCAGTACACCACGTTCTTGTGGCTTTGGTTGGCGACGTTCTGGGCCAGATACTGATCCGGCGTCATGATGATCGTGTCGCTTTCCATCGCGTTCACAATCTGAAGAGCGTTCGATGATGTGCAGCAAATGTCCGAGGCAGCTTTGACCTCGGCAGTGGTGTTCACATAAGACACGACCGGTGCGCCAGGATATTTGGCGCGCATTTCTTCGATCCCCTCGGCGGTAATCGATTCTGCCAACGAACAACCTGCCTCCATATCGGGCATCAGTACGGTCTTTTGCGGGCTCAGGATTTTCGATGTCTCGGCCATGAAATGAACACCGGCCTGAACAATCACATCCTCTTCGACTTCACTGGCCTTGATGGCCAGTTGCAGGCTGTCCCCGACAAAATCGGACACGCCATGATAGATTTCGGGCGTCATGTAATTATGCCCAAGGATCACGGCGTTACGCTCTTTCTTGAGTGCGTTGATAGCCCGTACATAAGGCGCATAGATCGCCCAGTCCGGTGGGCTGACCACACGGTCCATGCGGGCAAACGTGTCTTTCATCTCATTGGCCAGCGTGGCCGATGGGGCGAGGTCATAGACGTCCGAGAGGACCGAGCGGACATGTGTAATATCGAGCAACGGGCGAGCCACCTTTGTCAGTTGTCGTTAGCCTGGCGGGCTGCATAACGGCCTAGCCCTAGCCCAAACCACCCCGGATCGAAACCGGAAAATTCGGCGTTAGCGCTAAGCCATGCAGACAAATTCAAAGGTAAATGCGCAAATCAGCCCAAAATACCCGGCAAACGCAGCCCGTGTTCGCGTGCGCAGGCCTTGGCATCCTCGTATCCGGCATCTGCGTGTCGCCACACGCCCGAAGCCGGATCGTTCCAGAGAACGCGTTCTAGCCGCTTGGCGGCTTCGTCCGTTCCGTCCGCACAAATAACGACGCCTGCGTGCTGAGAGAACCCCATGCCAACGCCGCCACCGTGATGCAGCGAAACCCATGTTGCGCCCGAGGCGGTGTTGACCAGAGCGTTTAGCAATGGCCAATCGCTGACCGCGTCCGAGCCGTCTTTCATCGCCTCGGTTTCACGGTTGGGCGAGGCAACCGAACCGCTGTCCAGATGGTCCCGACCGATAACAACCGGGGCTTTCAACTCGCCATTGCGAACCATTTCATTAAAGGCCAGCCCGGCCTTGTGACGGTCGCCCAGCCCGATCCAACAGATGCGCGCGGGCAGGCCCTGAAAGGCGATGCGCTCCTGCGCCATATCCAGCCAATTGTGCAGATGCGTGTTCTCGGGGAACAACTCCTTCATCTTGGCGTCAGTTTTGTGGATATCCTCGGGGTCGCCGGACAGGGCGCACCAACGGAACGGGCCGATGCCCCGGCAGAACAGAGGACGGATATAGGCAGGCACGAAGCCGGGGAAGGCAAAGGCGTTCTCCAGCCCTTCATCCTGCGCCACCTGCCGAATGTTGTTGCCGTAGTCCAGCGTCGGAACGCCTGCATTCCAGAAGTCGACCATCGCGGCAACATGCTGCTTCATCGACGCGCGCGCCGCCTGTTCCACCGACTTGGGATCACTTTCCCGCTTGTCCTTCCATTGCGCCATGGTCCAGCCCAGAGGCAGATAGCCGTTGACCGGGTCATGCGCGCTGGTCTGGTCGGTGACAATGTCCGGGCGCATTCCGCCCGCCTGCATTCGGGCGTAGATTTCGGGGAAGATTTCTGCCGCATTGCCCAGCAGGCCCACCGATTTCGCCTCACCCGCTTTGGTCCAGCGGTCGATCATCTCAAGCGCTTCGTCCAGCGTCTCGGCTTTCTCATCCAGATACTTGGTACGCAGGCGGAAATCGATGCTGTCCGGGTTGCATTCCACCGCCAGACAGCAGGCCCCGGCAAAGACCGCCGCCAAAGGCTGCGCGCCGCCCATACCGCCCAGACCACCGGTCAGAATCCATTTACCTGTCAGATCGCCGCCATAGTGCTGACGCCCGGCCTCGGCAAAGGTTTCATAGGTTCCCTGCACGATGCCCTGCGTGCCGATATAGATCCACGAACCAGCGGTCATCTGGCCGTACATCATCAGGCCCTTCTTATCGAGCTCGTTGAAATGATCCCAATTCGCCCAATGCGGAACAAGGTTCGAGTTCGCGATCAGCACACGCGGCGCATCCGAATGGGTGCGCACGATGGCCACCGGCTTGCCGGACTGCACCACCAGCGTCTCATCCTCTTCCAGATCCTTGAGGCTGGCAACGATGGTATCAAAATCGTTCCATGTGCGCGCCGCGCGCCCGATGCCGCCGTAAACCACCAGCTCATGCGGGTTTTCGGCCACGTCCGGGTGTAGGTTGTTCATCAGCATCCGCATCGGCGCCTCGGTCATCCAGCTTTTGGCGTTCAGCTCGGGCCCGGTGGGCGGAAAGATATCACGGGTGTTTTTGCGAGGGTCGGTCATCGGGCAAGCTCCAATGCAGTGTTGTGGATCGCGTCGAGAATGTCTTTGAGCCAACGGCGAAGGCGGTCGGCTTTTTGGGGGTCGTAGGTCCAAGGCGCAGCTTCAGCGTTCAGGTAGGTCGACTGGGCCAATTCCATCTGAATCGCGTGAATCGCTGAGGACGGCTGGCCATAATGACGGGTTGTCCATCCACCTTTGAACCGCTCGTTCAGAACGGTGCTGTAAGGAGATGAGGCAGCAAACTCATGTGCGATGGCCTCGATTTCCGGCGCGCAGGTCACCCCGTTATTAGTACCGATGTTCATATCGGGCAGAGTACCTTCGAACAAAAACGGAATGTGGCTGCGGATCGAATGACAATCATAAAGCACAGCAAACCCGTGGATCGCCTTGACCCGCTCCAGCTCAGCCTGCAGCGCTGCGTGATAGGGCGAATGAAACACCTCGCGCCGTTCGACGATGTCCTGTTCGGTGGGCAGTTCATTCCAAATTTCCTGTCCATCGAAATCGGTTAACGGCACAAGGGTTGTTGTGTTCTGACCGGGATAGAGCGACACGCCCGACGGATCGCGATTGGCGTCGATCACATAACGATGAAAGGTGGCACGAACGGTGGTGGCACCGGGCAATAGCCCTTCGTACAGCCTGTGGATGTGCCAGTCTGTGTCAGCCAGCTCCTGACCCCGCGCATTCAGTTTGGCCGCGATAGCGGCGGGCACGTGCGTACCCGTATGCGGCAAGCCCAAAACGACAGGGCCGTCACCGCGTGCGACCTCGACAGGGCCAGTCATGCACCCAACTCCGGCATGGCTATTCCCGCGCCATGCGCGATCTCGCCACTGGCGATCAGGGCCGAGGCTGCTTCGATCTCGGTCGCGATGTACCGGTCGTCGCCCAAGGCAGGCACCACCGCGCGCAGCCGTGCCATTACAGCTTGCAGCGTTTCGCTGGTGGGCAGCGGTGCGCGGAATTCGACCCCTTGTGTGGCACAAAGCAGTTCGACTCCCAGAATGCGTTCCAGATTTGTCACCATCTGCCCAAGACGCCGCGCGCCATGTGCAGCCATCGAGACGTGATCTTCCTGATTGGCCGACGTGGGCGTCGAGTCGGTGACGCAGGGATTGGCCAGATGCTTGTTTTCGCTCATCAGCGCAGCCGTTGTCACTTCGGCGATCATATAGCCCGAGTTCAGGCCCGGGTTGGGCGTCAGAAAGGGAGGCAAATCAAAGCTGAGCACCGGATCGACAATCAGTGCGATGCGGCGCTGCGCAATGGCTCCGATCTCGGCCACGGCCAGTGCGATCATGTCGGCGGCGAATCCGACAGGTTCGGCATGGAAATTCCCGCCCGAGACAATAAGCCCGGATTCAGACAGAACCAGAGGATTGTCCGTCGCCGCATTCGCCTCGATCTCCAAGGTGGTAGCAGCCTGCCGGAGCACGTCCATTGCCGCGCCAACGACCTGCGGCTGGCAACGAATGCAATACGGGTCTTGTACGCGCGTATCGCCATCCCGATGGCTTTCCCGAATGACGGACCCGGCCAAAAGGGCGCGCATGGTCACACCCGCCTCGATCTGTCCGCGATGACCACGCAACGTGTGGATCTCGGGCTGCAAAGGCGCTGTCGATCCCATGATCGCATCCGTCGTCAGCGCCGAGGTCACCAGCGCGCTTTGCGCTGCCTGCCACGCGCCAAACAGACCCGCCAGAGCGAAGGCGGTCGAGAACTGGGTGCCGTTGATCAGCGCCAGACCTTCCTTGGGGCCGAGTTCCACCGGGACCAGACTCGCCGCGGCCAACGCGTCGCCACCTGTCATGACAGTGCCGCCGAATTCGGCCTCACCTGCGCCCATCATGACCGCCGCCATATGGGAAAGCGGGGCCAGATCCCCGGACGCCCCGACCGAGCCCTGCGCCGGGATCACCGGAGTGACACCCTTGTCCAGCATAGCCTCCAGCAGATCTATCAGTTCCAACCGCACACCCGATGCGCCACGCCCAAGGCTGAGCAGCTTGAGCACCATCATCAACCGCGCATGAGCGCGCGGGATCGCAGGACCCACGCCGCAGCAATGGGACAGGATCAGGTTGCGTTGCAAGGTCGCCGTGTCTTCGGCCGCGATCTTGACGCTGGCCAATTTGCCGAACCCGGTATTTACTCCATAAACGGCGGCTTCGCCTGCTGCCACGCCAGCGATACGTTTATGAGCCTCTTCAATTGCTGGGCGGCAGGATGCATCCAACTGCACCGCGCATTCTTCTCGAAAAACTCGTTCAAGTTGCGGCAGGGTAACAGTTCCCGGAGTGAGAGTTAGGGTCGTCACAGTGAGCCTCCGAAAATGCGGGCATGAAGTGGGTTGAAACCGATGCGATAGGCCAGCTCGGCAGGGTGTTCGACATCCCAGACCGCCAGATCGGCGCGCTGCCCGGCTGAGATTTGACCACACTCGGTCATACCGAGGGCGCGGGCTGCCTGCGTCGTCACGCCCTTTAGGGCTTCTTCGGGCGTCAAGCGAAACAGGGTGCAACCCATATTCATCGTCAGCAGCAAAGAGGTCATCGGCGCCGAACCCGGGTTGCAATCCGTGGCCAGCGCCATGGGCACCCCATGTTGGCGCATCAGATCAATCGGCGGCATTTGCGTTTCACGCAAAGTATAGAACGCGCCGGGCAGAATAACGCCGACCGTTCCGGCCTGGGCCATGGCCCGCACACCTTCCTCATCTAGGTATTCGATGTGATCCGCCGATATCGCACCATATCCGGCCGCCAGTTTCGCACCGCCCAGATTCGACAACTGTTCAGCATGGATTTTGATCGGCAGGCCAAGCTGCCTTGCAACATCAAACAGAGGAATCAGCTCGTTCGGCTGAAAGGCGATACCTTCGCTGAAGGCATCCACCGCATCGACCAGACCTTCGTCGTGAGCTGCGCGAAGGGTGGGAATGCAAACCTCGCTGATGTAGTCCGCTGCCCGCCCTGAATAGGTTTCGGGCACCGCATGTGCCCCAAGAAAGCTGGTCACGACGCGCACAGGGCGGTGATCCGGTAACGCGCGGGCAGCACGCAGCATGTTTAATTCAGTATCGCGATCAAGCCCATAGCCGGACTTGACCTCGATAACCGACACGCCCTCGGCCAACATCGCATCCACACGCGGCAGAGCCTGAGCGATCAGGTCCTCGACGCTGGCGGCGCGTGTAGCCTTGACGGTCGAAATGATCCCACCCCCGGCGCGCGCGACCTCTTCATAACTCGCCCCGTTCAGGCGCATCTCAAACTCCGCCGCACGATGGCCGCCGTGAACCACATGGGTGTGGCAATCAATCAGAGCAGGCGTGACCAGACGCCCGCCAAGATTTTTGCGAGGCAAATCGGAAAATTCTGACGGCAGATCAGCCTCAGTCCCGACCCAGGCAATAACCCCATCCTGCATCGCAATGGCCGCATTGGTGATTAGACCGTAAGGTGCACCCCCTTCGGTCATGGTCGCGGCGTCAAGGTCTATTAGTACCTGCCCCTGCATTTGCATGTGACTCGCAGCCTCCGTGCATTTTCATCTTTTCTGGTACATTTCTATCATTTATATGTCTATCCATAAAATGAGGTGAAAAATGGCTGTCTTTGCAAATCGCGCCCTTCTCGGCGCGGGATGGGCTAGAAATCTGAGGGTCGAAATCAGAGAGGGTCGGATCGCGTCGCTGCAACACGATGCGACGGCACAAGATGGGGATGCAGTCGTTGACACTCTGCTACCCGCACTATCCAACCTGCATAGCCACGCGTTTCAGCGCGCCATGGCGGGAATGACCGAATACCGGATGGCGGGCCGTGACAGCTTCTGGACGTGGCGCGATCTGATGTATCGCTTCACCAAGCATCTGAACCCGGATCAGGTACAGGCCATCGCCGCACTGGTTTATATGGAGATGCAGGAAGCCGGATATGCCGCTGTTGGCGAGTTCCATTATCTGCATCATCAGGCAGACGGAACACCTTACACGAATCTTGCGGAACTGTCTGATCGGATCATGGCCGCATCCGTCGAAACAGGCATCGGGCTGACACATCTGCCCGTACTCTATTCCTATGCCGGGGTCGGCGAGCAGCCATTGGAAGCGGGGCAATTACAGTTTGGCAATGATGTGGATCGCTATCTGGCGTTGGTCGAGAGGGCGCAGTCTGCACTGCGCGATCTGCCAAATGACAGTCAACTCGGCATCGCCCCCCATTCTCTGCGCGCGACGTCTCCGCGCGATCTGGCACAGGTTCTCAGCGCAAGAACAACCGGTCCCGTTCATATTCACATAGCTGAACAACCCAAAGAGGTTTCTCAGGTTCAGGAGGGTCTGGGTGCGCGCCCGGTTGAGTGGTTGTTGGACAATGCTGCGATAGATCAGCGTTGGTGCCTTATCCACGCCACCCACATGACGGAACAGGAAACCCGCAGCATGGCTTTGACCGGCGCCGTTGCAGGGCTGTGCCCAATCACCGAAGCCAATTTGGGCGACGGACCCTTCAATGGCGCGACCTATCTTAAGGCAGGAGGGCGCTTCGGGGTCGGGTCGGACTCAAACGTTTTGATCTCGATGACCGAAGAGTTGCGAACACTGGAATATTCCCAACGCCTTAGGGATCTGTCGCGCAATGTTCTGGTCAAGGGGGAAGGATCGGTTGGACAAACACTCTATTGCGGTGCCGCTGTAGGCGGGGCACAGGCGTTGGGGCGCGAAGCCGGGCAGATTGCCGAAGGGATGCTGGCTGACCTGGTCGCAATTGACAGCCAAAGTCCGGCGCTTTTCGCGCTGCGACCAGAACAGCTGCTTGATGGGTTGGTTTTTGCCGCGAAAGACCACGTCGTCACAGACCTTTGGTCAGCCGGTCGTCATCAGGTGCAAGAGGGTCGCCATATTGCGCGGAACCAGATCGTATCCAACTATCGGAAGGCTATGTCCGATCTACTTACCAAGCTGTGAGTTTCGCCCTGCCCTTTACGGGCCAAAAATAACCTCATAATACCATTATGCTTATACCTAACTGGGTGAACACCACGTGACCGACCAAAAACATATCGGCTTTCAGGATATCCGGGACGAAGTCGTCAACCGTATTCAAACCCGCGTCTGGCCGCAGGGCTGCCTGCTGCCGACAGAGTTGGAACTGGCAGCCGAATTCGGTGTTGCGCGGGCGACGGTCAACCGGGCGCTGCGCGAATTGGCGGAACAGGGAATCGTCACGCGCAAACGCAAGGGCGGCACCCGTGTTGTTACTACACCGGTGAAACAGGCCAAGCTGCCGATCACTGTGGTGCGGCAGACCATCGAAGAGATGAATGCCGAGTATCGCTACGCTCTGGTCAGTCGAACCACGATCACTTGCCCGGCGTGGTTACAGGCTAAGTTGAACATCCCCGAAGGTACAAAGGTTGTGCACTTGCAATGTATGCACCACGCTGACAATCGCCCGTTTCAGTTCGAAGAACGCTGGATCAATGTCAGTGCCGTGCCTCAGGTACTGGATGAAGACTTTCTGACAACCGGACCAAATGAATGGCTTCTTTCAGAAGTCCCTTTTTCAAACGCCGAAATTGCTTTTTCGGCTGTTCCCGCCACAGGACAATTGCAGGAATTCCTGTCTATACCGTCCGGCACGCCTTTGTTCCAGCTGGAGCGCACGACATGGTTCCGCAGCAACCCGGTTACCTTCGTGCGCATGACGTTCCATCAGGGATACCAGATGCGCACCACTTACTGAGGCCACGGTAGCGAATAGGTTTTGACGTTGGTGAAGAATTTCATCGCTTCGATCACGCCTTCCTTGACACCGTTGCCGCTGTCCTTGATTCCGCCGAAGGGTGACATCTCGATCCGGTAGCCCGGCTGTTCCCAGATATTGCAAGTGCCCACATCAAGACCATTGATATAGGCGATGGCCCGGTTCAGATCGTTGGTGCAAACACCTGAGGACAATCCAAACGCGGTGCTGTTCGACATCTGCATCACTGCCTCGTCGTCGTCCGGCACGCGAACGATGGGTATAATTGGCCCGAAGGTCTCCTCCATGACCAACTCGCTATCATGCGGCACCTTGTCGACGACAATCGGCGGCAGCAACGCCCCCTGCCGACCCGGATGATAGAGGATGTCCGCCCCCCGCTCAGCCGCTTGCAATACGCGGTTCTCGAACAGCTCTGCGGCTTCGGCATGGATCACACAGCCCAGCTCTGTCTCGGGGTCCTGAGGGTCGCCGAACCGGATGGCCTTTGCCTTTTCCAACACCATAGGGACAAAGCGATCCGCCACACTTTGCTGCACCAGAATACGTTTGATGGCCGTGCAGCGCTGGCCGGAGTTTCCGGTAGCCCCTGCAACCGCAATCGTTGCCGCGCGGTCCAGATCAATATCGTTCAGATCGTTCAGCACAATCAAGGGATCATTCCCGCCCAGCTCAAGCGCCTGACGTTTGTACCCGGCTTTCGAGGCGATCAGCTTGCCGACCGGCACGCCGCCGGTGAAGGTGATGATGTCGATATTGGCATTGGTGATCATCTCATCCCCAATGTCCTGCGGCCACCCGGTGACGACCTGAAACATCTCGGGCGGCAGACCAGCTTCATAAAGAATGTCGGCCAGTGTCAACGCCGTCAGAGGCGTTAGTTCAGTCGGTTTGCAGACCATGCAATTGTTCGTTGCTATCGAGGGCGCGATCTTGTGGCTGACCATGTTCAAAGGGTGGTTGAAGGGCGTGATCGCGCTGATCGCTTTGACGGGTTCGCGCTTGGTAAATATCTTCCGCGCCTTGCCGTTTTGGGTCAGGTCACAAGAAAAAACCTCGCCATCATCTTTCAGCGCTTCGGCGGCAGCAAACTGAAATACATCCTGCGCGCGTTTGGTTTCATAGATCGAATGCTGTTGGCAAATGCCCAACTCCAGCGTCAGCCACTTGGCCAGAAAGACGCGTTTTTCTCCGATCAACTCGCCCGCTCGCCGAAGGATCTGGCCCCGCTCGTATCGGGTCAGGGTTGGCGTATAGTTTGCCGCGATCTCGAATGCTTGTCGCGCGTGCTGGGCCGTTCCCGCCGGAACAGTCCCTACGATGGCGTTGGTGTAGGGGTAATGTACAGGAACGGTTTCTTGCGTGAACACAACCTGTCCACCGATGCGCATTCCCTCGTGTCGGATTTCGGTTTCGGTCATGACCCTGTCCCAATTTTAGGCGACCGCAGCTCAGCGCGGACGGACATCCGGATTTCAATGAAACCACCGATAGTGCCGCCCTTTGCCATGCGTCAATAGAATGTGTGGGAGCGTCGCAAAATTCGGGAAAGCGAACCTGAATGCTTCGAACGGCTATACTTTCTCCGGCACAGGTTCAGGGTTGCTGTCTTTGCGCGAAACGTCGGTATCCGGCTTGTAGGTTGGAATGACACCAACCGGCGGGTTTTCCAGGATGTATGCCCCAATGCGCGCCAACATTGGTTTTCTGGGGCAGTTCGGACGCGTCGCCGCCCCTAGATCCCGCAAGTTCCCGGGGGCATCAAATGGAATGAAACACAATGGCCAGTTATCCCGCTTGAACTGTTCCGCCGCCAAAGCCGAGACAATTGTGCAGTCGTCAGAATGGCAGAGATGGCGGCAGATCGTTTCAAACCGCAACGCGGTCAGATCGAAACGCTTGCTGATCCGGGTTGTTCCATCTTGCTGGGGAAGCCTGTCCTCAAGATCGTATCCGAAACTATGCGGAAGCCGGATGAAGTCATGCGACGGTACATCTTCAGGGGCGATGGACGGGAGCGTGCAGAGAGGGTGCCCCTCGCGCAGGGCCAGAAACAAGGGCTCGGACCAGATCGAAGTGAAGTCTAGCGAGGCGCTATTGTTGATCTTCGCCACCAACGCCATGTCCAAAGTGTGATCTTCAACCATGCGCAGCATGTTTTGCGGCAGGTCCTCAACCAGCGTGACGCGCATCCGTGGGAACAGAGTGTTGAAGAGCTCGGAAAAGTACCCGGTCAGATAGGGAGCCAGCGTCGGGGTCATGCCGATTGTCAGCGGTACTGCCTCAGGGTCGCGAAACTCGGTCGCGGTGTCGCGGATTTTCTGGGCGTCGTTCAGAATGCGCTGAGCGATTTCGACGACGCGGGAGCCATATAGGGTCGGGCGCACCTCATTGTTGAGACGCAGGAACAAATCAGTGCCCAATTCCTGCTCAAGCTTTTTGATCTGGTTCGACAATGCAGGCTGGGACACGTTGCACGCCGCCGCCGCCTGACTGAACTGGCCGTGTTTTGCGATGGCAAGGACATATTCCAGATCTCTGAGGTTCACTGAACATCCATTCCTGAAGCTAATTCTTCGCGCTAATCGCCATACAAAATATGGCCTGACAACAAAATTCAGAAGGCCGTCGGGGCAAATCCGATCGGATTGACGCTCACATCCTCTAACAAATCTGTCAGAATTCGAAATCGAATAGATCTCCGTACATGTCGCAATGGGCGAAAAAGGCGTTTTTGCTGCGACTTTGGTGTTTCACCCCTCACGAAAACCGTGAGTATTTGCGGCGGTTATACATCCGATTTGGACCATGAATTTCATCTGCCGCGCGGGACGACCTAGTCCTTTGTTGCGTCGGCTGCCCGAACTGACGGGCCGCTAGCACGAACGCAACCAATTGACGGAGTAATCCATGCTGTCCCAATTTGCAGAAAGCCTGCGCGCCCGTCTCTTGACCACGTCGACACTGGCGCAAGAGACATCCCGCGATGGCCAAACCCTCATTAACAACTTCTTTCAGTCCACGGTGGTTGACGACACACCGGCCTTTGTTCTGGCGAATGATTTTTCGCGCCTGTTGAACTTCGGCGAGATTGTCACCAACAACGCCGTTGCAGCCGTTCAGGCGCAGGGCGAGGATGTGGATCTCTTCAACTTCCGCTCGGGCCGGATTGAAGCGAACAATGGCCCCGATGCGCTGGCAACAGGCGTTCAAGTCACCGGCAGCGCTGCTGTGCGCAACTTTGGTGCGATCACGGGCGAGTTCAACGGCGTGCAGTTTGCAGGTGCTGAAAGCTCCGGCTCTCTCGACAACTTCCGCGGCGCTGTCATTTCGTCGGATAGCCGCGCAGTAGACATTCAGGGCCAGGGCATCGATGTGCGCAACTTCGGCGACATCATCGGCACCGGCGATCAGCGCAACGGCACGATCTACACCAACAGCACGGCCGAGGACGTTTCGATCTCGAACTTCACCGGCGGCACGATTGACGCAGGTGAGGGTAATCAGGGTGCTGGTATCTCGCTGCAGATCGGCGATGAACTTGGCGACCGCGTGGAGACCGACGTTTTCAACGGCTTCGGCGCGACCATTCAGGGTCGTGGTCAGGCCGCCGCGAACACCGGACTGGCCGGAGACGGCATCCGTATCGACGACGGCGCCGAAGGCACAATTCTTGAAACCGAGATCATCAACAGCGGCCTGATCTCGACCGAGAGCAATCAGGGCACCGCAGCCGGTATCCGCATCGCTGACGGCGCAAACACCGAAGGCGAGATTCTGAACACCTCGACCGGGGTGATCGAAGGCCCGCGCAACGGCCTGTATATCGGCAATGGTGAGCACGATCTGGATGTGCTGAACTTTGGCACCATCCAGTCGGGCAGCCGTGCGGTCAATATCGACGGTTCGGGTGTCGATCTGATCAACGGCGGTGACATCCTGGGCACCGGCGATCAGCGTAACGGCACCGTCTATGCCGATGACACAGCGTCTGATTATTCGATCAACAACCTCGCCAGCGGAACCATCGACGCGGGTGAGCATAATGACGGCGCGGGTATCTCTCTGTCACTTGCCGCCGATGGCAATGGCGAGGTCGAAATCACCAACGCCGGCACCATCGCCGGTCGCGGCAATGCAGGGGCCGGTCTGGGCACTGCGGGTGACGGCATCCGTCTGGAAGGTGCGCGTCTGGAAGGTGGCGGCTTTGGCCCGGCCCTGTTTGACGGCACGATTTTGAACACCGGTTCGGTCACGTCCGAGGGTGCGAACGGCACGGTCGGTGCCTTCCGCGCGGTGAACAACGTCAACTTCCAGGGCCAGTTGGTCAACGAGGAAACCGGCGTCTTTGCCGGTGGTCAGAACGGTGTGTATTTCGGCACCGGCGACCACACAGGCGGGTCGTTCGTCAACCGCGGCACCGTGACCTCGGACAGCCGCGCGCTGAACATCGACGGCGACGGGCTGGAGGTTGTCAACGCAGGCGACATCCTCGGCACCGGCAATCAGCGCAACGGCACGGTCTATGCCGATGGCACCGCCGACAACTATACCTTCACCAACACCGGTCTGGTTGACGCGGGCGAAGGCAACAACGGCTCGGCCGTCTCACTGCAAACCGGTGATGTGTCAGGCGATGTGGTCTCGGCCGCCATCCTGAACGAAGGCACGCTGCAAGGTCGCGGCGATGCGGTCGAGGGCAATCAGGTCGGCGACGGTCTGCGCCTGTTCACCAGCCAGGACGACGCGTCCTTTGCCGGAGTTGTCGTCAACGAGGGGCTGATCGCGGGCTCCGAAGCTTCGGACGCCGCAGCGGGTATCCGCATCGATGGCGGTCTGAACCTGCTGGGTGCGGTTCTGAACGAAGGCGAAATCCGTGGCACGGTCAACGCCATCGACGCCTTGGATGCGGGTGATGTCACCATCGTCAACGACGACGAAGGCGTCATCAACGGCAACGTCCTGCTGGGCGCGGGTGACGACATCTTTGTCGATCTGGGCACCACCAACGGCGATATCGACGGTGGCGCGGGCGATGATGTGCTGATCGCGGGCGATGCGGACAATGTTCTGACCGGTGGTCTGGGCAATGACTTCATCGACGGGGGCGACGGTATCGACACCGCCGATTTCTCGGATCTGGATGTCGCGGTCGAGGTGCGTCTGGACGCCAACGGCAACGGCACCGCAACCCGCGACACCGGCTTCAATGTCTCGATTGTGGATGCGGTTGTCACTGCTCCGGATCAGTTCGGAGCGAACATTCCGGACGGCGCCTGGTTTGTGGAAGAAGCGGTCCAGGGTAACCTGTACTACAACATTCACACGGCTGACTTCCCTGCCGGTGAAATCCGCGGACAGTTGCTGGTCGACAGCGATGTGACTGAAGGCGGCATTCGCACCGTAACTCTGAGCGGCGGGCTGGATGCGGCACAGGAACCCGGGCCGACCTCGGACAGCGAAGCCACGGGCGACGCCACCGTTGTCATCACCCAGAACCTGACCACTGGAGAGGTGACCTATTCCAGCGAACTGAGCGTTGTGGGCCTGAACGAGGCCGACCTGAACACGCCGATCCCCGGCGTCGTATCAGCCATCCACCTGCACAACGCACCGGCGGGTGTGAACGGCCCGGTCGTACAGGACACGCTGGTCGATGCGGGTGCCACGCTGGATGTGGATGCCGAGGGTGGAACCGGTGTCGTCGGACAGGACGTCATCGACAACCAGATCGAGACCGATGTTCTGATCTCGATCGAAAACGTTATCGGCTCGGATGATGGTGACGAGATTGTTGGCAGCGGTCTGGCCAATGTCCTGAACGGGGCCGGGGGCGATGACCTGCTCTCCGGTGAAGGCGGCGACGATGTTCTGATCGGTGGCGAAGGCGCGGATACTTTCACTTTCGGCTCGAACTTCGGCGACGACGTTATCGAAGATTTCGAGATTGGTCTCGACCAGCTTCAGTTCGGTAACTTCGGACCCGATTTCGGCAACGCCCTGAATATCGCGCAGGACGGCAACGATGCGGTGATCAGCTTCGGCAATGAGGGCTCGGTCCGGCTGGCCGGTGTTAACAGCGCCGATCTGAGCGAAGACGATTTCGTCGCGTAAGAAATCCTTTGGCGGGGCGGCTTCGGTCGCCCCGCTTTGCAAACCGGAAAGGATCAACACGATGTTGCAGAAAACCAACCCCGTCAAAGCCGCCTGGGGGTCGCTGCGCAAAGGTTTCGTCGCGGTCGCCTTCTTTAGCCTGTTTCTGAACCTGCTGATGCTGGCCGGTCCAATCTATATGCTACAGGTTTATGACCGCGTCTTAACCAGCCAGAATGCCGACACGCTGATCGCCCTTTCGCTGCTGCTGGTGGGTGTCTTCGTGGTTATCGCCTGCCTAGATCTGATACGGATGCGCATCCTTGGCCGCCTTGCTGCCCGGTTCGAGATGAGCGTCGGCGCCCCCGTACTTGGCGCAGCCATGCAACGGCGCGTACAGGGCGAAGCCACCGCAGGTGAAAACCTGGTCGAGGACGTGAACGGGTTTCGCGAATTCATCTCGGGCACAACCCTGACCGCCTTTTTCGATGCCCCGTGGATACCGATCTATTTGCTGGTGCTTTATGTTTTGCATCCGCTGCTTGGTCTGCTCGGGCTGGCAGGAGCCCTGCTTTTGACAACGATGGCGTTGATCAACAACGCCCGCGCGCATCAACCGATGCAACAAGCTGTGCAAGCCCGTGGGCGTTCAGATGCACTGTTCAGAACCAGTGACACCAATGCTGAGCTGATCCATGCGCTGGGCATGAAATCCGATCTGGTGCGCCGTTGGACCGCTTTGCAGGTGGATGCCCACCGCCACAAGACCCGTGCCGCAGACCGGATCGCCAGTTTCTCGGTCATGTCCAAGACCGTGCGTATGGGGCTGCAATCCGCAACGCTTGGATTGGGTGCAGCGCTTGCCATCACGGGCGAGACCACTGCCGGCGTCATGATTGCCGCGACAATCGTTCTGGCCCGCGCCCTTGCCCCAATCGATCAGCTGATCGGACAATGGCGCACATTTCTGGCCGCGCGTGGTTCATATTCCAAGATCAGGTCACTGACCGAGGAATATGCCGAAGCGCCGCAGAACCTTCACCTTCCCCGAGCCTTCAAGTCGCTGGATGTGAAGATCGCGCAAGCGGGCCCTCCCCGAGCGGTCAACGCCACCCTGCGCGGCATCGATTTGAGCCTGACCGCTGGCGACGTTCTGGCGATCATCGGCCAAAGCGGATCGGGCAAGACAACTCTGAGCAAGATGCTGGCCGGAATCTGGCATCCCCAGCGGGGCGAGGTTCTGCTGGATGGCAGCCCGATGTCGAAATGGAACCACGAGGATCTGGGCAAGCAGATCGGCTATCTGCCGCAGGATGTAGAGCTGTTTGACGGCACGATCCGCGAGAACATTGGCCGCTTTGCCATTGCCATCGACGATACCGAAGTGCTGCGCGCCGCACGCGAAGCCGGTGTGCATGAACTGATCAGCGGCCTGCCCGACGGGTATGAAACGCGCATCGGTCAGGGGTTCTTCCTGTCCGGCGGTCAACGTCAACGTCTTGCCCTGGCCCGCGCGCTTTACAGCGATCCGTTCGTGCTGGTGCTGGATGAACCAAACTCGGATCTGGATGCCGAGGGTGAGAAAGCCCTGCGCGATGCAATTCTTACAGCAAAGGCGCGTGGATCGATAACAGTTGTCATGACCCACCGCCCTGCCACGCTGCAGGCTGCCAACAAAGTCATGGTCCTACGCAACGGATCGCAGGCCCAGTTTGGCGACAAGGAAGACGTGCTGAAGGTCAACAACCGCAACGTGCTGAACGTATCGTCGCGCGCCACCGCAGCCGGGAAACCCGCCCTGCGCCTTTCAGAAGACAATCGCATCACAGGAGCCGCCCAATGACCCGGATCGTTCCCTATAACCCGAATACCAATGCGCTGGCCGTCAGTGACGTACAGGTGATTGATGTAACCGAAGCCTCGCCCGGCATAAGGATGTACGTTCTGTTCGGCCTGTTCACACTATTGGCCTTTGTTGGCGGCAGTGTTTACTGGGCTTTCGCCTCGAAACTGGACGGGGCCGTTGTAGCCCCTGCCTCTTTCGTGGTCGAAGGCGACCGGAAGACGGTTGAGCATCTCGACGGTGGCATTGTCCGGTCCATTCTGGTTGCAGACGGTGAATTCGTCGAACAAGGGCAATCATTGATCCGTCTGGACAGCACCGATATTGACGTCGACCTAAACGTGCTCGGCAGCCAGATCGGAGAGCTTTCGGTGCGCCGCGCGCGTCTGCTTGCGCAAAGACAGGGACAGAGACAATTTGTCGAAGCCACCGCGTTCCAAAGCTTCCGGGAAGGAATGAACCGGTCGCACTGGTATTCTGCCTATCTGACCCAAAAACAGTTATTCGATGCCGAATATCGTGCCCGCGCGACTGAAGTTGAAATCAACGCGCAACGTATTGCTGCCCTGCAAGATCAGATCGAAGGATTGAATGAGCAGCGGATCAGCACGCAAAACCAAAAGGACATCACAGAAGAAGAACTGAACAACCTGCAAAGCTTGCTGGAAAAGGGTCTTGTCGCCGTTACTCGCGTGAGTTCCCGGCAGATCGAGGTCGAGCGGCTTTCAGGCCTTGATGCCTCACTTCGAACGCAGATTGCGCAGGCGGAAAATCAGATCAGCGAGCTGAAACTGACCCTGATCAGCCAGCAAAAACTGCGGGACGAAGTGCTTGCCGGAGAGTTGGCCGTTGTTGACGCGCAGCTTGATCTGATCCGACCGCAATATGCAGGGGCTGCGGAACGTCGCAAACGGATCGAGATTCTGGCTCCGGCCAGCGGCCGGGTTGTCAATCTGGCCGCGTCGACCACAGGCGGGGTGATCAGGCCCGGGGAACACATCATGGAAATCGTGCCTGCCGATCAAGGGTTGATTGTCGAAGCCCGGGTCAAACCCGGTGACATCGACAAGCTGAAAATCGGTCAGACCACACGTATCCGTCTGTCCGCTTTCGCCCAGGCCGATGTGCCCGAAGCCAAAGGGGCAATCTTCGATATCTCCGCGGATGCGTTGGAGGACGAACGCACCGGCGAGCCCTATTACAAGGCGCGGGTCAAACTGGACGATCAGCAATCCGATGAGGTGACGTCTTTGGTACTTGTCCCCGGGATGCCAGCAGATCTGTTTGTCAGCACCGGCAAGCGTGCAGTGATTGCCTATCTGGCACAGCCCATAAGCGAGCGCCTTGCTAGGACCTTCATCGAGTAAACGGGTCACAACGCTCAAGATTGTTATCGAGTGATTTGGTGGGTGAGTGATGGTCCGCGTTCCTGTTCTGGGCGCGGGCCTTCATTGTTGCGGGTCACACCCCATACCGTGCAAGGAACATGTCAACAGCCTGAGCAGCCACTTGTTCGATTTCGTCCTGAGTGAACGAATTCTGAATACCAAACGCTGCACGTGTCCAGATCCGAACCTTGCACAGCTCAGAGAACTGTTCTGCCGCGATCTGTACATCTTCTATGACCAGTTCGCCCTTGGCCACCGCTTTTTCCAGGTATTCGGCCATGTGCCGCTGGCCGTTTTGCGGCCCGGCTTCATAAAATGCCCGGCCAAGTTCAGGGAACCTATCCCGTTCTGCGACACAAATCCGAAAGACCTGCTGCGCGAAGTCTGAGACAAGGAAAGTGGTCAACTGCGTAGCTGTGATATGAAGCACTTCACGCGCAGGCTTACTCTCGTCGATCATCGAGATAACCCGCTCAGCCATTAAGCAGCATTCCGTCTGCGCAACTTCCATGAACAAAAGTCGTTTGTCCGGGAAATAGCTGTACAGGGTTGCCTTTGATACGCCAGCTGCGCGGGCAATGTCATCAACACTTGCACCCTCGAACCCATCCGCCATGAAAACCTCTCGGGCCCCGCGCAAAACCTGGTCGAATTTTCGGCCGGTGCGAAGGATAGTGGCGGTCTGGGTCATGTCGTCTCCTAGATCGATAACTGCGCCAGCTTATAAACCGTTCGGTTTAGATACAACGATTCTCGGACTTTTCAGCCCGTTTGCTTTGGTGCTGAGCACTTGCGGCGGGTTCAAACCGTGCTAGGACTTGGCCCATGGTCGAAATCTTTCTGCGCACGCTTCCCTTTTTCGCGATCATCGGCCTGGGCTTTTGGGCGGGGCGCACGCGGTTTTTTTCCGCCGAAGCCACGGCATATCTCACCAAGTTCGTCTTTTACTTCGCGCTGTCGGCGATGCTGTTTCGCTTTGCGGCCACACTGCCCTTTGCCGAGATTTTCAACGCCCGGCTGATCCTTGGGTACCTGCTGGGAACCGCGACGGTTTACGCGCTGGCGACCTGCGTCGCCTGGTTGCGCGGGCTGGATATTCCAACCGCAGCCGTCGAGGCACAATGCGCGGCCATCGGCAATGTCGGGTTCCTGGGGCTTCCCATGCTGGCGCTTTTGTTCACCGAGGCTGCGATCGGACCGGTCATGTTGGTTTTGACTGTCGATCTGGTGGTTTTTTCCTCCTTGATCGTGATCCTGATCAATGGCGGTCGCGACGGCAAACTGACCCGTGCCACTTTTCGGTTGATTGGCCTGGGTTTGATCAAGAATCCGATGATTATCTCCATCTCAGCCGGGCTTATCTGGTCGTCTTTGCAGATACCAGTACCAGAACCCTTCTTTGATTTTCTGACCATTCTCGGCGGCGCGGCCACACCTGGCGCCCTGTTTGCCATTGGCGCGTCATTGGCCGGGAAATCCGCAGAACGTCTTCAAGTCGCCGCGTGGCTCAGTTTTTGCAAGCTGGTGGTCCACCCGGCCTGTGTCGCAATCGCGCTGATCTTGCTGGTTCCGATTGACACCTTTCCCGCCACTGTAGCGATTGCAGCCGCCGCCCTGCCCGTTGCTGGCAATGTTTACATGCTGGCCGCCCACTACGGAATCGCCCCACAACGCGCGTCGGCGGCCATTCTTCTGTCCACCGTCGTCAGCATTCTGACCTTGCCAATGGTCATCGCCTGGGTGGGCGTACTCTGATCTTCACCTTTTCAAAAAATACTCTCGCCGAAGGCGCACGGACTTTACGCCGGGTCCGTGGATCGTTAGCCATGTTGCGACTCAAAATTAAGGACGGTGCGTGATGGAAACCCTTTCAGAAAATGCCTGTTTTGGCGGAGTGCAGGGCGTGTACCGCCATGCCTCTTCGGTGTGCCAATGTGACATGACTTTTGGCCTGTTTCTTCCGGCCGAAGCCAAGGATGGACCGGTTCCGGTCCTTTGGTACCTTTCAGGCCTGACCTGCACCCATGAGAATGCGATGACCAAAGCCGGTGCACAGGCATGGGCGGCAGAACAAGGGATCGCGATTGTATTCCCGGATACATCTCCGCGCGGCGAAGGCGTGGCGGATCACGAGGACTACGACCTGGGACAGGGCGCGGGGTTCTATGTGAACGCGACGCAGGAACCCTGGGCACCGCATTTCCAGATGTGGGACTACATTGCCGAAGAACTGCCCGCCCTGCTGTTCGAGAACTTTGCCATCGACAGCGAACGTCAGGCCATCACCGGCCATTCCATGGGCGGGCACGGCGCGCTTACACTGGCGATGAACCTGCCCGGACGATTCCGATCCGTTTCTGCCTTCGCGCCGATCTCGAACCCGACCGGATCGGATTGGGGCCGCAAACAGCTCAGCGCTTACCTGGGCGAGGATGAAGCTTTGTGGGTCAAACACGACGCCTCACTGCTGATGAAGGAAACTGGTTTCGACGGTCCGATCCTGATCGACACCGGCTCTGACGATCAGTTCATGGATCTGTTGCGCCCCGAAGCGCTGGCCCAGGCCATCGCCGAACGTCGTCAGCAGGCAACATATCGGTTCCAGCCGGGATATGACCATTCGTATTTCTTCGTGTCCACCTTCATGGAGGATCACATCGTCTTCCATGCCGAGGCGCTATATGGAGACTGAGGGATGAGCAAGTACGATTACGACCTGATCATCATCGGGTCCGGTCCCTCGGGACGTTCAGCAGCCATTCAGGCGGGCAAGCTGAAACGGCGTGTTCTGGTGATCGACCGCAAAGATCGTTTCGGCGGCGTGTCTGTTCACACGGGCACTATCCCGTCCAAGACTCTGCGTGAAACAGTGTTGAACCTGTCAGGCTGGCGCGAGCGCAGCTTTTATGGCCGTTCATACCGGGTCAAGGATCAGATCCGCGCCGAAGATCTGAAAGCCCGCCTGCATATGACCCTCGACCACGAGGTCGACGTGTTGGAGCATCAGTTCAACCGAAACCACGTCGATACCCTTGACGGCTTGGCTAAATTCGTTGGGCCGCATGAAGTTGAGGTAGCGACCGACGCCGGAGAGACCACGCGCGTAACGGCTGCCAAATTCCTGATTGCGACGGGCACCAAGACCTATCGCCCAGACTATGTTCCGTTCAACGGCAAGACCGTGGTGGATGGTGACGAGTTTCTGGAAATGGCGGAGATACCGCGTTCGCTGGTCGTTATCGGTGCGGGCGTGATCGGTGTCGAATACGCCACGATGTTTTCGGCATTGGACGTACGCGTGACGCTGATTGAACCCCGCGATACGTTCCTGGATTTTATTGACAGCCGTTTGATCCACGACTTCACCCACCAAATCCGGGAAAACGGTGTTGACCTGCGTTTGGGCTCGGCCGTTGAGAAGATCGAAGATGCTGGCGAACATGTAGAGGTGACCCTTGAAAACGGGCGTCACGTGCGGTCGGAAATGCTGCTGTTTGCAGCCGGTCGTATGGGCGCGACATCGAAGCTTAATCTGGACGCCGTGGGGCTGGAGACCGATCACCGCAATCGGATAAGTGTCGATCGCAAGACATATCAGACGTCTGTGCCGCATATTTATGCAACCGGTGACGTCATCGGGCACCCGTCGCTGGCTTCGACCTCGTTGCAACAGGGCCGTGTTGCCGCATGTCACGCGTTGGAAACACCTACCCTGCCCGAAAGCCCATGGTATCCGTATGGCATCTATTCCGTGCCCGAGATTTCGACCTGCGGAATGTCCGAGGAAGAACTGCAGGAACGCGGCATCCCCTATGAGGTCGGTGTCGCCCGGTTCCGAGAAACCTCACGCGGTCATATCATGGGGCTGGAACACGGCATGTTGAAGATGCTGTTCTCGCTGAAAACCCGCCGCGTCCTTGGCGTACAGATCGTCGGTGAGGGTGCGACCGAGCTGATCCACATCGCGCAGGCGGTTCTGAATCTGAAAGGTACGGTGGATTACTTCGTACAGAACACGTTCAACTATCCAACTCTGGCCGAAGCCTACAAGATCGCCGGGCTGGACGCGTTTAACCGGATGCCGATCCCTCAAGAGTTCAAGGTGCGCAAGAAACCCGCTGAACCGGCCAAGAAAGAGGCAAAGAAAGCGTGACCACGCTTTACGTCGACGGTGATGCCTGTCCTGTAAAGGCCGAGGCCGAACGGGTCGCGACACGACACAAGGTGCCCATGGCGCTTGTGTCCAATGGCGGCCTTCGACCTTCCGCCAACCCTTTGGTGCAGGTTGTCATAGTCGCCGAAGGCGCTGATGAGGCGGACAAGTGGATTGCCGAACGCTGTGGTGCAGGGGATGTCGTGATTACATCAGACATCCCTTTGGCCGCAAAATGCGTTGAAGCGGGTGCACGTGTTTTGCGCCCGAACGGTGAAGCCTTCACGGCGGCCAATATCGGCCAGCAACTGGCGATGCGCGATTTGATGGCTGATCTGCGCGCGGCCAACCCGCTGGGTGCCGGCGGCGGCGGTCGTCCTTTCAGTAAAGCGGACCGCTCGCGGTTTCTGGACGCTTTGGAGCGGGAAATTCGTGCAGCCCGGCGGGGCTAACCGGACCGACATTCAGTCCAAAATACTGACGAGAAATCAGAAACGCCGTTTACAACTCTGTCGTAAGAACGCACCCTGTATTGGAATTCTGATCAGGCCTTTCGAACACGGAGACTGCGTTATGAAAGTACAGGGCACACACTACCGGTCGATCTGGTGGGACCAACCCGCAGGCGAGGTTCGGATCATCGATCAACGATGGCTGCCACATGATTTTCGGGTTGTGACCCTGAAAACGTTGGATGAGTTCGCTGTCGCGATACGCGATATGTGGGTCAGGGGCGCCCCCCTGATTGGCGCAACCGCAGCGTTTGGAATGGCCGAGCAGATGTCGCGTGACAGTTCCGAAGCTTCGTTTGACGCTGCCTACGATGTTCTGCACGCAACCCGGCCCACAGCAATCAACCTGCGTTGGGCATTGGACAGATGCCGTGAAGCACTGATGCCACTGTCCCCAGGCGATCGCGCCGAACGCGCCTGGGCACTTGCGCAAGAAATTGCAGATGAAGATGTCGAGATCAACGCATCCATTGGGCGCCACGGGCTGGAACTGATCAAAGACATTGCGGCCCGCAAACCGGCTGGTGAGCCGGTGCGTTTATTGACCCATTGCAACGCGGGCTGGTTGGCGACGGTGGATTGGGGCACGGCCACGAGCCCGATGTACCATGCCCACGATGCAGGCATTCCGCTGCATGTATGGGTGGATGAAACCAGACCGCGTAATCAGGGCGCGCTGACATCCTGGGAACTAGGCGAGCACGGAATTCCCCATCGATATATCGTGGATAATGCCGGTGGCCATCTGATGCAGCACGGGTTGGTGGATATGGTCATCACTGGCACGGACCGCACGACGGCACAAGGCGATGTTTGCAACAAAATCGGCACTTATCTGAAGGCTTTGGCCGCGCGGGACAATGACGTCCCATTTTATGTCGCCCTACCCTCGCCCACGATTGACTGGACGGTGCGCGACGGGGTGGCGGAAATCCCGATCGAGGAACGTGATGCACAGGAAGTGACGCATGTCATGGGTGTTGATGGGCAGGGAAATATCTTGGATGTTCGCGTGACACCCAATGGAACGGAAGGTGGCAATCCCGCCTTTGATGTTACTCCGAACCGGCTGGTGACGGGGCTTATTACCGAACGCGGTGTCTGCGAGGCGTCTGCCGAAGGCCTTGCCGGCTTGTTCCCGGATCGGGTTGGTTAATACTTTGTTTAGCACCATCCACGATTGTGCGACCGGACTTTCGGGCCATGCACGCGCTTAACTGCTGAGAATGAACGATGATTGAAAACTGGTACAAGGCCGATGAGGCACGGAATTGGCGCGATCAGGCCGGGGCTGACCCGGCGGATCAGGAGTTGGGCGAGCGTGTCTATACTTCGCGCCTGATCGGTCAAAACCCGGATCTTTTGATGCATGGAGGGGGCAACACCTCGGTCAAGCTGGAACGCCCTGATCTGTTCGGCGATTCACAACGCGTTCTGCATGTCAAAGGATCGGGATGGGATCTGGACAGCATCGAGGCACCGGGCCTGCCGGGCGTGTGGCTTGATCCATTGATGAAACTGCGGACGCTGGATCACCTGACGGATTTTCAGATGGTCAATGTTCAGCGTGCCAATTTGCTGGACTCGGGTTCTCCGAATCCTTCAGTGGAAACGCTTCTGCACGCGTTTTTGCCGCATAAATATGTTGACCACACCCATGCGACCCCGTTTCTGGTACTGGCCAACCTGCCCAATGCCGAGGATGTCTGCCGCGAGATTTTTGGCAACCGGCTGGGTATTGTGCCCTATATCATGCCGGGTTTCGGATTGGCCAAAAAAGCGGCAGAAGTGTTTGACGAAAACCCGGATGTCGAAGGGCTTCTGCTGCTTCAGCACGGGCATTTTACCTTCGGCGCTACGGCGCAGGAAAGCTATGACCGGATCGTTGCGCATACCAACGAAGTTGCCGCTTATTTCGGCATGACTGACCTGACGACGATCGGGCGCCGCGATCAAGCAGAAAACCTTGACGCCTTACCTATCCTGCGCGGGGTCATTGCCGAGGTTGCGGCCCAGCAGGACGACCCGATGCCTGTTTTTGACCTTCGCAACGGGCCGGATGTCATGCGGTTTTTTGGTCGGTCAGACATTGATGCCTTGTCCCAGCGGGGTATGGCATCGCCTGACCACGTTCTAAGGACAAAGGGATGCCCACTTGTTTTGCGGTCATCGGACCTGTCCGGGGGACGGTCTCAACTCAAAGCCAAAGTTGAACAATTTGCCCAGGACTACCGCGCGTACTTTGAACGGCAGGCCCCGCAGGCTGATGCGCCCAAGAAACTGCTGTCCCAAGACCCCAAACACGCTTGGGTCGAAGGCGTTGGGATCGTTGGGATAGGCCCAAACGCAAAGGCTGCCTCGATAGCCGCGGACCTGGCAGAGCAAAACCTGCGGGTTCGATCGGTTGGCGAAGATGCCGGAGGCTTTTTCCCGACCAGCGAAAAAGACCGCTTCGATTGCGAATATTGGTCGCTTGAACAGGCCAAGCTGGGCAAAAGCTCGCCACCACCGCTTCAGGGTAAGATCGTGATGGTCACTGGCGGTGCTGGTGCGATTGGTTTGGCGACCGCCAAGGCCTTTGCAGATGCCGGAGCAAACATCGTGCTGGTTGACCGGGATGAGGCCGCATTGGCCGAAGCCAAATCCAAACTTGGAACATGGCATTCGACATTTGCCTGCGACGTGACCGAGAGTGGCGCCGCAGACGCGGCGGTTGCTGCCGCGATACACCGGTTCGGCGGCCTCGATATTCTGGTATCCAACGCCGGGTCAGCGACCTCTGGTGCGTTGCTGGATCTTGAGGATGAAGAGTTCCGCTCGGCATTCGAGTTGAACTTCTTTGCGCATAAGGCGTTTGCAACCCGTGCCGCGCAGGTGATTCAGGCGCAGGGCCGTGGTGGCCAGATCCTGTTCAATATTTCCAAACAGGCGATAAACCCCGGTCGTAACATGGGTGCATATGGCACGCCAAAAGCCGCAACCCTGTTCCTGCTACGTCAATTGACACTGGAACTGGCCGAACAGGGTATCCGCGTGAATGGCGTGAACGCAGACCGCATCCGTTCCGGCCTTTTGACTGATGGGTTCATTCAGGAACGGGCCGCTGCGCGTGGCGTTACTGAGGAAACCTATATGTCAGGTAACTTGTTGGGTCGCGAAGTCGAAGCAAAACATGTTGCAAATGCCTTTGTTGCGTTGGCGTTGATGGAACGCACCACAGGGCATGTCGTAACCGTGGATGGCGGAAACACCGAAGCCGAATTGCGGTAACTTTTTTCTACATTGACACCTCGCCTGGGGCGCAGTGACACGCCTCAGACGGGAACCGCTGCGCGGTTCTCACGGATCGGCAAATGAACGATGGCACTGAAGGCTCCTATTGCGACCCCAATCCACCAGACCATGTTGTAGTCGCCGAATTGGTCATACATGCGCCCCCCAAGCCAAACGCCCAGAAAACTGCCGGCCTGATGACTGAGGAAGATGATGCCATAGAGCGTTCCCATATAGCGCAGCCCGTATAGGTGCGCGACAAGGCCCGAGGTCAATGGAACAGTGGCCAACCAAAGCGATCCCATCACCAGCGAAAACACGATGACCGAAAGAGGTGTGATCGGGAAAATGATGAACAAAGCGGCCGCAAGCGTCCTGCCCGTATAAACTGCGGCCAGCAGATACTTTTTGGGAAAATGGTTGCCCGCCCAGCCCGCCAGAAGCGTGCCGCCTATGTTGGCCAGACCGATCAGGGAAATAGATACGGCACCAAGCGCTGAGGTCGAGGTGATCCCGATGGAGTGCAGAACACCTCCGGGCTGGATCGGCCCGCACATCTCGGTCACGAACGCCGGGAAATGCGCCGTTACAAAGCCCAGTTGATATCCGCAGCTGAAGAAGCCCAGAAAAATCAAAGCGTAGGACGGATCGCGGAGCGCCTTTCCCACAATCTCGCTCATGCTTTCTTCCAGTTCCGCCTTCGAAATGGGCTGCGGCGCACGCATGAAAGGCAAAGTCAACACAAGCGCAAGAATCGCGGCGGCGAACACGATGAAGACTTGCTGCCAAGGCAGGAACGACAGCAACCACTCGGCCGTGGGCGCGCCCAGAACTTGCCCGAAACTGCCCGCAGCCGTAACGATGGCAAGCGACATGGACCGGTTTTTGTCGGACGACGCGCGTCCAACCACTGCCAGAACAACGCCGAACCCGGTTCCTGCAATGCCGAAACCCACCAGCCACGCATACATCTGATGCTCGAAAGGTGTGACGGACCAAGCCGACAACACCATACCTGCGGCGTAGGTCAGAGCGCCGAGTATGATGGCCCGGCGGTCACCCACCTTCTCGGCAATAGCAGCAAAGATCGGTTGCCCGATGCCCCAGGCCAGATTTTGAATGGCAATTGCCAACGAGAAATCGGTGCGCAGCCAGCCGAACTCATCCGCAATCGGGATCTGAAACACACCAAATGAGGCGCGCACGGCGAAGCTGACCGTGATGATGATGCATCCGACGATCAGGATCGGATTCAACAGGCGGGCGGATTGGGGCATTGAAACCTCGAGTATTTCGTCGGACGGAACGTATCGCTTTTGCGAGTGGCGTCAATTCAGCAGATTTGCGGTCACGGATAAGCAAATTTGATGTGTCGCCAAAAATGGCTTCTTTTCAACGGGCGAGACGACGGGTAAGGCTCAAATGTATGACGGATCTTATTTCGCACTACGAGGCCCGCGTCGCGGATGGCACCCTGACCCGCGACGATGCGCAAGAGGCCGTTCTGCCCCATTTCGAACGTATCCGTGCAGCGCTGGCGGAACCGGTTAAACGCGGGTTCTTCCGCAAGGCACCTCCACCGCCTAAAGGGTTGTATCTATGGGGTGGTGTCGGGCGTGGAAAATCAATGCTGATGGATTTGTTCGTCGATACGCTGGGCGATATTCCCGCCAGGCGGGTTCATTTTCATGCCTTCATGCAGGAAATCCATGCAGGTATGCACAAAGCGCGACAAGAGAATGTCGAGGATGCTCTGGCGCCAGTTGCGAAACACGTGGTCGATTCAGTTCGCCTGCTGGCCTTTGATGAGATGCAGATCACCGATATCACTGATGCGATGATCGTCGGGCGTCTGTTCGACCTGCTGCACGAGGGTGGCGTGGTCATCGTGACCACGTCAAACAGACATCCCGATGATCTGTATAAGGACGGGCTGAACAGGCAATTGTTCCTACCGTTTATTGCGCATATCAAGGAACAATTGCAGGTATGGGAACTGGTGTCGCCAACCGATTACCGGCAGAACCGGCTGGAGGGCGCACCGGTTTATTTCACTCCGATTGGCCCGGAAGCCCGGCAAAAGATTCGGGAGGTTTGGGTTGATCTCGCAGGTGGCCCTGCCGATCCGCTGGTGTTGCAGGTCAAAGGGCGCGCAGTTGAATTGCCCGCCTTTCGCAACGGGGTGGCGCGGGCCTCGTTCTATGACCTGTGCGGTCGTATGCTGGGTCCCGGGGATTACTTGGCGATTGCAGAAGAAGTGAAGGTACTGGTGCTTGAGGACATTCCACGCCTCTCGCGCAACAACTTCAATGAAGCCAAGCGGTTTGTGACCCTGATCGACGCGCTTTATGAGGCTAAAGTGCGGTTGATCTGTTCAGCGGCGGCCGAGCCCGAGATGCTGTATGTCGAAGGCGAGGGGACGTTCGAGTTTGAACGCACCGCGTCGCGCCTGCGGGAAATGCAGGATCAGGACTGGGGGAAATAGGGGGCATTGCGCCCGCTGTGCTGCTTGCTGCCCTGGGATGTTTTCAGCGAGGCCGAGGCACGGGGCGCACCTAGGCGTTTTCCCTCAGAATATTCCCGGCCAGATAGAGCGAGCCGCAGATCAGGACGCGCGCTTGCGGGTCTTTTTCCGTGATCACATTTAACGCATCCGCGACACTGTCAGCGGTGGATGCAGAAAGGTTTACCTTGGCGGCTGCGGCGGCGGTCTCTTCCGCGCTGAGCGTCGCAGATTCCCCCGGGATCGAGACCGCAGTAAGGCTTGCGGCCTTCTCGGCCAATGGGGCGAGGTACCCGGTGACATCTTTGGTATTGAGCATTCCACAGATCATGTGGGTGTTTTTTTGCGGCAGCTTTGCCAGCACATCCGCCAGAGCAATACCTGCGGCGGCATTATGGCCACCGTCCAACCACAGCTCAACCTCAGGGGCCTGATCGATAAGCGGGCCGGATTTCAGACGCTGCATACGCGCAGGCCATTCGGCCCCGGTCACGGCGGCTTCATAAGCAGTGTCGCCCATGTCCAGATGGCGCAGAACGGCCAAGGCCGCCCCTGCGTTCTGATACTGATGTGCACCAAGCAAGTTGGGCAAGGGCAGATCACGCAGGCCGGTTTCGTCCAGATAGATCAGGCGCCCGTTTTCTTCATGCACATGCCAGTGCTGTCCGTGGACCAGCAATGGCGCGCCCAATCGGGCGGCTGTGTACTCAATGACCTCTAGCGCTTCGTCCTGCTGCGGGCCAACAACGCAAGGGACGCCGGGCTTGATGATACCGGCCTTTTCAGCCGCGATCTTGCCCAAGGTATCCCCCAGAAATTGTTCGTGATCGATGGAAACCGGCGTAATCACTGTCACTACCGGGCGTTCGATGACGTTTGTAGCGTCCAGACGCCCACCGAGGCCGACTTCGAGCAGTGTGTAATCTGCCTTGGCTCGCGCGAAAGCAAGCAGGGCGGCGCATGTGGTGATTTCGAAATAGGTGATGTTTTCACCACCATTGGCGGCGTAGCATTCATCCAGAACCGCAGACAGATCAGGTTCCGAAATCAGCTCTCCGGCAAGACGGATCCGTTCATGAAACCGCGCCAAATGAGGCGACGTATACGCGTGCACCGCGTGCCCTGCCCCCTCGAGCCCCGCTCGGATCATGGCTTGGGTCGAGCCTTTGCCATTGGTTCCGGCAATATGAATGACCGGCGGCATTTTAAGCTGAGGATTATCCAGTGCGGCCAGCAAACGCCAGACGCGGTCCAAGGTCAGATCGATGATCTTGGGATGCAGCGCCATCATTCGGTCGAGGATGGCGTCAGATGTCGGGGCGGTCATTGCTGACTTGTCTCTTCAACAGCGGCTTCTTCTGCGTCTACTGGTTCTGGCGCGGGCAGATCGCCCATGATCGCCGGGGGCTGGTTCATCAGCATCCGCGTGATTGTAATCAGTTCATCCCGCATTTTCGTACGCTTCGTGACCCGGTCCAGCATACCGTGATCCAGCAGATATTCGGCACGTTGGAACCCTTCGGGCAGCTTTTCTCGAATCGTCTGTTCGATCACACGGGGACCGGCAAAGCAGATCAGCGCGTTGGGTTCCGAGATGTGGACGTCGCCCAGCATCGCGTATGACGCCGTTACGCCGCCGGTGGTCGGGTGCGTCAACACGACGATGTAGGGCAGGTTCGCTTCTTTCAGCATCTCGACGGCTACGGTCGTACGCGGCATCTGCATCAGGCTAAGGATGCCTTCCTGCATCCGGGCGCCACCGGCAGCGGAAAACAGGATCAGCGGGCGCTTGAGCTTTACCGCCTCTTGCGCAGCCGCGATGATCGCGTTGCCCACATACATCCCCATCGAACCGCCCATAAAGGAAAAGTCCTGCGCAGCAGCAACAATCGGGGTGCGACCGATTTCGCCCTGTACAACTAGCATCGCTTCTTTTTCGCCGGTTTTTTTCTGCGCGGCTTTCATGCGGTCAGGGTATTTCTTCTGATCGCGGAAATGCAGCGGATCGTCTTTGGGGGACGGGACTTCGACCTCGGTGAAAATACCGCCGTCGAACAGGTGTTTGAACCTCTCGCGCGGAGTTATCGCCATATGGTGGTCGCATTGGGTGCAGACATTCTGGTTCTCTGCCAACTCGCGGTGGAACAGCATCGTTCCGCACTCGTCACATTTGTGCCAGAGGTTTTCAGGCACTTCGCGGCGCGAGAAGATCGAGTTGATCCGGGGGCGGACGTAGTTTGTGATCCAGTTCATGTCGGAACCTTGCTTGAGCGGTGTTGACGTCAAATAAGACGCCACGGAAGGAAATGCAATCAACGCCTGAGCGCAAGCCGCGCAGCCAGCCAGCAAACAAACATTACCGCCAAATCGACGATCAGCCAGGGACGAAGCTGTTCGGTATCGGACGTATCGAACGGCAGGGTAAAAAGGGCCAGTCCATCCAGGTTGTCAGGTAGCGACAAGAACAGCAAAGCGATTAAGTTATTGAAGAAATGCAAGGCGATAGCAGGGCCCAAAGTCCCCGCCCTCGCCGTCAGATCTGATGTCAGCAGGCCGAATACGCAGGCCCAAAGCGCGATCAGAAGTGCATTTTCCCCCGCCATTTCGGGCGTGTAATGACCGGCGGCAAACAGGATGGACGGCACACCCATCCAAATGACAGGAGATTGGAACCGGGCCGCAAGGGTTTGCTGAATGTATCCGCGAAACAACACTTCTTCGGCGCTGGTCTGCACCAGAACCGCCAAAGCCGAAACCGGCAACAGAAGCAGCCACATCGACAATGGCAGGTTCTGTGTCAGTGACCCACCCAAGCCATATGGTGGCAACAAGGCTCCAACTGCGCCCAAAATCAGCAATGCTTTCAACACCTTCAGGAATTGAGCCACGGCCAATCTGCGTTCACCTATGATGGATCGCAAAGACCGGTGCTGAACCTGCCGCGCCGAGACCGCGACACCAAGAGTGATGAATGCGAAACTGGCCAACAGCAGCAGTAGCGCCAGAGGTGTGCTGCCCGTCATTAGGTTCTGAGCCCAGCTTTCGGGGCCCAAACCTGCAATCACGGCAAAAAACACCATATTCAGAATGCTGACCAACACGGCGATCAAAAGCAGCCCAAGCAACAAACGCCAGATTTCGGGTCTGGCACGCGCGCTTTCGACCAGAAGCAAATGGGCGGAATAGGCTTTAGGCATTTCTGTCCTGACCTTCCGGATTCAACTCATCCGCTATAGATGGCAACATTTCCTCAGGGTTCTGTGCCACGTTGATTCTGCCGGCAAGCGTCGTCAGATACCCAGCAACCGTCCGCAGCAATTGTGTTGCAACAGTCGCATCGCTTTCGACAACCGCGCGCAGCTCTTCCGCGCCGATGCGCAGAAAACTGCAGTTTTCGGTTGCAACCAGATCCAATTGCCTTGTTTCTCCGGTGATGATGGACAAGTCTCCGATGAGCCGCCCGGGCTCAATGATTGAAATGGGGCGCTTTGTTCCATCTTCGTTGGACCAGTCCAATCTGGCTTGGCCCGAGATGCACAGATAGGCCGCGTCCGGTGCCTGCCCCCGCGAAAAAATGACCTGCCCCGCCGCCACTTCGTACCATTGCGCCGAAAAGGCAAGCAGTCGCTGGTTTCGGCCATCCAGCCCCGAGAACAGCTCGGTTGTAGACAAAATCTCAAGCTTGCGGCTCAGGTCATCCGGCGCGCTGTCCTCTTGTTCGGGTTTGCTGCGCGAGACGCCATCGATGCGACCGTCCTTGATTTCCACGAACAGGTCGTAGGCTTCTGGGTGGGCAAAGTGATCCTCCATGAAGATCATGATGGAGTCTGGCAGCAGTTCACGCAGTTTCAAACGGGTTCGCAACCGGCTTTCGGAATCATGGCTGGCCAAAGCCTTGTCCAGAATCAGGACGTCAGGGCGTTTGATCCCGGCCCGAGAGAACGCGGCACGCTCCTGAAAGACGGTGGGCAGATTGTTCCCGCCCAGACCCGATGGCAGATCATAAATAATGGCGGCGGCCCGGCGGCGCAAACCGGCCTCGTTCATGGCTTCGGCGACAACGTTTTCGATGTCGTCCGCATGTGCACCCGCCATCAACGACACCCGGCCATAGATCGCATTTTCGATCACGGTCAGGCGCGGTACATAGACATCCGGAGCCACCGACATGAACATACCGCCCATCGCACCACGCAGCCGCTCGGCTTGGGTTTTGCGGATGGACAGGATTTTGTCCTTGTGTTCTTCCGGGAAGTCAGGGCCGATCTGTTCTGCAGTCAGTAGGAACGGCACCGTCAGCAGCATGGCACGTTCCTGATCGCTAAGCGCTGCCTCGCCTTTGGCCTTGCGACGCTCTTCAATGTCCAGAAGCTGGTGATACATGTCCTTCGACATCCCAAGCCTCAGGAAAAGGGGGTGATCTGCACCGTCCCGCCCGAAGGTTTTACTGAGCGTATCGATAACGGCGTTGGAGATACCGATCACATCATCCACCAGATCGTGAGCGCTGAGCAACCGCACGAACCGTTTGTCACCCGCTAATATGTCAGGAGAGATGTCCCGCGACGGTGCAGCAAACAACAGGTTGCCACCTAACGGGACTGCCGGGTTAAAGCGGTCAGGATCGAACCGGTAGACATAGCGATCTAGACCCTTTTCTTTCAAACGCTCCGCTATGACCTCTCGTAGATTTACAACCTCCTGAGCCAAGACCGGGTGAATCTCGGGGTTGAACTGCGTCCGCAAAGTGCGACGGAACATAAACTCGTCGATGCCCATCGCCTCGACAAGTTGGAACCACCAGTCACGTATGTCTTCGATATCATCCAGACCGGCAAGACCCGGATCAATCCATTCATCTTCCAGAGAATCCGGAGAATTTCCGGAACGCACGGCTTCGATTTGTCTTCGGGTAGGCACTTTGGCTGTGTCTGCCGGATGCATCGGGTGGGTACGCAAAGGCATCATGAGGTTGTCGCCCAGCGTCCCGTCAAACAGGTAAGGGCGCGAGTAGGCATAGCCAATTCTGGCCGCAATAACGGATTGGTGCAGGTCATGCAGATTATGTCCGGCCATGATCACGTCACCTTGAACCGGCAGCACTTCGCGGGTCAAAAGCTGACCCAATGCGCTGCGCTCCGACGCGTGAGTTGATTGAATTGCAACGCGCGCGCCACGGGGAATGGTCAGATCGATATCTTCCAGAATGGTTTTGCCCTCACCGTCGCGAACCGTCACATTGCGCAGCTCAATGTTACCGTTCAAACGCGGAATGGATTCAGGTTCACCAACGAAAAGTTCTTCCGGTATCATGCTGTCCGGGGCGAACCTTTCGGTGACAATCTCCCACCGCAGGGACATGTCCTGCACCTGGTTGTAATAGGTCAACAAATCCTTCCACGGGCCGCTCAGATCCTTGTATGCGCCCAAAGCAGCGACCAGAGCACCCACAGTCACCTCACCCGTGATCGCCAGATACCCGCCTACCGAATAAAACAGAAAGGGTGTCATCTGAGTGATCAGATTGTTGAGGAACTTCATAAAGAACTTCTTGTTGTAGATCTTGAAACGGATCTCGAACAGGGTTCCCAGCCGATGGCTGAATTGCGCCAGACGGTAGCGCCAGCCGCCATTGGTACGCAGATCGCTTATGCCCGCCGCACTTTCACCGATTTCCGAACTCAGGCGGCGGACTTCCTGAATACGGTCTTTGTTCAACAGGTTGATTTGCCGCTGAAGTTTGGGGATCAACCAGGCCTGAAGCGGGATCAGCGCGATGCTTGCCAAGCCAAACCAAACGCTCTGCATGAACAAAAAGGTGACAATGGTCATCATCTGGCCGAACTGGAATACCGGCTGTGCGATGGCATCGCCCATCAATCCGCCCATCGGCTCGGCCTCGGACGTGATCATCGACACCAGCTCACCCTGGCTGGTGGTCGCAAAATAGGACTTGGGAAAGCGCATCGACCGATGGATCAGCGTAAATCGCAGGCGTCGCAGCATACGTTCGGCAAGAACACCTTTCATCGTATTGATGCGCATCTTCATCAGGCCGCTGGCGATCACGGTGGCCAGGAAGGCAAAGCACAATATCATCAGATACTGCACCTGCGTTACAGTGATTCCCCAGATCGTCACCGTGTCGCCCGGTGCACCGATGGCATCGTTGATGATCTGTTTGGGCAGTTCCAGCGAGGCGTATAGAAACGGGAATGACAAGACCGTCAGAACCAACAAAACAAGCTGCTGTTTTTTTGAGTACTTCCAAATGAAGGAAAATAGAGTGGGCTCCATAACCTGGCCTTATCATTAGCTAAACTGTTGTGTGGCTGTTTTGGGGTGACCCACTTTGCAGGTACCGGACGGTAAGCACTGACCCGAAACATTGCAAGAATAGTCAGGTTCAGTCCCGCATCGCGCGCCTAAATGATTTAGGTTCGGAACCCAACAATAAAACACTCGCCTTTGATAGCAATTTCGTTATTGCGGGTTTGTTCATGTTCTTAACTTTGACTAAAGAAGAACATCATCGGACGAAGAGGCCATGGGCAGGATTCTGGATCGCTATATTCATCGCAAGACTCTGGGGCGTTGGCGTCGGGCCGCGCAGCAGGCTCCGAATGCTGCGCAATCAGACTTGCGGCTGCAACGTGATCAGGCACGCAGTTTGCGCAGACATCTGGATCGTGTGATCCAGCAGGCGGACACCCGCCTTGCCCGTCCGCAAATCGGATCCATGCAGTTTTCCAAACCTGTTGGAACGGACTGGAGCTGGCGGCCTGACCTGTGGCGTGGACCTCTGACACTACCCGGCGTAGCCTCGGCCCCGCGCAAGACTGTCATGGATGGCCAAGTCAGTCTGTTTCACGACTGTCCACTGTCGGAGATTGCCGTGCGGCAAATCCGGAATCGGGGCGCGAGCGATCTGGCACCTTTCAGCCTGCTGGTCGAGGTTTTCAGTTTCGCAGGTTCTTTTCTGTCGGTGTCGGTCGAATTGCCGGAAAGCACGGCACTAAACCTGACACGCGAGCATCTCATACGCGTGGAAACTCTGATCGAATGCGAAAGGCCATCGGGCGTGTTCGCACGCCTCAACATTCAGCATGGCCCAAATATGGAGCACGTGTTGCGAAGTCTTGACCCTTCTGAGGGTACAAGCGCTGTTGACTTTGACCTCGCACATCTTCCCCTGAATGAGCGCAGGATCGAAAAAATCTGGCTGGACCTGATTTTTGAAACGCCACAGATGAACCGAATGGTCGTGCGGGATCTAACGTTTTGTCGTTTCCACCGTGCCGATTTGTGAGAAGACCAAACATGACACAAACCGCGTTAACCTTCATTCGGTTCGAAAACGGATTTTGGCACGGCTACATTCAGGCCGATAGCGAGCCAAAGCTGGACGTAAGGTATCTAGGTGAAACCCTGGGCAGTGTTAAACTGACTCCTGCGGAAAACGGGTGGGATTTGAGCGTTCAGGTGCCCATCGCCGCCTTGTCAGAAGGTGTGCATACAATTGTCATTGCTGATGCCGCTACGACCGAAAAACTGGGAAGCTTCACCATCATCGCTGGCGAACCGGCGGCAGATGATCTCAGGGCCGAAGTGGATTTATTGCGTGCAGAGCTTGATATGCTGAAACGCGCGTTCCGTCGGATTTGCCGAGACGACACCTGATCCGTACGGATTGGTTTTCCTGTCTTTTTCACCGATTTCGTGCATCATGGGCGTATTCAATACGGATCGCGCCCTGTCATGGATCGCAGCAGTATCGTCAAAGTCATCGCGTTGATGGTGACAGGATTTGGCATCGGGATCGACTTTACCGGTGCCCTGATGCTGGTGCCTGCAATCGAAAACAGCTTTGACGCAGATATCACCAGCACCCAATGGGTTCTGAATATCTATGCGTTGTTTTTTGCCATGACCATGGTCGCCGGAGGGCGACTTGGCGACATGTACGGCCATCGCAGGATGATGATCTTTGGCCTGTCGATCTTCTTGTTTTCCTCGGTCATGTGTTTTGTTTCACCCAGCCTAGACTTCCTGATCATAGCGCGCGCCCTGCAGGGCATTGGCGCAGGCTGCGTCTGGCCCTGCACCCTGGCCTTCGGGGCAACAAAAGTGTCGAAACCTGAACATCGGGCCCTGGTGATGGGGCTTATTCTGGCAGGAGTAACAACGGGTAATGTGTTTGGCCCATTGATCAGTGGACTGGCTGTAAATTTGGGAGAATGGCGATACTTCTTCCTGGCCAATGTTGTTTTCTCCTGCATTTCGATGGCCACCGCGTTGATCCTGATGGAACGTGAAACCCAGCACAAGCAGGACGAACATCTGGATCTTGCGGGAATGGGTGTTCTGTCATTCGCCGTTTTGTTGCTGCTCTACGGTCTGGACGTCGGCGCGGATTGGGGATGGACATCCGTACCGTTGTTGATGCTGTTTTTCGTCAGCGCAGCGCTTTTCATTCTGTTCCCCAAAGTCGAGAAACGAGTGACCGAGCCGCTGCTGTTACCGCAGATGATGCAGAACCGCGAGTTTCGCATAACCCTTGGCCTGAACATGTTCAACGTCTCCGCAGCCTTTGTAGGGTTGCTTTATTTTCCTCAGTACATGCAGAAAGTTCTGGGCTGGTCTACTTTTGAATCAGCTTTGGGATTGGCCCCCCTGACAGGGTTGCTGGCGGTGGGGTCGATCGTTTCAGGCACGCTCTACAACGATTTCGGCCCCAAACGTTTGTTGTTCTGGGGCTACCTGATCGCCACGATTGGGGCTGCAACCATTGTCGTGATGCCAAGTGATCTGGGGTACTTCCGTATTCTGCCCGGTATGGCGATGATCGGGCTGGGTGCGACTCTGACCGTAGGGCCATCCGGCACTGCTGCTGTGTGTGCGGTAAAACCTGAAAGGGCCGGTCTTGTCGGCGGCCTGAGTTTCATGGTTCATTTGGTGTATGGCGCAATCTCCGTCGCATGTGCTACGGCCATCATGTATGTCGTCAGCCTGTCCAAGTTGCGCGAGGGTCTGATCGCTGCGGGCGTCAAACTGACGGAAACAGAGCTGAGGGCGATCAATGGCGGAACGCTTGACACTCAGTCCGCACAATCCGTTATCAGCCGCCTGCCATCGGGTGAGTTGGACAAGGTTCAACAGGCGTTATCAGCGGCGTTTGACAGCGGCATGAGCATGGCTTTCGTCTTTTCGACCATCTCGGTCTCGGTTGGTGTCGTTCTTGCATTGCTCCTGAATGAGCAAAAGCTGCACAAGATCGAAAGCTGACGCCCAAAGAAAAAGGGCCGCGTGTTTCGCGGCCCTGATTTTGTTATTGCGACGGCCCGTTCGGACTAAAGGCAGACAGACCCTTCAGGATGTCTATGGCATAAGCCAATTGATAATCCTCTTCCCGCAGCTCTGCAGTGGCCTCGGCCTTGGCGCGATCTTCCTCGATTTGACGGATCTCGTCTTCGCTCAGGCTGTCATTGTTCAGGCTGCCGCGCAGATCGGCCTCGGACCGTGTACGGGCGTTGGTTTCGTCCTCTTCCGGTTCCGGCGCCGGGCGTGGTTGCTCGACAATAATGTCAGGGCTGACACCAAGCGCCTGGATCGACCGTCCAGACGGGGTGTAGTAACGCGACGTGGTCAGGCGCATGGCCCCGTCACCGCGCAGCGGCATGACCGTCTGAACAGAGCCCTTACCAAAGCTCTTGGTTCCGACGACGATTGCCCGACGGTGATCCTGCAACGCGCCAGCAACGATTTCGGACGCCGAGGCCGAACCGCCATTGATCAACACGACAATCGGCTTGCCTTCGGCCAGATCGCCGGGGGTGGCGTTGAACCGCTCACCCTCTTCCGGGTCGCGCCCACGGGTCGAGACGATTTCGCCTTCGTTCAAAAACGCATCCGAAACTTTGATGGCCTGTGTCAGCAAACCGCCCGGGTTGTTGCGCAGATCAAGAACGACACCATTGACCTTTTCGATGCCTCCAACTTCTTCGATCTGTTCCTGCAGCCCTTCCTGAAGGTTGGGGAAGGTCTGATCGTTGAAGGTGGTCACGCGCAGTACGACGCTAGTGCCTTCAGTGCGTGCGCGGACAGCGGTCAGCTTGATCGTGTCGCGGACAATGGTGACATCGAAGGGATCAGGCTCGCCTTCACGTACGACGGTAATGACAATCTCAGAGCCTACGGGACCGCGCATCAGATCGACCGCCTTGTCCAGTGTCAGGCCCAGAATGCTTTCGCCGTCCACGTGAGTGATGAAGTCCCCGGCTTCGATCCCGGCTGCGTCGGCGGGGGTATCGTCGATGGGTGAGACGACTTTGACAAAGCCTTCTTCCTGCGTGACCTCAATGCCCAAACCGCCGAACTCACCCCGGGTCTGCACACGCATCTGTTCGGCATCGTCCGGCGAAAGATAGCTGGAATGCGGATCAAGCGAGGTCAACATGCCGTCGATGGCCGCTTCGATCAGTTCTTCGGGCTCAACCTCTTCAACATATTGGGCACGGATGCGCTCGAAAATGTCACCGAACAGATCAAGCTGCTCATAGACGCTGGCCTTGCTTACGGCCTCCTGCGCCAGCAGGGGACCTGCGATCTGAGTTGTTGCAAGAATACCTGCCACAGTTCCGGCCAGACCGGCCATCACAAATTTCTTCATACTCGTTTATCCATCCTTGTCGGTCCGAAACCATGATTCCGGGTCCACGGGGCTGTTATCTTCTCTTACCTCTATATAGAGCGTTTCTGGGCGATCAGTTCCAGTGCCATCACCGCTTGTTGACAATATTGCGCCAATTTCCGGCGTTTCGCCGGGCATCAGGCCAACAGGGGTGCCTTGGGGGATCACCTGACCGGGTTGACCATAGACCTCTTGCAGGCCTGAAAACACGAACAAAAGGCCTGGTTGCGGTTCCAGAATGACCAGATTCCCCAGTTCTAGCAATGGCCCTCGATAACGGATCGTTGCTGCGGTGGGGGAAGTTACCAGCGCGCGCGGACGAGTGGCCAAAACCAGACCGGCACGGGTCACCCCGGCGGCATCCGCTTCACCCGCCTTGTGCAGCAGGACGCCCTGAACCGGCAAAGCGATCTGCCCTTTCTGGTCCGAAACGCTGGCATCGGTTTCAATGATCTCGCCTTCCGAAATCTCGGACAAGCCGCTGGCGAACCCGTCCAGTGTTTCGGTCGAAGATATCAGAATTGCCGTGCGCACGGGATCTTCAACAAAGCGGCGGGGTAAATCCGTGCGATCGGCGATCGCTTCGCTAAGCCGGGTTCGGGCGTTTTGCACACCGCTCAGGCCTTCGGTCAGAGTTTCCGAAGCGCTTTGCTGCAAAATACGAAGTGTCTGAACCTCTTGCAGGTCCTGTGCCAGCGCTTGCGCCTTGGCGTTTAGACCGGGTGTAACCTCGGACAACATCATTCCGGCCCGCGCCGCGCCCAACGGGCCCGAAGGATGCAATATCAGCACCGGCGGCGCGGTGGTCTCAATAGTCTGCAACACGCCCAACAACTGTGCCACATCCTTTTCGCGGGCGCGCAATTCGGCGGACAGTTGCGCCTCACGCGTGGCGGCCATGCGCAAACCGTAGCGCATGGCGGACAGTCCGGCCTCATAAGCCTGGATCGTTTGGGTCAGGGCTCGCACGCGATCCCGCGCGCTGTCGGCCTCGGTCAATGAAATCGAGGCCTGCTCCAGCATCTCCGCTGCTGCTAGCGCCGCCTCAGACGGATCGCTTTGCGCTGTTGCCGGGCCGGTAAGGGCCAGCGCGACTGCGGCGGCCAGACCCCTCATGACAGCAGGCTTTCCCCGGTCATTTCAGGGGGTTTGGGCAGGTCCATCAGATCCAGAAGTGTTGGCGCAAGATCCGACAATCGCCCGCTGCGCAACGCGGCACCTGCGGGGCCGCCGACCAGAGCAACCGGTACCGGGTTCAACGTGTGCGCCGTGTGCGGCCCGCCGGTTTCCGGATCGACCATCATCTCGCAATTGCCGTGGTCGGCGGTGACGATCATCGCACCGCCGGCGGTGTTCAACGCCTCGACGACCTGTGCCAGACCCTGATCGACCGCCTCGCAGGCTTTGATCGCGGCCTGCAAGTCACCTGTATGGCCAACCATATCCGGGTTGGCGTAGTTGGTGACGATCAAGTCATAACCCGCCTCAATCGCCTCAATGAACTTGGCGGTGACCTCGGCCGAAGACATCTCGGGCTGCAAGTCATAAGTCGCGACCTTGGGCGATTTGGGCATAAAGCGATCTTCACCCTGCTCCGGGGTTTCTTTACCCCCGTTCAGGAAGAAGGTGACGTGGGGGTACTTTTCGGTTTCGGCCAGCCGGAATTGACGCAAACCCTGTTTGGCAACCCATTCTCCCAACGTGTTCACAATCGCCCGTTTCGGAAAGACCGTGGTCATGTAAGCGTTGTGACCGTCCGAATACTCTACCATGCCCAACAACGCCGACAGCTTTGGGCGGTGGCCGGTTTCGAACTCAGCAAATCCCGGCTCACCTATGGCGCGCAGGATTTCGCGGGCACGATCGGCACGGAAATTGAGACAGAAGACTCCATCTCCATCAGCGGCACCTTCGTAACCGTTCAATACTGTCGGCGTGATGAACTCGTCGGATTCTGATTGGTTATAAGCGTGGTCCACGGCACCATGCGCGGTGCTGGCCGCCCTGCCCTGACCGTTAATCATCGCGTCATAGGCTTCCGAAACCCTTTCCCAACGATTGTCACGATCCATGGCGAAGTAACGACCGCTCACCGTGACAATGCGTGCACCTTCTGGCAAACGCTCCTCCAGCTCAGAGAAATAGGTCAGCGCGGATCTCGGGGCCACGTCACGACCATCGGTAACGGCATGAAGAGCAACCGGAACGCCAGCATCCGCAATGGCCTTGGTGGCCGCAATGATGTGGTTCAAATGCCCATGGACACCACCATCCGAGACCAGCCCCATAAGATGTGCGGTTCCGCCGGTGGATTTGACTTTGGAAATGAAGGCTTGCAGGGCCTCGTTGTCAAAAAATGAACCGTCTTCGATCGCCAGATCAATCTGGCCCAGATCCATGGCGACAACGCGGCCCGCGCCGATATTGGTATGGCCAACCTCGGAATTGCCCATCTGCCCGCTGGGCAAGCCAACATCGGGGCCGTGCGTTATCAGTGTTGAATGCGGGCAATCGGCCATGATTGCGTCAAAGGTTGGCGTATTTGCCAGATAGGGCGCATTCGCCTGCGTGTCGTCGGACAGGCCCCACCCATCAAGAATACACAGGACAACGGGCTTGGGGGTGGGCATTGATATTCTCCGATTGCTGCTCTTGGGTCACCTTCTATCGTCTGGCCGTCGGGGGGTGAACCGTCTTTGCGGCACAGGACGCAGAATTAATCCTTGAGGTAACTCTTGTATGGGTGTGCCTTGCGGTCGCGATACTTGACTGTCAGGTCCAGAGGAGCGTCGTTTTCATCGTAAACGCCCAAAACGATGCCCCTGCCCCGGCTCTTGGTGCGCATTTCGATCAATTGCTGCTCGGACCGGGTGGTTCGCTGCGATGCCCGGCGCGTCCATTTGAACAGATGTTCGTACATTTCAGCAATGACTTCAGCATGATCTGCGCTGTCACCCACATCGTTCAATTCTTCGGGGTCGTTTTCCAGATCGAACAGGATCGGCCGATGACCGCCCTCACAGTGGATCAGTTTCCATTTCTTGTTTGCAGCCATAAACATCACGGCATCCCGGACCGAAGCATCCAATATGTCGGCGATAGGCGAGGCTGAGTAGTCATATTCGCAGATTACCACGTCGCGGGGCAACTCATCTGTGGCGCCATGCAGGATAGGCAGCAGAGAATGACCTTCGAGGATGTGTGTCGCCACCTCGCCCCCGGCGGCGTCAACGAAAGTGGGAACCAGATCAATAGACTCCACCAACGCATTGCTCACTGTTCCACGCGTCGCATCGGCCTCGGGCGATGGGTCATAGATGATCAGTGGCATTTTGGTCGACGCATCGTGGAAGAAGGTCTTTTCTCCCATCCAGTGATCGCCAAGAAAGTCGCCATGGTCTGATGTCAGCACGATCATCGTGTCGTCCATCCGCCCGGTTTCATCCATCCAGTCGAACAGGCGGCCCATCTGGTCATCTGCTTGCTTGATCAGGCCCATATAGGCCGGGATGACCGCCTCACGAACATCCTGGCGGGAAAAGGTCTGACCGATTTTTGTGTCCATGAAAGCTTTGAGCACCGGGTGGGCATTCTGGCGTTCTTCATCAGATCGCACCACGGGCAGGACATGCTCCGGACCGTACATCGAGGCGTAAGGTTCGGGTACGATGTATGGCCAGTGCGGCTTGATAAAGCTTAAATGACAGCACCACGGACCATCATGCGTTTCCATGAATTCGATACCGCGACCGGTGAGGTACGGCGTTTCGCTGTCTTCCTCGGCAATGTTGGCGGCTTCGGGCGCGTTTTTCAGAAACCAGCCTGACAAAACGTTGCCATCAGCATCCAGCCCGGAATTGGCAAAGTCGTGCCACGGGTTGTCACTCTCATATCCCTTGGCATTCAGATACTTGTTGTATTCCTTCGCGCCGTCCGGGTCATAATACCCATCCGGCCCTTCGGGCAGCATTCCGTCATTCCGCTCAAATACATCAAAACCGCATTCGGCAACGCGCGCACCAATCAAACTGTCCGGTTCCAGACCCAACCGCGCCATCCCTTCAGCATCAGCGCGCATGTGGGTTTTGCCGACCAGCCAGCACTCCATCCCTGCCTTGCGCAGATGATCACCCATCGTGATCTCGCCGACCTTTAACGGAATGCCGTTCCACGATGCCCCATGCGAATGCACGTAGCGCCCGGTATATGTGGACATGCGCGAACTGCCGCAGATCGGGGATTGGATATAGGCGCGGTCAAACCGGACACCGCGCGCGGCCAGACGATCGATATTCGGGGTATGCAGGTGCGGATGCCCGTAACAGCTCAGATAATCCCAGCGAAGCTGGTCGAACATGATGAACAGGATATTCTTTGCCTTGGCCAACGCGCTGTCTCCCCAAATGTCATGGGGACTTAGTTAGCCATTTTCATCCGCAGAGCGAAGCAATACTTGCTTCAGGCTTCGCGCTCCATCTGTTCCAGCATCTTCCTGGCGCGTTTGCACTGCAACTGGTCGCGTAGCGGGCTGTCCGGATCGACGTCCTTTTGGCACACTACGCACTTGTCCGCGCCCGAAATCGCGTTCAGGCCACCGCAGCTGCCTTTGATGGTCTTACCCATCAGCATGACACCCAAGGACATGCCCACCATGACAAGGGCGAGAAGAATGAAGGCCAGAATAAAAGTACTCATCTCAACTCCACCTGTCAGTTTGATCCCAGCGCGTCTTTGAACGCCGAGCTGTGGGCAGTAATATAGGCATCTTCACCGCCTGTCACATCCCGCGAGATGAAATACACGGCAAGTTTATGCTTTTCGGCCAGATCCAGACCCTTTTCCCGACCCAGGGCCAGCATGGCCGTTGCCCAGGCATCTGCCATCATCGCATTTTCGGCCAGAACAGTCACAGACGTGGTTCGGTGCGTGATCGGGCGGCCTGTCGTCGGATCGATGATGTGTGAATAGCGCACACCATCCTGTTCGAAGAAATTCTTGTAGTCGCCCGAGCTGGCCATACCCCGATCATCCAAAGACACAATCAACTGGATGCTCTGCGTGCCCGTTTCAGGTTTTTCAATGCCAATGCGCCAGGCCTCGCCGTGCTCATTCTGCCCTTTGGTAACAAGATCACCACCGATTTCTACGAGATAATTTTCGACCCCGGCATCCTGCAAAGCTTCGGCAACGGCGTCGATGCCATAGCCTTTGGCAATCGCGGACAGATTGATGCCAACCTTAGAGTCCGATTTTGCAAGTGTTCCGGCGTCGGCATCAAGCGTCAGCAGACGGTTCTGCCCGACGCCGTTCAGCGCGGCCTCAATTTCGGCATCCGATGGCACCGGATCTTCTGGCTTGCGGGGGCCGAATCCCCACAGTTCGATCAGCGGCCCGAGGGTTACGTCGAATGTTCCGCCGGTTTTTTCGTGCACGTCATTCGCTGCAGAAATGACCAGCGCGAACTCGTCCGAGATGGGCATCGGATCAGTGCTGGTCGAAGCCGAAAAGACCGAAACCTCAGAGTTCGGATCCCAATTTGACATCTTGGCGTTGACTTCGGCCAGTGTCTCTTCGACCGCTGCAGTCAATGCGACCTCGTCAAGGTCCTCACCAATCGCCGTTATGTTGAAGGTCGTGCCCATGGTTTCGCCCGACAGACGCACCACCTCGGGTTCTTTGTCGAAAAGACAGCCGGCAAGAAGGGTGACGAAAGCCAGAACAGGCAAAAGACGCATGGGGCAATCTCCGGGAATTTCTGTGCCCGGCATATGCCAGTGCCCTGTGCCAGAGTCAAACCGCGATCAGATTTTGAGCGGCAGGAATCCAAGCATCAAAAGGCCGATCCCCGCCGGCACGCCGAACAACCAAGCACGTTTTTGCCAACCCTGCGGCTGATGTTTCCACGCCATGCGAAAATTGTGGCCACATACCACGACAAGAAAGAAGATAAACGCGGCCAATGGAGGGGTAAGATAGAGTTCACTCAAAAGCTTAATCTTCCTTTCCAGGCCCGAGAATTAGCCGAACCGCGCAATTGCACCCTATACAGGTCGTTTAGCTGCGCTAAGGTGAAAGGGAAAGACTTCGCAAGAACCAAAAGGAGATTGCCCATGGCTCCAACCTCTTACCAGTCGCCATCGCGCGGCGACAAGGCTGACAAGACGACTTACAGCCAGTCAGCGGAATCGAACCTGTCGCATTCGCAGACAACCGTGGCTAAGCTGCTTGAGGGTAAAGGGGATGCGGTATTTTCGGTGAGGCCAACCGATACCATCCATTCGGTGGTCAACACACTGAAAGAAAAACGGATTGGCGCTGTGCTGGTAACGGACCAGAACGGAGCGTTACAGGGGATTTTGTCGGAACGCGACATCGTGCGCCGCATGGCGGATACTCCCGGCCAGACTCTGCCGCAATCCGTCGAAGACCTGATGACCAAGGATGTAAAAACCTGCACCCCAAACGATCTGCTGAATAACGTACTCAAAACCATGACAGAGGGCCGTTTCCGCCATATGCCTGTTCTGCGCGACGGCAATCTGTGCGGTGTGATCACGATCGGCGACGTTGTCCATTTCCGCTTGAAGGAACTGGAATACGAAGCCCTTCGTATGAAGCAGATGATTGTGGGCTAAAGTCAGGCGGTCGATAGAAACCTGACACCTCCGTTTGTAATTTCGGCTGCCGTCAGCTGGCCTGATGCAAAGGCACCAGTATCAATGGAGACCACCCGATTTCTTACTTGGGGTTGGTCGAAAATTGTGTGGCCATGAACCACCCATTGGGCATCGCCGCGCGCAAGTCTGGGGAACATCGGATGTCCCCAGAGACAGATCTGACGTTCCTGGGAGTCAGCGGGTTGTCGTGGGTCCAGGGCCGCATGAACAAATGTGACATTGCCGCTGGTCCAGGTCAGTGGCCGGTTTGCTAGCCATCCAAGCAGGCCTTCCCCCATCGTTTCGCGCAAATCACGGGCCAGCATTCGAACATTCACGCCTTCTTCTGCGTCGCTTGGTAGTTTGAGACCAAATGACGCCAGCGTATGCACCCCACCGTTTCGAAACCAGAGTCGGGCATTCCGTTCCGGATCCTCCAAAAAGCGCAACAGCATCTCTTCGTGATTGCCAAGAAGACACTGAACACGGCCACCTGACGTTTCGCTCAGATGGCGCAGATGGTGCAACACCTGTGCGCTGTACGGGCCTCGGTCGATGTAGTCGCCGACAAAAACCAGATGGCATTGATCGCCCAGCCGCGGCAGCAGTGCATGCAGTAAGTCCAGACGGCCATGAATGTCGCCAACGGCCGTTACTGGCGCGGCGGGCGCGATGTCGCAGTGCACCGTATCGCCAGTTCGCCCCGCTGTGCGATGGAAGCGCCGTCTGATCCAATTCGTAATCATACGCCCTGATCCCTACCCTTCCCATCTGCTGTCGGCAATGGACAACTGTTTGCGCCAGCAAAGAGTTGACCAATGGTCCCGGGATGTCCGATATGACCTTTGAAGTGGTTGAAAGCGGTTGCTCCAATTCAGGGGGCAAAGTCATTCGACCAGAAGTTATTCGCAAGGCGGTCTGAGGTTTTATGAAACGGGTTTTGATTACAGGTTCGGCGGGGTTCATCGGTTTCCATCTGGCCAGGCTGCTATTGGCCGAAGGGTATCGCGTGCATGGCTATGACGGGATGACAGACTACTATGATGTAGCCCTGAAACAGCGACGCCATCAGATTCTGCTTCAAACCCCTGGATTTACGGCAACAGAAGATCAGTTGGAAAACTACGACCGACTGGTGCAGGTCGCCGCAGATTTCCAGCCCGAAATCATCGTTCACCTGGCGGCGCAAGCCGGAGTGCGGCACAGCCTCGAGCATCCTCGCAGCTATATTGAATCGAATGTCGTCGGCACGTTCAATGTGATGGAAATCGCCCGTCAGCATAAGGTGGACCATCTGCTGATGGCTTCGACCTCATCCATCTATGGTGCGAACGAAGAGATGCCTTTTACCGAGACGGAAAAAGCCGACACTCAGTTGACCATCTATTCCGCGACAAAGAAGGCGAATGAAGCGATGGGGCATTCTTATGCCCATCTTTGGGATTTGCCGACGACCATGTTCCGGTTCTTCACGGTCTATGGCACCTGGGGACGGCCGGATCTGGCCTATTTCAAGTTTGTCGCCGCGATCTTGGATGGCCGCCCGATCGATATCTACAATCACGGGGACATGTATCGCGATTTTACCCATGTGGAAGACCTCGTGCGCGGGATTAGGTTGCTGATTGATGTGCCCCCGGTACGACCAACCAGCCGCGAAGAAATCGAGGACGGAGACAGCCTGTCGCCCGTCGCGCCCTATCGCATCGTCAATATCGGCAACGGGGACAAGGTTCGCTTGATGGATTTCATCGCTGCCATCGAAGAGGCATTGGGGCAGAAAGCCATCAAAAACTTCATGCCGATGCAGATGGGGGACGTTCACGCCACCTGGGCCGATAACAGGCTGCTGCAACGTCTGACGAACTATCGCCCACAGACCGAGTTGAAAGACGGCATTGCCGAGTTCGTCGCGTGGTATCGGGATTATTACGGAAAATAGCGTTGACTAAACGCCAAACGAAAAAACCGGCGCTGGGTGCGCCGGTTTTTCTGTTTCTTATCCACCGAAATCGTCGAGCATGATGTCTTCTCGGTCCACGCCCAAATCCAGTAGCATGTTGATGACTGACTGGTTCATGATCGGCGGACCGCACATATAGAATTCGCAATCCTCAGGCGCGGGATGGTTCTTGAGGTATTCTTCGAACAGAACGTTGTGGATGAAGCCGGTATAGCCTTTCCAGTCATCCTCGGGCTGCGCATCGGACAGGGCCACGTGCCATTCGAAATTGTCGAACTCTTCGGCCAGCGTATCGAAATCCTCGACAAAGAACATTTCTTTCTTCGAACGGGCACCATACCAGAAGCTGATCTTGCGGTTGCGGTTCTCAAGCCGCTTGAGCTGATCGAAGATATGGCTGCGCATAGGTGCCATACCGGCACCACCACCGATGAAGACCATCTCTTTTTCCGTCTCGCGGGCGAAGAATTCGCCGAACGGACCCGAAATGGTGACCTTGTCGCCCGGTTTCAAGTTGAAGATATACGACGACATCTGACCCGCAGGGATACCTTCGGACCCCGGAGGGGGCGAGGCAACCCGGACGTTGAGCATGATCATACCCTTCTCATCGGGATAGTTGGCCATCGAATAGGCGCGTTCGATCGGTTCGTTCACCACCGATTCATATTGCCACAGATTGAACCGGTCCCAATCTTCGCGGTACTCTTCCTCAATATCGAAATCGGTGTATTTCAGCGCATGCGCGGGGGCCTCGATCTGGATGTAGCCACCGGCGCGGAAATTCACGTCCTCACCTTCCGGCAGGTCCAGTGTCAGCGCCTTGATGAAGGTTGCCACGTTTTCGTTCGACCGGACGGTGCATTCCCATTTCTTGACGCCAAAGACCTCTTCGGGGACTTCGATATTCATGTCCTGCTTGACCGCAACCTGACAGGAAAGACGGTCGCCACAGGATGCCTCGCGCTTGGTGATGTGGCTTTCTTCGGTGGGCAGGATCGAGCCGCCACCGGAATGCACCCGCACCCGGCATTGTGCACAGGTGCCGCCGCCACCACAGGCTGACGGGACGAACAGTTTTTCGGCCGCCAGCGTTTGCAGCAGTTTGCCACCGGCGGGGACCGAGATTGTTTTCTCACCGTTGATGGTGATGTTGACGTTGCCTGTTGACACCAACTTAGACCGCGCGGCCATGATGATGGCCACCAAAGCGATTACGATCAGGGTGAAGAGGATGACGCCTAAGCTAAAGGTTTCCATGCGCCCCTCCTTACAGTTTCACGCCAGAGAAGGACATGAAGGCCAAAGCCATCAGACCCGCGGTGATGAAAGTGATGCCAAGCCCTTGCAGGCCATCCGGAATGTCTGAATACTTCAGCTTTTCCCGAACGCCTGCCATGGCGGTGATTGCCAGCGCCCAACCAAAGCCGGAAGACAGGCCATAGGTTGCCGCCTCGGCAAAGTTGTAATCACGTTCGACCATGAACAGCGAACCACCCAGAATGGCGCAGTTTACCGTGATCAGTGGCAGGAAAATCCCCAGCGCGTTGTAGAGCGGCGGGAAGTACTTATCCAGGATCATCTCTAGGATCTGCACCATCGCCGCGATCACGCCGATATATGAGATCAGGCCAAGGAAGGTCAGGTCAACATCCGGGAACCCCGCCCAGGACAGCGCGCCTGGTTTCAGCAGATAGTTCAGCAGCAGGTTGTTGGTTGGCACGGTGATTGCCTGCACCACCATAACCGAAATCCCCAGACCCAGCGCGGTCGAGATCTTCTTGGACACGGCGATAAAGGTACACATGCCAAGAAAAAAGCTGAGCGCGAGGTTTTCAACAAAGATGGCCTTTACGGCCAGTGAAATCAGACCTTCCATCAGTGGGCCTCTACCTGCTGAATTTTGTATTCACGCTCTTCCACCTGGTTCGGCTTCCATGTGCGGAAGGCCCAGATGATCAGACCGATGATGAAGAACGCCGAGGGCGGCAGCAGCAACATGCCGTTGGGCACGTACCAGCCACCATTGTTGACGGTCTGCAGGATGGTGACACCGAACAGCGACCCCGCGCCAAACAACTCGCGAATGAAGCCCACCAGCAGCAGGATCAGGCCGTAGCCCATGCCGTTGCCCATGCCGTCGATGAAAGACGCGACCGGAGGGTTCTTCATTGCAAACGCCTCGGCGCGGCCCATCACGATACAGTTGGTGATGATCAGGCCGACGAAGACCGACAGGGTTTTTGATATCTCGAAGGCGTAGGCCTTGAGGACCTGATCCACCAGGATCACCAGCGAGGCGATGATCACCATCTGAACGATGATCCGGATCGAGCCCGGGATCTGATTGCGAAGGCATGAGATGAAGAAGGACGAAAACGAGGTCACGAAGGTCACCGCCAGCGCCATCACGAACGACACCTGCAGCGACGAAGTCACTGCCAGCGCCGAACAGATACCCAGAACCTGCAGCGTGATTGGGTTGTTGTCGACAAGCGGGTCGACCAGCATCTCTTTCTTGGTCTGGGACATCAAATCTCTCCTGCTTGCAGTTTGGCCAGGAACGGGGCGTAGCCTGCATCACCCATCCAGAATTTCACCAGGTTGTCGACACCAACCGAGGTCAGCGTGGCACCGGCCAGCGCATCGACATGGAAATCAGGTCCGGCAGGAGATTGCGATTTTGCCACCGTGATCTGAAGATCACCCGCATCGTCGCGCAGTCTCTTACCGCTCCACAGCGCTTTCCAGCGCGGGTTGTCCACCTCGGCACCGAGACCCGGGGTTTCACCATGCTGATAGAACTGCAAGCCGTAGATATCGTTGCCGTTGTTTTCCAGCGCGATAAAGCCATAGAGCGTGGACCACAGGCCATAGCCGTGTAGCGGCAGGATGACCTTGTCCAGATCGCCTGCGTCGTCGCGCAACAGATAGATCACGCGATACTTGGACTTGCGCCCAATACCTGCCGGGTCGCTGTCCAAAGCGACGCTCAGTTCGGGATCGCTGGCGGCTGCGATATCGTCAAATGTGGTCGGGTCAAACTGGTCGTCGACAAACTCTCCGGTGGCCAGTTCCAGCACGTGCGGTTCGAACGCCGCAAACGCTTCGGTCACGTCGATGCCGGGTTCGTAAACACCTGCGACCTGAAGAACGTTAACCTGTTTGTCCTTAAGACGGTTGGCATCCTGCACCGGGCGCAGACTGACGGCTGCGGCCGACACGACCATCGAGGCAACCAGACAAACGGCGACGGCGATGAAGATCGTCTTGCCAACCGAATCCGGCGAGGCCGCCAGGAACCGGGCAATTGCCCCTTTGGGTTCTTGGGGTTGCGTATCAGACATGGCGACGCGCCCTCCGTTTGATATTGGCCTGAACGACGAAATAGTCGATCAGCGGTGCAAAGACGTTACCGAACAGGATTGCCAGCATCATGCCTTCAGGGAAAGCCGGATTGATCACGCGGATCATCACAACCATGACACCGATCAGCGCACCATAAATGTAACGGCCCAGATTGGTGTGGCTGGCCGAAACGGGCTCGGTCACCATAAAGGCCAGACCAAAGGCGTAGCCGCCCAGTACGATGTGCCAGTACCAGGGCATGGCGAACATCGGATTGGTGTCAGATCCGATCAGGTTCAGCAGCAGGGTAAAGCCGATAGTACCCGCCAGACAGCCCACAATCAGCCGGTAGTTGGCAATCTTGGTCATCAGCAGGAAGGCCAGACCGATCATGCAGGCCAGTGTAGAGGTCTCGCCAAAGCTGCCCTGAATGGTGCCGTAAAACGCGCTCCACCAGGTGATGCCCTCGGCGGCCAGCGCCTGTACGCCCTCAGCGGCAGATACACCCAATGCTGTTGCGCCCGAGAACCCGTCAACCGGTGTCCAGACCGCATCGCCAGACATCTGCGCGGGATAAGCGAAATACAGAAACGCCCGGCCTACAAGCGCAGGGTTGAGGAAGTTCTTGCCGGTGCCGCCAAACACTTCCTTACCGATCACGACGCCGAAGATGATGCCCAAAGCGACCTGCCACAGGGGCGTCGTTGCGGGCATGATCAGCGTGTAAAGCATTGAGGTGACAAGGAAACCTTCGTTCACCTCGTGGCCACGTACGGTGGCGAAGATGACCTCGAAGATACCGCCTGCGACCAGCGTGACGATGTAGATCGGCAGGAAGTACAGCAGCCCGTGCATCACGTTGGCAAAGATGCTGGACGGGTCCAGAGAAATCCCGAACATCTGCAACAGCGCGATCCGCCAGCCGGTGGCCGAGTCCGGCCCCAGCGTGGCAATCGCGGAATTCGCCTGGTATCCCGTGTTCCACATGCCCCAAAGGATGCATGGGATAGTCGCGATCACGACGTAGGTCATGATCCGCTTCATATCCACGTACGACCGAGCGTGCGGCGCAACGGTGGTTACAGTTTTCGGAGTGTAGATGAAACTTTCCACCATCTCGTAGATGGGAAAGTACTTCTCGTACTTGCCGCCCTTGGTAAAGTTCGGCTCGAACCGGTCAAAGAAGCTGCGCAAACCCATTCGGCTCAGCCCTCCTTTTCAATTTTGGTCAGGCAGTCGCGCAGCGCCAGCCCGTATTCATATTTCGCCGGACAGGCAAAGCCCACAAGGCCAAGATCCTCTTCGTCCAGCTCCAACGCTCCCAGAGCCTGTGCTGTGTCCGTATCCATCACCAGCAAAGCACGCAGCAGCTGAGTGGGCAGGTAATCCTGCGGCATCAACTCTTCGAACACGCCTGTCGGAACCATCGCGCGACGACCGCCGTTCAGGTTGGAAGTGAAGGCATACAGCTTCTTGGCGAATGCCGAACCCAAAACCGGCTGAACCGAATATTTCGATGGCATCGGTCGAATCCAACCCATCGGAATTTGATCGTGATCTTCACGGATGATGCTGATCTGCCGTGCAAACCGGCCCAGAAAGGCGGTCGGACCGTCTGCTTGCTGCCCTGACAGGATCGAACCCGAAATGATACGGGGTGTGCCGTCCACATTAACCTCGTCACGGGTCAGGTCGTCAGTCGATGCGCCCATGACCGTGCGGATCAAACGCGGCTGACGCGCGCCGGGCCCCGACAAAGCAATCACGATATTCGGGTCCAGATACCCGGTCTGCATCAGACGACCAATTGCAATGACGTCCTGATACCCGATGGTCCAGACCTGCTTGTCGCCTGCAAGCGGCTCGAGAAAGTGAATATGCGTTCCGGCCAGGCCCGACGGGTGCGGACCGGCAAAAGCCGCCGCTTCAACTCCGGCTACATCTGTACCGGGAACCGAGTCACCTTCTTTTTGGCAAAGATAGGTTTTGCCGTCGGTCAGTTTGCTGATCGCTGACAGCCCGGCAGCAAAAGCCTCAGGCGCTTCGGCGATGATCGCTGCGGCATCGGCCGCAAGCGGGTCACTGTCCATGGCGGTGACAAAAATCGCAGCCGGCTTAACGCCGGGTTCCGGCATTTTCGAATAGGGCCGCGTGCGGAACGAGGTCCACAGGCCAGCGGCACATAACTTGGCGGTCACACCTTCTGCGCTGTCCGCGTTACCTACACCCGAGAAGTCCACTCCGGTGTCATTGGTATCGGACACCTCGATCACCACACTTTGCAGCACCCGACGGGCACCGCGGTTGATGGCAACAACCTTGCCGCCGACTGGTGCAACCATCATCGCGTCAGGAGCGTCCTTGTGACAGAACAGCGGCGCACCGCGTTGAACACTGTCGCCTTCCTGCACCAGCATCTTGGGCTTCAGGCCGATGTAATCACCACCCAGCACGCCAACGGTCGTATATTCCGGACCCGGGTGAATGGTCTGGTCCGGAGCACCTTCCACCGGCAGATCCAGCCCTTTTTTCAGTTTGAAAGTTTGCATGTCGCTACGTTCTTCCAAGCCTCTTTTCTGCGCCAGCACTGCCAACGCCCTTTCGGGGTCATGCAATAGCGCGGTTTTTTTAGGCCTCCGTCGCAAAAGCGTCGAAAACAGTCCAAAATCCGCAGGCGTAATTCCGATCACGGACCCTTTACGCGGGGATGGTCACAAACGCAAACCCGATACCGCTAAAAGTTAAGGATGAACCACACAATCCTGCGATTTATCGATCATATCCTCCGAATCCGTAGTTTAAAATTGCGTATCGCGCCTACCAAGCTTCCAGTGTAAGCAACCGAAATGGAAAAAGACACAGACTTGGAAATCTTTCTGGTAGCCACGCCGGGCCTTGAAGCACCCCTCTGCGCCGAGGCGGAGTCGAATGGATTCGCTCAGACCAAAGTGGTTCCGGGTGGCGTAACGTGCCGGGGATCCTGGCCCGAGGTATGGCGCGCCAACCTGACCCTTCGCGGTGCCAACAAGGTATTGGTCCGCTTGGGCAGTTTCCCGGCTGTACATCTGGCCCAACTGGACAAGCGCGCGCGCAAATTTCCCTGGGCTGATGTCTTGCGCTCCGATGTGCCGATCAAAGTCGAAGCCACCAGCCGAAAATCAAGAATTTACCATGCGGGTGCGGCGCGACAAAGGATCGAGCGTGCAATATCCGAGACACTGGGTGCTCCGATATCAACCGATGCCAGCCTGCGGGTCATGCTGCGAATCGAGAAGGACATTTGTACGATCTCTGTCGATAGCTCTGGTGAGCTTTTGCACAAGCGCGGCCACAAGGAAGCGATCGCCAAAGCGCCGATGCGCGAAACAATGGCCGCCATGTTCCTTCGGGACTGCGGTTATTCGGGCGACGAACCTGTTCTGGACCCGATGTGCGGCTCGGGTACGTTTGTGATCGAAGCCGCCGAGATCGCTTTGGGTCTGAACCCTGGTCGGTCCCGTGAGTTTGCGTTCGAACATCTGGCAGGCTTCGACCCCAACCAATGGCAAGCGATGCGCAGCGAAACGAGCACCGCTGAATGCCCCCATACTTTCCATGGCTCGGACCGCAACGCTGGTGCAATCGAAGCTGCGACGGCCAATGCCGAGCGGGCGCAAGTCAATCCGCTGACACGATTTCAACAGCGCTCCGTCAGTGACATCAAACCGCCGGAAGGTCCTGCGGGGTTGGTCATTGTGAACCCGCCCTATGGTGCGCGAATTGGTGACGAGAAACGTTTACGCTCTGTTTATGGCACGTTGGGCAAATCTTTGATGAGTCGGTTTCGGGGGTGGCGTATCGGGGTGATAACCAGCGCCCCTGCGCTGGCCCGAGCAACGCGCCTGCCGCTGTTACCACCAGGCCCGGTGGTGGACCATGGCGGAACCAAGATTCGCCTGTATAAAACGGATCCGTTACCCTGATTGAGAACATTACAGACACGCGAAACAATTTCGGATTCTGAGCTAAAGGAATAAGGCGGCCATTCTACAGAAACCTCTTGCGCATTGCACACACCGCGTATAGACGACCAGCCACGGTCGGAGTGTAGCTCAGCCTGGTAGAGCACTGTCTTCGGGAGGCAGGGGTCGGAGGTTCGAATCCTCTCACTCCGACCAGATAATCCATAATACCCAATTAGTTATGGCATTGTCACAGTGTCCGCTTTTTTGCTCCTCTAGCCGGGGCAGCACGGGGGCAGCACCAAGTCACAACGCTTTCACAGAGCATTTAGTTCTAAGAAGGCAAACGAATCCGTGCGATGCGATTGCACTTTCTTTGGTTAGGCGGCTTCGTTCGAGCCGTGGCACCCTGCGGAGGATGACCGATGAAAGACCAAGACGACCAATACTGCGCGTCGAACTAATGTCCGAAACGGTGCGCAACTCATACATCTCGCTCCACTCTCGCCGCCTCCGCAAGATCAACGGGATAGGGTGGTGCATGATCCCGGTGCAGGTGTCGACTCTCTTAGTAAGTTCAGGATTCTGTGCTACGCGGATATTCTCGGTACATCGGTATAGATTCGATCATTCTTTCACATATTGGAAACATCTTTTCTCATTTGACGAAGCCGTTTCGGCTGGGATGTGTGCAACCGAACCAGGTTCAGCACAATTGACAAACCTTCGGCCGGTTGGAGCTTGAGGTGCCCACTCACAACGCCAGTTTCCTGCCTCGTCAAGGTAAACTCCCCTGTCCAGCCCATTTGGAAAAATAGCTTCAAAACCGAGGAGTAACCTTGGTTTCTTAATACAGGAAAGTGCTACTGGCTGTTCCAACTCGCCAGTGTCATTTGAAGAATAATTTGTAGGCATAAATGTACCAGAATCACCGAAAACATTTACAATATGCTGTGGAAGGGCACATGAAATATCGCCGCCGTAAGCTGTGACGTTTTTTAACTCAGAAAGGTAGCAGCCAATTGCTTCAATACTTGTGGCATTCATATTGGTGTCTAAAAATAGTACACCGTGAATATTAGCGTTTCTTAGGTCTACATTGGTAAATACCGACCTTTCAATTGTCGTCTGAGGGCACACAATGTCGCTCAAACTACCAAGGCAACCGATCTCCGCGCCAGCTAAGTTGGCGAAACTCAAGTCAACTCCAACAATGCGTGCGAATTGAAGTTGGGCACGTATCATTTTCGCGTGCGACAGCGACGCCCTGTACAAGTTGGCCTCGGAAAAGTTCACCTCGGTGAGTTGGGCTCGGCTCAAGAAGACCCCTTGTAGGTTTGCTGATGAAAAATTGGCTCTCGATAGATTTGCCGGCTGACATCCCTCTCGACTCGCCTCATCAGAAATAAGGCCATCACAACCAAACCGAGCGCCCGGCAAAAACGCCTCGGTCAAATCTGCGCCCCGCAAATCTACTCCGGTGAGGTCAGGTGCATTCAAAGAGGCAAGGTAGCGATCATACGCGGCCCAAGCTGCGCGCTCGACGGCCTGTTCCACGGCGAGCGCGTATTCCGGTCGATCGCCATCTAAGTCTCTGGCGTCGGGGTTGTCTCTCAACCACTCCACGCGCAGCATCGGCTCCATGTTCTGATACCATTGCGCCCTGTACTCAGCGATCCAATCTTCGGTTGGTTGCCAATCGTCGGGTCGCTCCGTCAGCTCTGCACTAGCGAGATCGGCGCGCGCGAAGAGCCAGTGGTCGACCGGCCCGAGCGTGCGGACAAAGCTGAGTGTCACGGCAAGCACGAGTCCGATTGTGAGTGCCAGCCTTGACCAAGTTGACTGCAAAAGCCGCATCGGCGCCGCGGCGGGCCCCGGGTTTACGAGCCGGACATGCGCGCGCCTCACGCTCTCCAAGCCAAATGCAGTCGCCGCAACGAGACACAGGGCCATAAACAACGTCAGATAAACGTCATGCGTCACTGCGATCCGCCACCAGATTGTGAAGAGTATGGTAAGCGGGAAGAGCCAGATCATTATGAGACTGATGAAGATGCTAAGGAGCCCGATGTGGTCACCCGAATGACAAGCCTCCGCGCGGCCGTCGCCATGATGATTCTGGCGCCACTGGCGATACCACAACCCGCCTTGCGCGAGCATTGTTGGCATAATGCGCTCAGAGAGCAGGCCGCCCTTGATCCGCGCAGGTGCCTTCGCGAGCACATCCCAGAGATGGAATAGATTGAGCTGCAGATAGCAGAACAGGCTGGCAACGAAGATTTGCGATACAAGAAAAAAATCGATTGCTTTTACCGGGACCTGGATCAAAGGAAGCTCGGTTTGGAAGCGATCGACGAAGAAATTCGCATCCTGATGCGCGCTCAGGCCAATAGCGACGAAAACGAGAACTGCCGTCAGGCCAAACCAGCCGGTTCGGATGTTCTTAGAGATGTCGTTGATGTACGTGACGACGAAGTCCTCGTAATCGTCGCCGGAATCAACGTTCAACGGCAACTTCTCTGTTTGTTCATCGTTCAAGCGCGGTCTCCAAGTCGACGTGTCTTAGTTTGGAATCCATTCACTGATCTTGCCGCAGTGGTGTTGGCCGATCAACGACGAAGCCGTTTGTTAGGCAGTAGCGCCCTACCCTCTCAATCGCCGCGGTTAATTCGGTCGGCTTTCGTTCCATACAGAAAGTGGCAGCCAGCATCTCAATAGGTGATTACGCACCGTTAACATAATCAACCCTTGGACGGTCGGACGCATCAAAATGACCAGCAGCAGCCGTTGGCGCAACTGCAGCGAAAGCGCGGTTTGTCTGCGCAGCCGACATCAATCGGCTCCTTAAAGTGAACTATGTCGCAGCCACACAGCCGCAGCAAAAATCGCAGCGATGAATGCTAACACGCTAGCCATAACCAAGAAGACGCGAAGAATCTGATACGATGCACCCCAAAATCGGGAATCGTATCCCGTCAACAAGACTAGAGCCCTTCGTACTCGCTCGGCCAATCCCATTTCATGCTGCTCCTTATTGTGGACTTCGAATGTCCGCTGCGAGCCCTTACTTGACCTTGGACAACACCCAAAGTCTCGCTCGTGCAGCAAGTCGCGAACCGCACAAACCGGACATTCCCACGCGCTTCTCAGATGGCAAGGCAGCGGACTTTGCCGTCATTCGATCTGGAGCCTTCGCTGAAGCAGCATTTGCTCGCGGTCGCGGCATACTTATTGTTGCGGCGCGGCGAGTGTCACCAATCAGGTCATTCGCAGGCGTTGTATTTGCGTTAACGGAAACTGTACCCTCGCCGCAGCTCGGTCGGACAATCAGGACGCAGGATATGGCAGGCATTGAAACATTGATTCTCGTTTCGTGTTTGAATTGATCAGGAACGAGGCACCAAAAGTGTTTCTGTTTGCAATTTTGCTTTTTTTGACGAGCATAATCTTGTTTTTCCGATGCGGGACTTAACGCTACTGCCGAACCCGATAGCCGGAAGCAATGATCTGGTTTATCAGAGCAGCGGCGGCCTGGTGCATTACCTTTTCATCACTGTTGCCGACCGCTGCTTCGTGGGCAGCGGCTGCGTCACGCAGAACTCCCACAATCTCATGTTCGGGCAGGAGCTCACGATCTTTAATTGCAAGCAAAAGCGCTTCACAGATTGAGAGTGCGGCCATTCCTGAGTGGTCTTGCCGGTCGGCCATGGTAGACGTCCTTTTGTAACAGGCGTCCAAGCAAGGAAGCGCCACGATGAATTGCATCATTCTGGCAAAGATTGCTGTATACTTAACTGATCGAAAGCAGTCTTGGCGTCGGATAGTTTCGCGGGCTGCTCATCGATGAAGGAAGAAATTTGCCCGCTATCAAGAACAGTCCGCTCACCCGAAAACTCTCAAACTTCGTCGCTCTGACTGAGGTTGAACTTGCGGTGTTAGCACGCTTGCACAAACGCCGCAGAACCTTTGAAGCCGGACGTGACCTTGTGCATCAAGGGCAATCAGAGCAGGCTGCCTACATTCTGGCCTCGGGCTGGGTTTGTTCCTACAAAACCCAGACTGACGGGTCGCGTCAGATCGTCGATTTCCAAATACCGGGTGACTTTCTGGGTTTGCGAAGCGTTCTGCTGCACACCTCGGATCACAGCATAGAACCAATCATGGAAATCCAAGCTATTGAGGTAGTAGTGGATGATCTCCTGGAAGCATTTGCGCAAACGCCCCGGCTGGCGACAGCAATTCTTTGGGCGGTATCTCGAGATGAAGCGATGGTGGTTGAGCACCTGGTCAACATAGGACGGCGAGATGCGGGTGAGCGCATGGCGCATTTTCTTTTGGAACTTGGTGTGAGGCTGACTCAGGTCGGGATGGCAAACAAGACGGGATACACTTGCCCCCTGACACAATACCACCTTGCCGATGCGCTGGGACTGAGTGCCGTGCATGTTAATCGTGTCCTACGGCAACTGCGGGAGAAGGGGTTGGTTACTTTTCAATCCGGGCAAGTGGCATTTGATGATTATGACGGACTGGTGACGTTGGCCGGTTTTGACCCCAATTATCTGGATCAGGCCGGGCCACTGTTGAAGCAATAGGTTCACCCCTCGGGCGATGCCGGGGTTTTGATGATGGTTGCCTGGTTAGAGACGCCATTCTCTTCGGCAGATTTGGGATTTCACTGAAAAAGAAGCGCAAGATAAATACAGTCCGATTGCGGTACTGGATTTCCTGCGCTTCTCAATTACTCGTTAAGAACACGCCAGCAAATATCCCGCCAACACAAATCAGGTTGCCGGAAACCAAACATCGTTGCACTGACTCAGGTTAGTCAATTTTCTGGCAGTATCTGATCCTCAGATGCCAAATGCATTTGAGATTCCAATAGAATCTCAAGTCATTGGCCGCCGACTAACATCGATCAGCGCACGTCTGCCATTTGCACATTATTCTAATTTACAACGCCAGTACTTCCGCGGCGCTTAAGAGCGTGTTCAGCGGCAGACTGTGCGGGGAAGATCCAACAAACTATTTGGAGGGCTAAGGTGAGCACGAGATCGTCCAGTTCTTTGGTGACGTTTTCAAATCCGTTCTCTTTGTGCGGCTACCCGGATGAACTTCCTGCAGGCGAGTATGAAGTAATTGTTGAAGAAGAACTATTACAGGGCCTGAGTTTCGAAGCATATCGAAGAACCGGAACCTACCTGACGGTTCAGAGCAAAGGCAGCAAGCCAGGCCGCACAGAAATGCGCCCCATCGACCCAAAAGATCTCGAACTGGCACTTAAGCACGACCAGACCTTGGCCACATCTAACAATGACAGCGATGCGGCGCTTTCCCCGCAGGAGGAATAGATTATGAACACGCCCGAATGGCTTAAACCCGGAATCTACGGCGCCCTGATCGGAGGGGTTTTCGTCGGCGTCGTTGGATTTTCTTGGGGTGGATGGATGACCGGCAGTAACGCGGACAAGATGGCCAACGCCATGTCCCGCGACAATGTAATCGCTGCGTTGGTTCCGATCTGCATCGACATGGCTAGAACTGACGCCCAACGCGCCGAAAAAATAACGACGATCAAAGAAGCTTCTTCTTTCAAGCGAAAGGATGCCGTTATGGCAGCCGGCTGGGCAACGGTACCGGGATCCCAAACCCCCAACAAAGATCTGGCACAGGCCTGCATTGAGGGGCTGAACCTGGATGGATCGTAACTCAATCACTCAACATTCGGACAACGCCGTTTGCACCAGGACAGTTCGAAAAAATCAGTACTGGTTTTACTCTCACTTCATGACGGCGCTGTTTGTTGGCGTTTTCAGCTGCTTGACGGGCTCCTTTATCTCATCAAGTCCCGCATCGGCCGAAACAAACTCTATCCCGGACAACGCGCATCCCAAAAAGTATGGCGACGGTTGGGAATGCGATTTGTCCTATCGGTTGGAAGGCGAAGAATGCGTGGCCATTGCCGTCCCAGAAAATGCCTACCCGACAAACAGAACCTATGGTTCGGGCTGGGCATGTACACATGGCTTTGTTGAAGTTGGTGGCACCTCATGCGTTGAAGTAATTGTGCCTGAGGGCGGATATCTCGATCCATCAGGTGAGAGGTGGCGGTGCCTGCGTGGGTACACAAGGGTAGACGATAGCTGCCAAAAAATCGTGGTGCCGGACAACGCCTACCTGACGAACAGTACCTACGGATCTGTATGGCTTTGCAATCGTGGCTACGAGACAGATGGTGAAGCGTGCGTTGCAATAGCAGTGCCGGATAATGCCTTCCTGAACGCATCAACCCACGGGCGTCCCTGGACATGCGAGCGCGGATATTTTGAGCGAGACGGAAGGTGCGATGCAGTCATCGTGCCTGAAAACGCTTTCTACGATGACGCGATCCACGGAGTTGGATGGAAATGCGAACGTGGCTACGAGGCGTCCGGTGATCACTGCGATGCAATCGATCTACCCGCAAATGCCCATATCGACCGATCCGGCAATGGGTGGCAATGCCACAGAAATTTTCATCGGTCGGAAGGGCTGTGTGTTCTGAACGAATGAGGTTTCAGTCAGAGAGCCCACTTTTCCAAACTTCACATTTTGTGCCCGTTCTTACCTAGGACGGCGTGTTTCACACTCCAAAAAAGAACAGATATGAAACCCGTACCCATTGCGTCGGATGCCAAGCAGTTCATTGCCAGCGATGCGCAAGAGCTGCCGCCTGAACAAGCCGTTTTTTCGGAGCTTCACCGCAAGACACTTGTGACAGACATACCGACTGCGATTGTGTATTGCGAAGGAAACTTCGCAAAGATCGATGGCAAGACGGCTAATGGTCTCGTTCGACATTCACAGGCCTATCGCGTTCTTTCGGTGATCGACAGCACGTTTGCCGGCTGTGACAGTGGCAAAGTGCTTGATGATGTCGCCAATCAGGTTCCCATCTTCGATGATCTTGATGCCGCCGTCGCTAATGAAGCTACGATCCCCGACACGTTTATTTACGGAATGGCGCCGGCCAGCGGCAGAATGTCCCTTGAGGATCGCGAAGTTGTTGTGGATGCGATTACGCTTGGAATGAACATCGTCAGTGGGCTGCATGAATTTCTTAGCGATGACAAAGAGCTCGTCGGATTTGCCAAAATTCACGATGTCACGATACGCGACATTCGCAAGCCGCGGCCCAATCCCGACCTGCGCCTGTTAGATGGCAGTATTGGAGACGTCCAGGCGATCCGCATCGCGGTGTTCGGCACCGATTGTGCAATTGGAAAGCGTACAACCGCGACAATCCTGACAGGCGCACTTAACGCGCATGGGATCAAAACAGTTTTGGTCGGCACCGGCCAGACAGGTTTGATGCAGGGCGCCAAGTATGGCGTTGCGATGGATTCGGTGCCGCCGCAATTTTGTTGTGGCGAACTTGAGCGTGCTGTTGTTGAAGCATCTGAAGGTGAGCGCCCCGATGTCATAGTGATCGAGGGCCAGGGCGCGCTCAGCCATCCGGCCTTTTGTACATCAGCCTTTATTCTGCGAGGCAGTCAGCCACATGCAGTTATTCTTCAACACGCGCCTAAACGAAAACGTCGATGTGATTTCCCCAACATGACTATGCCCGACCCTTGCGATGAAATCACCCTGATCGAGGCTTTTGCGAACACAGAGGTAATTGGCATGACGATCAACCATGAAGGAATGAATGATGTTGAGATTTCAAAGGTCATCACAGACTACAACTGCAAATTGTATCTCCCGGTCACTGACGCATTGAACCGCCCTCCAAAAAACTTGGTGAATATGGTTCTATCTGCCTTTCCGCGCTTGCAACCCGTACGTGCTACGACGATTGAATGAGCAAGCTGCGTATCGACGTTGATCTGGACAAAATTCGGTACAACACACGGTTCCTCGTCGACCACCTTAGACCCCGCGGAATTACAGTGACAGGCGTGACCAAAGCCGTGTGCGGTCATCCGTCGATTGCGAATGCTATGATTGAAGGTGGCGCGACAGGGCTGGCGGACGCCCGGATCAGCAATGTCATGCGTATGCGCAATGCTGGAATCTCGTGTCCCATATCCTTGATCCGAACGCCCATGTTGAGCCAGGTCGAGCAAGTCGTTGATAACTGCGATGTCAGCTACAACACAGAGATGGACATTATCGCCTGCCTGGCCATCAATGCGCTGGGAAAGAACATTACTCACAACATTATCCTGATGGTGGAAATGGGGGATATGCGGGAAGGCATCTTGCCTGAACACCTTGAAAGCACTGTGTCTCAAATTCTAAGAATGGAAGGGATTTCTCTGAAGGGGATTGGCGCAAATTTTGCCTGTCTTGGTCATGTGGCACCCTCTGCAGAAGCAATAGCATTGCTTTCATCGCTTGCCATCGACACCGAGCGCGCGTTTGGACCCGCTCTTGAAACAGTGTCAGGCGGCGGCTCTGCCAGTTTGCCATGGGCGCTTGGCAAGGGTGCGACCGGAAAGATCAGCAACCTGCGTCTGGGTGATGCTATCCTGTTGGGTACCGATCCTGTATCCGGGCACGCGATCGGCGGGCTTTATACAGATGCTTTCACTCTTTGGGCGGAAGTGATCGAAACAAAAGCCAAATCAAACCCAAATCCCGTGCGAATGAATTACCCTATACCTTCAATGCAGTGTGTGACTTTAGACGGTCCTTCGAATACTCGGTCGATCCTTGCGATCGGACTCCAGGACACCGATGCGGCGGGTCTTGTATTCCCTGCGGGCGTCACGTTCGTCGGAGCCACCAGCGATCATATCATTGTTGAAACCACTGATTGTCCGGCTCGCGCTGGTGGCGAGATGAAGCTAAGAATGAAGTATAGCGCGCTTTCGCGAAGCATGGCAGCACCTGATGTTGCAAAGGTCTTCCGTGGTGCTAGCGCATTGGCAGAAATCACCGCTGCGAACAATGATCGCCCATATTCGAAGTGAATGTAGCGCACTACGATTGTCGCCGTTTAGGTTCAACTTCAGCGAACCGTCTTATTCTGCGGCTTTACGTAGTAAATGAGGCCTCCAATCCCTATATTGGTGGTATCCACATTCACTTTTCACACCCCATCTGGGCGTGTGGGTGGTGCGGACAATCAAAGGATCAAAATGATGTCTTTCAAGGACCTGACGACCAGAGCGGCCGCCGCACTGAAAAAAAACGATGCGGACGCGCCAAAAAAAGAAGCGACGTCTAAAAGACCTGACGTCGTCCCCGAAAAACCAAAGGCCAAGCGTCAAGGTTAATAATACCCTGCCGGGATCGGGTGGCTTGTTCTTGGTTACAGCTCCGAACGGGCGGTATCTGCAAAGGAGAACTACCCAAATGGACCAGATAGTCAGCAAGACAATCGCAGTCTTTTCCAAGCCGTTTACTTTCCCTGGATTTGACGAATTACTCCCGGCGGGCGAATACGAAATAGAAACAGAGCTTTCCGCACCGCCTGACTATTTGAACCCGGAAGCCTGGAAAGCATCCGTGCTAATCTGCCTGCATCCAAGGGAATCTCACCCCGGTCTGGCGCGAACGCTGACCGTTTCTCTTGCTGATTTGGACAGAGCACGCGCAAAGGACAAGTTGTCTTCAAAGGAGTTGTCGCAGTTCCTGCTCGACCAATTATTGGCCGATCCCATGGTGCAATTGATTATGAGGGCAGATGGCGTTTCAGAGACACAACTTCGACACCTCTACTCGGACTCGCTCATTTCTGAAGCAGACGACAGATCATCAGATCAAAGTGCCCTACGGCGAGGATGCGGAAGCGGCGCTCAGTACGCCTTCGCGGTCCAAGCTGCCGAGAATGAAGGAATGCCGGTTCGTCCCTTAATAACCCCTCGGACTGCAGGCCGCCCCATAGGGCAGTCTGAACCAGGCAGTTCCTTCAACCCCAAGGCATAGTGCTCGGAACTTTCTTTTCCAACCGCGGAGTAAACCAAAACAGAAATCGAGGCTAAGAACTGATGGAAGACTTGGACGAAACAGATGCAATCATGGCTCGCGCTCAAAATGACGTGCCGCAAGAACGCCCGTGCCTACGTTGCAGAACTCCATTCTGGAGCGAGGGGTTCGGAGAGCGGATTTGTCGACGCTGCAAGGGGTTGAGCGCCTGGCGAAATGGCGTATCGGTAAGCCCCGGGCTAGCTCGGCGTCGCTGATAAACTGACGACAGTCTTACCAGCTTTTCTGATCATATCTCATTTTATCTTATTGGTGCTGACCCAGCCCGCTGATCCGGGCCTTTTAACGTGGAACCCGATCGGTAATCGGGGCTGAAGACGAAGCGTACGCGCAGTTTGGATTCGAACCGTTCTTCTGCGTAGCGATATGGGCTCAAGCCGCCAAATGCACACGCTGAGACCATGCCACTATTCATAATCGGGCAGCAGGCATTCACGCCGCTTGTACTATTTGATTGTCAGCGCGGTGCTGTCGCTTGGGTGCGGGGGGTGGAACGGAGTGCATGATATGCCAAGAGTCCAACTACCCGCAGTCACCCCAAAACCCAGAGCTTGGAACAAGGGGCGGATCATCGGTCAGAAACGACCGCTACTCCCAAAACAGGTCTGGGCGATCCGTGCACGGCTCGAACTTGCTGGAAATCTTCGTGATCTCACAATTTTCAACGTCGCGATTGATAGCAAGCTACGCGGCTGCGATCTGGTCAAACTCGCTGTGACCGATCTTGTCAAAGACGATCGCGTCCGTGAACGTGTTTCGGTGATCCAGAGCAAAACCAAGCGACCTGTTCAATTCGAACTGACGGAAAACACGCGAGAAACTGTATTGGTATGGGTAAAATCACCGGAAATGTTTGCTAGCCGGTTCATGTTTCCAAGCCGATTCCATGATCGACCACACATCTCGACGCGCCAGTATGGCAGGCTGGTTCGAGACTGGGTGACCGCAATCGGATTGGAACCGAGCGGATATGGCACGCATTCGCTTCGCCGAACCAAAGTAGCTGAGATCTACCGCAAGACAGGAAATCTCCGCGCGGTCCAACTTCTGCTTGGGCACACAAAGGTCGATAGCACCGTGCGATACCTGGGCGTTGAATTGGAAGACGCGCTAAGCATTGCAGAGCGCATAGACATCTGAGACAGTTTGGCGAGCGGCGCTGTCGGTCGCCAATCCATAGTGGTTCTAGTTCTTTTACGCAGGGGGGGACGTAGCGTGCCCTGAGCGGAAGTGTCAAAATCTTGTTGCGTACGCTCGCAGCACAGTTTTCTCGGCTCAGGCGCAATTTACAGGGTACGGGACGGAGCGGCCATTTGATCGCACCGCGGGTACTTGTGCAGAAGCGGCGCGAAAATCGCTGCGTTGCAGCCAATGTCATCAGGCCAGTCATTCATAGTCACGGGGAAGCCTTGATCACATACTCCTCTTTCGCCGCACTCAGGCCAGACAATTTCTTTCGGTAGTTTACTAAGGATCTTGGTCACCGGCAGTTTCAAAAACTACCTGCCCTGGCGGTACTTGCATTGCGACAAGGGAAACTTCCTTGACTCTATTCTGGCTAAGGACCACAAAAGTGCATTGGTGAAAATTACTCGTCGCCGCGATGCTGCCGGCTTCGATGATCCAATGGCCTTCAGAATAACTGTAGCATGTGCCCCAGCATAGGAACGGGTTTCGCTGGGGTCTTCGTGATGAGCTAGTTCCTCGCAAGCATACACAACTGTCACCTGACAAGTCCCAGTCGTCGCGTGACTCATGAAAGAAGGCGCCGTATGAACAACACATGGCTAATAATTAGCGTGCTTGATGCCCGATAGATCAGGCCCCAGGCTTCGCCTCAATCTGTCATTCATCGTGTTTTCGAACCGCGTTCTGTGTTTGATCCCGACACTCTTGTTGTTGCTCACAGGGACGCAGCTTCCTGCCCAAGTCACAGGCAATGCCGACGGAATGGTTTGTGAGGAAGGTTTCGAAAACAAAAACGGATCGTGTCAAAGAACAGACCTACCTGAAAACGCATATTTGACGGGCAGTTCCTATGGCAGTGGCTGGGAATGCAAACATGGTTTCCAGCATGTCGGAGAGTTTTGCGAGGAAATCAATGTTCCTGAGAATGCCTACCTTGCATCGACCGGAGATCGATGGGAGTGCAATCGGCTCTTCCGGCAAGTCGGAGAAAAATGCGAAGAAATGACTGCGCCTCAAAATGGGTACGTTGAAACCCGGTTTGGCGCACAGGAAATACACTGCAACTGGGGATTTCGTAAGGAAAGCCAGGATTGTGTTGCGATTAGTGTCCCAAGCAACGGCCGTCTGACTGACAAAAACAGCGCGGATGGTTGGGTATGCCTCAGAGGTTACAGGGCAGCGGAGAGCGGCTGTGAGCCTGTGGCCGTTCCACTGCATGCATACCTTGCGTCTGAAACCTACTCTGGATGGAAATGCGAACGTGGCTTTCGCGCAAACCAGGACAAGTGCGTTGCGATCCTTGTCCCTTCAAACGCTCATTTGAATCGAAGAGGTGATGGTTGGGAATGCAATCGGCCGTTCACACGACAGAATGATAAGTGCATCGAAAATGTGCCGCGAAAATAGGTTGGTGGAAATCAATATCGCCTGACAAATCCGGAAGGACCAAGCCGTGAACCATAACTCGATTGACGAAAAACTGGGCAAAATGCTCAAAGCCGAAAGGGCGCATCGCTGGTCCTACAGAGTAAAGATGTTTATCGCGATAGCGGTGTTTGTTGCGGCGATAATTGTAGTGGTGTTTCTATGATGCGTAAAAATGCTCCTCAAGTAACCCTTCCGGACTCAAAGATGTCAGCTCGTGGTCTGGAACAAAGAGCATTTCAGGACCGCAGTGTTCGTAAGGCGCGGAACGCTGACGTATCTGGAGTGATTGAGGAAGAATTTGGAAAGTACTTGATTAAGGCTGGCATTCTGAGCGGTAACAGCGTTGCGCGCGCATTCCCCAAGCCACCAGCCAAAACGCAGGCAATGATTGCTGATGCAGTCGGCGAAACACCAGCATTGGCTATTGAAGCCTTAAAAGAAATTCTCGAAGAACGAGACAGGAAGCGTAGCAGTCAACGCCGTTTGGAGGGAAACTCCGGCACCCTCGTTCCCAGTGAAAGAGAATATGCCGAGGCATTGCGCCAGATCAGGCTGACCGCTGCGCAGGTTACAATGCTCAAAGCACTTACAATCGCAGGCAAGGAAGGCCTGACCATTGGTCACTTGTCTCAGGCGGCCGGTTACAAATCGCGCGAGGCGTCCGTCAAGGTCTTCAAGAAAATCGGGCTATTGATCGCAGAATATCTGGAACTCGAGCTTCCCGAAGCCGGATCGGCACAGAATGATGGCGCCGCACAGGTTCTGGCATTTTCTCACATCAAAAGTGACGATGAACCAGCGACTTGGATCATGCATCAGGAACTGCGCGATGCTGTTCGTTCGGTTCTATGACGCACGTTCCAGCCCCAGCTTTTGCAACGAACTCTGAACCGGAACAATTGCACGAAAGGTTGCTCACGTAGCTTATGTTGGAGAAAAGACCATATCCGCTCGACCTGATCTATGTACCTGTGAAACGGGCGAAAACGCTTGATCAACAAAAAGTTCTGACGCTGGCCGAAGATATCCTGAAGAACGGCCAGAAGACCCCGATCCAGATACGCGCGGACAACAAGAGGTTCGTGCTGATCGAAGGCCTTCACCGACTGGAGGCCATTCGCGCCCTAGGCGGTGACACTGTCGAGGCATATCTGGTGCGCGCCAGACTACACTGAGTTGTTATTGGTGTTCGACAAAGCCTCGGAAAATGTCAGCAAGCGCTGACTTTTTTCGTCCCAAAGGTGCAATCGCGCACAATGAAAGCTCTCATATAAAGTAATACGCTGGCAATCTTCCAACTCGGAATGGTCACGCAAAACCTCGTTTAACCGATAAAACGGTATGCGGCTGGCAAGGTGGTGAACATGGTGCACACCAATATTGGCAGAGAACCAACGCAGGATGCCTGGTAGGGCATAGTGAGAACTTCCAAAGAAAGCGGCGTTCTGAAGATTCCACCCCTCTTCCCGTTCCCAGGTCGTGTGTTCAAACTGGTGCTGAATATAGAAAAGCCAAATACCAATCGACGCGGCGACGATCATGGTTGGCAGGAATACATAAACCAATACATCCAGGCCTCCGATCCAAAAAATCAGAGCCAGGACCACCGCAATCGCGGCGTTTGTTCCCATTGCACTTGCCCAATACAGCCAGCCTGACCGCATGAACCCAAAAGGCAAGCGATTTTGAAGAAAGAACGTGTAGACCGGTACGATACAGAACAGGAAGAAGGGGTTCCGGATTAACCTGTAAGCGGCACGACCGGCCCACTTGCGCTTCAGGTATTCCTCTACAGTCAACGTAGGGATATCGCCCATCCCGCGCCGATCAAGGTTGCCGGTTGAGGCGTGGTGAATCGCATGGCTTTGCCGCCAGACGTCATAAGGTGTGAGGGCGAGAACACCCAGGACCCGGCCTGTCCAATTGCAAACGGTACGGTTTCTAAAGAATGATCCGTGACCACAATCATGCATGATGATGAAGATACGCACCAGAAATGCGGCGTTCAGGATGGCCAGTAGAACAGCGACCCAGATACTAAGGGATAGTGCAAACCACGCTGCGCCCCATAGCGCGAAAAAGGGGATGACAGTGATTGTCAGTTCAAAAACGCTACGCTTCGTATCGGGCACACGGTATTGCGCGAGCGCCCGGGTCAATTCCTGCTGTTGCAACTGACTTGTTCTCCAACGGCTCTTAGGAGCCCTCTGAGCAAACGGGCACCCCAGAAGGGTGCCCCTAGCAGGCTATGCAAGTGCCAGGTTGGCGGCGCTGTCGCGTCCGTCACGGCCAGCCTCGACGTCGAAGGTAACCTTCTGGCCGTCCTTCAATTCGCTAATGCCGGAACGTTCGAGTGCTGAAATATGCACGAACACGTCGCGCTTGCCATCTTCAGGTTCGATAAAGCCAAAACCTTTGGTCGAGTTGAACCATTTTACTGTGCCATTTGCCATGGTCGAAGTCTCCTAATACTTGCCGCCCGCATTATTGCGGCGACTCGGCGTGGTCGGTCTGAATCGAAAGACTGAGCGCCGAATTTGGGAGACAGCAGGTCGAAAAAGAAAAACGTTAGCCTTGTGTATATGGACTTCGAGTACGCACGATACAAGCCTTGATACAATAGAAAGCAACAGAAGATCTGAGTCTGCCTAGCCCAATTTAGGACAAGGATAAGCAGAACCATTGCTCTGCGATTCGGAAATCAGAGGTCGGCTTCATGATAAAAACCTGCCGAGTGCGTATGCAGCAAATTGATTGCTCAGGCACGGTAGGTAGGGCTCACTGTCCGAAATCGCAGTGTGCTTCAAGAACACCGCGGCGAGGCAAAAATGTTCATTGATTGATGGAAACATTGCTAAATCAACGAGTTGACTTCTCTAACGAACGGTAGATTCTGCGCGGCCCGAATCTTGGGTCATGCTGCGTTGGCATAGGGCGACTGCGAGCCTCAAAGTGCCATTAGTAGGTCCGTATCTGCGCAAGCATCGGGCAAAAAACGTTCCCGATGTTACAGTTGGCCGTAAGTTCATTCAGGGCGGCCTCCAATCGCTTAAGTTCGATTATCTTCATACGCACATTGGAGATATGAAGCTCGGCCAGTTCCTTAACGGATTGGCAATCCTCGCTATCGCCTTCGGACAGGTTGAGAAGCACCTTTGCATCGGCAAGCGAAAAACCCAAGTCTCGGCACTTCCTTAGAAAACGAAGCCGTCCAACATCGTGCGCGGAGTACATGCGTCAATTATTCGATGCCCTTTCTGGTTTCGGCACGATCCCTTCGCGTTCGTAATAGCGGATAGTTTCAATTCCGACTCCGCTCTGCCGGGATGCTTCCCCAATCGCAAACATGTGAGATTTCCTGCCTTGATCCTGAAGTGGCTACAGACGTTATACGAGAAGTTGCTGTCTCTACAACTCCGCGCGTCATGGCTCATGAGGGAAACAGAATGCAGAAATACCTTAGCCTCAACTATTTGGGATCGCTATCAGCGCTTGGCGTCGCGACTTGCTGCGTTTTGCCCATGACAATGATGTTACTGGGGCTGGGCGGCAGTTGGTTGGCAATCTTTGGGAAGGTTGCGGCAGCGAGTTACTATGTGCTGACGATTTCAACGGCGCTCGTCGCGATATCTTGGCTGGTATCTTATCGGCGCGGTTCCTTACCGACGTTGAAATGGCGGCTTGCAGGAACGACTCTAATCAACGGCGTGGCTTGGGTCGTTGTGTTTAACGAGGCACGGATTAACGATTACCTGATCATGCAGATGTGAGACTATGACAAAACAAACTGTAGTCCTAGAAAGCACCCTGACTTGCCCGAAGTGTGGCCACAGCGAAACCGAGCAAATGCCAACGGATGCTTGCCAGTGGTTCTATGAATGCAAGTCGTGCAAAACAATTTTGAAGCCGTTGGAAGGCGACTGTTGTGTTTACTGTTCATATGCCACGGTCCCGTGTCCACCAATTCAGCTAGGCGATAGCTGTTGCGGATGAAGTGAAGGACGGCTTTGTCGGGCGAACTGTGAGCTGCCGCCGCGAGCATCGCTGCAATTTGCATGAGTGACCGGTTTTTCCGCTGCTTGGCGGCACTAGATATTCGGCAATCGCAGCGTTTTGCTGCTGCAAGCGCATGCAGCAATAAAACCCAGGGTACAGATTGGGCTCGCTGCTGCCATTCTCTGCGGTGGGCATCGATAGGAGGTAAGAGCCCTTACCAGACATAGCCGAGTGATCTGGTAGCTGCGAGTGCACAAGGCTGCTTACAACACTTTGCCGACCTTGACCCCTACGTGTCCGTCAATAGTCTGAGTTAAATGACCGAATGTCGGTTGCGAGCCCAAAGCGGAAGTTCACTTGCCTAAGGCAAGACGAGTGGTTTTGGACGATTTACCACCCGGCTCGCTTTTCGAGCTGGATGGCAACCAATCAGAAACTGTGCGAGTTCTGTGCGGGATGGTCAGTCAAACTGCGTCTGGATGCTAACAGCGGATGCTGACCGGTCGGATTTGTTCGGATGTGTTTCTCCTTTTTCTGTTTCGTTGGCGGTCGAGCTTTAGTCGTTCCAGTCTTCGTGTTCTTCCTTGAAGTCGTCGCGACGCTCTTGGGCTTCGTCCTGCGCGTCTTCGAAGTTGTCCTTCTGGATTGCGCCGCCCACGGCACCAACTGCAGCACCCGCTGCAGCACCACCCACGATGCTTTCGCCAGCGATACCTGCAACAGTGGCGCCGACAACTGCGCCTTTGATCGCTTTGTCGGTGACGTAGTTAGCATGAGCCGTAGCAGCCATGGTGATCAGAAGGGCGCCTGAGATCGGGGCGATAAAGAAAATTTTCGAGGTCTTCATAGGGTTCATCCTTGTTCTGGGTCAGCAACCACCGCGGCTGCTGTGTGCCATTTAACTAGGTGACCCGACGGCCTGCTTTCTTTTGGAGGCGGGACAAGGTTTTGTGGGTTTTGGACATCTTTCGCCCCCTAACGCTAAGCCCTTTATCGACCAGCTTTACGGAACCTGGCAGGTGTTTCACCTGTCCAGCGCTTGAACGCCACCGAAAAGGCGGCCTGATCCGCAAATCCAAGCATAAAGGCAACCCGGGCAACACCTTCCCCACTACGAAGCATCCGCTTGGACAGGTCGCACAACACCCCTTCTAAGAGTGCTTTAAAGCTTGTTCCTTCGGCCGACAGGTGCCGGGTCATAGTGCGCCGCGTCAGTCCAAGCTCTCCGGCTATATCGTCGCCGTTTGGTATCGGCCCGGGAAGACGTTCCCCGAGCATGTCCACAATGCGGTCGGACAGACTGCGGACTACATCAGGCCGCGCCTTCAGTTGGTCTTCTCCGTGCCTTCGTAGATGCCCCAATAGGGTGGGATCCGCCGTAGGTATCCGAAAGCTCATGCCGTTTGTGGGCAGAGCCAAAGCGTATCCGGATTTGAAGCCTGAAACTTCACATCCCGCCAAATCCGCCAGCAGTCGGCAGTGCTCGGCATCGTCCGTTTCTAACTCAATAGAGATCGGGGCGAGCCCGCTAGCGGTGATTTGTTGAACTCGCTTGTAAAGACCGAATATCAGCATCTCGCGATGGCGAGGATATTGATGCGCCGGGATAACACTGCTCTCCAGAGTGATCTTTGGCCCGTCAGGTGCGCCCACGACGTCCAAGCGCAGGTCCGGGTCTTGCATTGCATAAAAGCGCCGCGTCAAAGCCAGCGCGTCTTCCACCGTTTCGGCTGCCCGCAAGATGTAAGCTAGAAGCGTTCCGGGACCTTGCGCCGAAAGCCCCACACGCGCTGCAAAGGTTTTGTCTTCCAGAACCCGGCACGCGGTTTCAACTGTACCCGCCTCATGAAGCAGCTCGATGGTGGCGTCGGGGCTGCTGCCGATATCAACGGGCACCCCAGCCATCTCCAAGACCTCAGGAAACGGAATGCGCGCTCCGGGTTCTTGCGAATAACGCAGCCCAACGTTTTGCAGTCTGTAAGCGCTGATGCGTGGCATTCGTGCGTCCTCCCCTGACTTGCACGCAACTCCCTGCAGGTACTGCAATTGTCCAGAAGCCAATAACAAATGTCCAGAACCCTCAGGATCGCAGGTGCGATGACGGTTAGGTCCGGGTCATCAGAAAGGAAACGACCATGATCTACTTCGCAAGGTACTACCGTGTACTACGGGCAATCCAAAACTCCGCCAAGCAAGAGTGGTCCGGGGGGAACACCCAGGGTCTGCACAGTTCGCCACTTGGCGAGAAAATACCGAACGGACGTCGTTGGGATCCACCTTACGCCCCTCAAGAACAGCCGTCCGAACCCGCAAAACAACCAACCGAGAATTGAGGTTCTCAAGACACCGAAAATCAACACGCGCAGCTTGGCCGTGCAGCAAAAGGACCTGAAATATGAAACCACCCGCGTTCCTAATGGCGCCTATACTTGGCCTCATCTCAACTCCTGCCTTCGCCGCTGGCGGTGATCCCAGATGGTGGGTCGAGCCAAATCAAACCGACACCTACGCATGGGTCGGCTTGGTCGTTATCGCCCTTGCGATCCTGCTGGTCGTACACCTCTACGCGCGCTTTGAACGTTACACCGAACACAAGTCAATCGGCACTCCGCTGCGCACAACTATTCCGACGATGCTCACTGTCGCCTTGGCATATGAGCTGATGCCTGCCCTGAGCCACTTCAGCAGTCTACTGCCGGGCGCCCTAATCCTGACCGCAATCGCCCGCGACTTCATGTTGTGGTGGCGTCCGTCGAAAGAGGAGTTGGTAAAATGATTGAGCTTCTCATCACGTCTTTTCCGTTCGTCCTGCGCGTGGTCTACCTGAAGTGGTGCAGGCTACCGGTCACCCTGTACAACGTTCACCGAGCGCTCTTCATGTGGTTCGTTTTGGCCCTGATCGTGTTCTTTGCCGTGTTCTACTACTACCCCAAGTCCTACACTGGCCTTGTGCCATTCAGAACGGTTCCGGTCGTTGCCGAGAACGGTGGAACAGTCACAGATATCTACGTGAAGGGCGGTGATCATGTGGAGCCAGGCGATCCGCTGTTTGCCGTCGAGAGCTCTTCTGAACAAGCCGCCGTAGAACTCGCGATGCGCAAAGTTGAGGAAATTGAAAGCGCGAAACTGGCTGCCGAGTTGCAAGTCCTGACCGCGCAGGCCGTTCTGGATGCAGCGATCACCGCCAGGGATCAAGCCAAATTGGTGCTGATGGATCATGAAGCACTATCAAGCAAAAGGCTCAGCGGCATTTCAAGTGAGCCAATTGGAACGTGCCCAGGCTACTTTGAGCACTCGGGAAGCTGAGGTTGAGGCTGCTGAAACGCAACTTGGTGTGGCACAAGTTCAGGCAAAGGCCGTTCTGCCCGCCCAACTTGCATCAGCGCGTGCATCGTTGAAGCAGGCTCAAGTGGAGCTATCAAAAACTCTGACTCTCAGCTCAGTCGACGGTGTAGTTGAACAAGTCACCCTGAATGTTGGTTCACGCGCGGCACAAGCCGCAATGAGCCCGGCCATGCTGATCGTGCCCGACCGCAAAGATGCAGAGAAAGGACGCATCGTTGCTGGTTTCTCGCAGGTGTCTCGCACTGAACTGTACGAAGGTATGGCCGCAGAGGTGGCTTGCGAAAGCAACTTCAACATCTCGATGCGCAACACCGTTCTTCCTGCAAGGATCGTACGTATTCAGGAACAGATTTCTTCAGGCCAGCTAGCGCCTAGCGGTCGTCTGATTGAGCCCAGCGAAAAGGCGAAACGGGGTCAGATCGTTGTACATCTCGATCTGGTGCACCCAGAACACCGCGATCTTCTGGTGCCAGGTAGCGGTTGCATCGTCCAATCCTACACCACCAATTTTGCAGGTGACATGGAAGGAACAATTGTCGCTCACGGGATTCAGGCAATGGGTATCATCAAAGCCGTTGGTCTACGGGTGAAAGCTTGGTTCGGTCTGACCTCGGGTATCGGCTTGATCGGCGGTGGGCACGCCTGATTTTCCGAAGATCCTACTGTTCAGTAAATGCGGCTCCCAAGAAACGTTGGGAGCCGTTTCTACTATTTGCGAACAGATCGCATGCCAAAAAATGCGATTTCTTTCACGGCTTTCTATTACTTGGCAAACGGTTGGAAGGGCCGCTCAGGCAGTTTTTTTGCAAGGAAATGACGACCATGCGCGGTGGCGCGGAATGTCAGCTTTGGTCCGCTCACCAGCCATTTACAGTCCGGCGCTGTACGTCCGGTTGCCTCTCCCTTCACTGCAGGCACTTAGGCGGTGGAAAATGTGAGTAAATTGGCGGCGGTGGACGCAATTGTCCCAGCAACCTATCAAAATCCAGCAAGCCGTAAGTACGCCCGATGTAAAAACTGTGAAGAGCATTCTGAAAGAAATGCGTGATTGCTAGCGCTTCCCGAAGTTCGTTTGAACGTGAGTTAGCCCTATCCTTGTTCGGATCAGGTGCATGGTTGAAAAGGGGTTCCAGGGCCGAAAACGAGCGATCAACCAAACCTGCGTTTAGCAGATTAGGGAAGCGCCTTAGAACGTCCACCCGAGCAAGGGCGAAACCTGTTTCTAGTTCGTTTTTTAACGGCACTTCACCAGCGTTCTTAGCAAGCAAAGTGCGCGCCTCAAAGAAAGCCCATCCCAGATTGTAGAGATCAACGCAGAAGTCCTTTGGCGCAGACCATTCGTCGCTTTCACTACCGTTGAACATTTCGAGCCACATTCTGACGCTTTCAGCGCGTTTCTCATCTGATTTTAAGAACTCTTCCTTTGACGCAAAATACACCTGCTCGTCCTTTCGCCTGTTAGGTCTTGGCGAATCATTCACAGATGAAAACTTGGAGAAAAATACCCCTTTTGGAGAGGGTTTCTCGAACTTGAGCTTTGGGCAATTTATTCTGTCCGCAGTTAGGCACCGGCAGTCAAAAGTGACCAAACCGAACGGAGTTGTTTCACTGCCGTAAACAGAAAGTTCCGCGCCACCGCAAATTTGGATGAGGGGTCGATGCAGGCTTTCGGCGTAATTTTGGTCTATGGGCCAGGGGGCGGGGTCCGGATTCGACGGGCCCCGCATGTTGCGGCAATTGTGGTGACGTATCAGTCCTGTAGCGTTGCCATGGCGAGCTTAACCGCCATGCCAGCTTTTGTGTTGATTTCCACATTGGGCGATTTTGCCAACCTATGCAGTTCCCTTAGTGCGTCTATGGAACACTGGTGGCTTCCGTGGATTGCAATTCCTTCAAGGTCGTCAATCCATTCCAAAGAAGTGCCGGTGTCGCCAGTTCTCTTAAACTCTCGCGCTCCAACCACTGCCTTTTGCAGGTAAGTGTCTTCGGTTTCTGTCATTCCTATCTCCATTTTACGTTGCGTGCTAACGCTAGTGGCTGGCGAACCTGTATGTCATGAAGTTTGTTCTCTGGAGACAATGGGTTACATCACCAAACAACCAGACAGTTTAAGGCAAGAGCGCCGGACACCCATCGATAGGCCATTGAAATTTCTACTGCCTTTCGGCCGGCGCGACAGACATTGGCATACACGCCGACGGACAACCCCAACCGGTTCCCTTACTTCGTAACTTCAAAAATCCGCTCGGGTCGGTCTTATTTGGGTACACCCCACCAAAACGAGGCGATGAGACATCAATATTGTCTCATATAAATGTCTTGTAATTGCTCAGGTGATTCTTACATCGAGTCCAGAGTCAAACGAGACACGGTGCAGGAAATGAAAATCGGATATCGCAGAGTCAGCACGACAGATCAGAATTTAGACCGACAAGAGCTGAACGGTTGCGAGAAGTTCTTTGAAGAGAAGCTGAGCGGTGCGAACAGGGATCGGCCGGCGCTGCGTGACTTGATCGACTTTGCCCGGGAAGGCGACGAAGTGATCGTTCACAGCCTCGATCGCTTGGCCCGAGACCTGCGCGACCTAAAGAGCATCGTGGACGAACTGAACGACAAAGGCGTGACTGTCGAATTCCAACAGGAGCGGTTGCGCTTTTCGCCTGATGCAGAAGATCCCTTGTCGAAACTGCAACTGCACCTGATGGGTGCCTTCGCTGAATTCGAACGATCCATGATCCGTAAGCGACAGGCTGAAGGAATCGCCCGAGCGAAAGCGAAAGGCGTCTATAAGGGGAGGAAAGCGACTATAGATCGCGAGCAGGTCTCAGAATTGCAAGCTCAAGGGATGGGCGCAACGGAGATAGCTAAGACGCTCGGGATTGGGCGGGCGTCGGTTTATCGGGTTTTGCAAGGCGAATGATTGGTAGTTTAGAGGCTATGGCCACCTAGCAGACATTCGCTGCGGGCGCGACACCGGGAGCCACTAACGGCCGCAATGCGCAATTTTTGCACCCGTCGCCATCGGACGCAAAAACTGGATGTTTGCCGGACGGACACGCTCTTTCTGGATTCATAGCAGCGCCACTGCGTCATTTCGGAAATTGTACAATGTCGAAGGAACTGTTTCACGAAACTTACCGCAGATGTGTTGGGCTTTGCGGCACTACTCTGATGTGGATCTTGCCAAGATCTATGGCGACAACAAGTTGCGTGTCTACACGCAGGTCTAGGACGGCAAACCCCCACAGCAGTTTCTTGAAGAATACCTGGAACGTTTGCGGATGCGCGAAGAGTTCATGCAGCTCTTTCGGTCCCGCTGAGCATGATCTGCAACGGGTGACGGAAACTCTGAAAAAACAATCAGAACCGCCTTTCCAGTCCGATTTCAAAGTTCGTCTCAGAAAAGCTATAGGCTGGAATGTCGGAATCCGTGCGGCTGTATTCAATCAGTCCGAACGGGGAAAACCCGTTGCCGATGAACAGGTCGTTCTTCTCGATTCGAAGGCTTGAGCCCCATGAGTTTTCGTCCGGGTTCGCAGTAAGCAGCGGGCTGGGCGTCTTGAAGGACTTGCTTTCCAGATAGACCGAAGGCCGGAACGTAAAGCCGCCGCGCGCGTCGTATTGACCGAACAGGGTCACTCTTTTGCGGGTATAGTTCTCAAGGACGTCATCAACCGATTTGTCCTGATAGAACGCGCTGACGCCGATCAAACCGCGACCACCCACAGATCGCCGAAGGCCCAGCTCGCCCTCAAAGGAATGACCGTCAAGCGCGCTGGACCTGGGGTTATGAAGCTTTGATCCGTTCAAAGCGCCAAACACCGAACCGCCCAGCAGGTTGCGCCGTTCGAAGGCGGCTTCCAGCGAGATTCGGTTTTCATATGTCCGACCACCGATCAACCGGGTTCCGACCGCGGGCCCGAATGAGACGGTAGTGTATTGCGACAAGGTGCGGAGGCCTAACCGACCAACAAAGATGTAGTCGTCATAGCGCGAGGTCCGCGCTTCGGTTATGTCGAAGTTGAACGACGCGAAGGCAACCGTTTGCAGATCGGTAAAGCCAAGGTTGACTGGCCGCCGGAAGTTCGCTGCGCCAGTCGCCCGAACTCCGATCTCGGTCGACGTATCCCGGTTCAGCGTGAAGGGCAGGTCGAAGCCAAGGAAACGGAGCGTGATTTCGTCGGTATCGTATTTCCGAGGGTTACCTACGGTCGTGAACCTGAAGCTGAGATCCCAATCAAAGCCCCGGCGAGCATCGATTTCGCGAATGAATGCCAATACGCGCGTCCTGACCGGGTCGGGCAAATCACCGGACAAGACAGTGAAGAATTCATTGCGTGCGCGATTCCACTGGCGGGCCATGAAGTAGGCGCGCGCCAGTTCGAGTCGTACCCGGACCAAGTTCGGATTCTCGGCCAGAATCGATGAGAATTTTTCAATTGCTGCCTCTGGGCGGCCATTTTCCAGATCGGCTAGCCCGCTCAGAAACAGGGCTTCGATTTCGAACTGATCTGCCGTTTGTGAAACGTGCTGGGCTGTGTCAGCGTTGGCCTGAAGTGCAGGACCGAGCCCGGTCAGGAAAAAAACACAGATAGAAAATAGTAATGTCCTGATCACTCTGGAACCCCTCATAAATACCCTCAAAGTTGTTGCGGTACAGATCGTGAGATGTAAGAAACGCAGAACTGGACATTGTCATACGATCTTGATTTTGCTTCTTAAAAATGTGCCATTCGGATTTATGGCAACACCATGAAATTCCTTTGGGTTGAACTTGCAACTCGGCTTGCGCTGCATGGGTGAACATCTAATGTGCCGCCATTAAATTGACTATGGAGCTGTTATGAAAACGAAGATTAGTTGCCGGATTGCAGCATTTATTCCTATAGCCCTGTTGAGCGCCTGTGGGGGCATCGCTGGGCTGGATGCCGACCGAGGCGACAGTAGTAGTGGTTCGTCTTCGAGCGGATCCGGAGTTCAAGGGCCGATTTCGACAACACCCGCACAGAAGATCAATCTACCTCAAAATGGTACGGCAACACTGAACGGCCGGGCGGTTGTCCAGTCTTTCACGAAAAACCAGACAACACAGCAAGTGGCTGTTCAAAGCCAGTCCCAACCCGCAGATTCGAACGTGACCTTGACAACAAGCGGGGGCAACATCGTCGCTCTGACGGGTGCTGCGGCTGGGTCGAATGTGATTGTTGACAGCCGAACTGGTGATATTGTTCAGCAAGGGACGGTGACGACGGTCTTCAATTCCTCTAACCGGGACAAAGGGGTCCTGTTTGTTGATCCCTCGCGCACACGTTTTGAGTATCAGACGTTTGGTACTTGGATTGTCGGGCGCAACCAAACGGCCGGGACGGCGACTGCGGGATCTTATGGATCGGTTACGCCGACCGCAGATATGCCAAGCGGACGAACTGCTACGTATAGCGGTGCGAGCTCGGGTGTCGCCCGTCTGAGCGATGGTCTACAGTATCAGACAACTTCAGTCGTCAATGTGACCACTGACTTTTCGAGCGCAACGATTTCAAGCACGGGAACAAATGCGGGAAGTCTGGTGGTGGGTGTGCCGGATCGCGCAGCTCCGGAATTGGACTTCAGCGGTTCGGGCCCAATTTCGAACTCCGGATTTACCGCGACGGTTGCCGGGTCCGGCACAAGCGGCGAGGCTTACGGGGTGTTTTATGGTCCAAACGCCGATGAAGTCGGTGGCACATTCCAGCTGTCCGGAGCTGGTGGAGTGTCACATATCGGCGCGTTTGGCGCTGACTGACTTTTTGACAGAGCCCTTTTCTTAAAAGGGCTCTGTTCTATGCGGGTAACGGGTTAAGCGTATTTTCGGTTTCTGAGGTACCGACTTCACGACAATGCCGTTTCCGCAACTGTACGAACAGCGCGGATGTTGTCTCCGTAGACGTCCGGGGCTGAAACCGACCCGCCTTTGAAAACCGCGGACCCTGCGACCAGAACATCCGCGCCTGCGGCCGCCACTAAAGGCGCGGTTTGCGGATCAACACCGCCGTCGTTTTCGATATGCACCGGGCGGTTACCAAAGTTCGGCGGCGGCTCAAGAATGAAGCCGGTCGTGTGGCAATTGGCTTTCATCTCTACATCAACGACCGCTTTCATAACTTATCGACATGCCGCAACTGCTGTGTGGGCTAATCTCGGCAAAGGCGGCAATGGGCTCAATTGGTTTGTTCAGTCTCACTGCAGAGAAAGTCGGCGGCGAAAAACTGACTTAGATAGCTCCGGCGCGTAGCCCCGCCGCGGATTGGTTAATTCTGCCCCGCATCGAGCGCGTCTGTCGCACCTTCGACCTCGGCGAGAGCGGGCTTCCATTCGCACCCTGGATCGGGGGCAATGGGTTCGACATCGCTCCATTCATCAGGAAGAACGTGACGTGCAACAAAAAATTCATTCGCATCAACTGGTTTCGCTATTATCCAGCCGAGCCAACGACCGTAGAATTCGATGTCTGACAGCACAACGCCCAGCCGCGATTGGCATTGATCACCTAGTTTCATGCGGAGCGCATCTGTCATGGCTACGGATCCATCCAAAAAGGCATTTTGAAAATCTGTACGCCTATCGAAAACGACTTCTGTCATTTCCACAAACCTCAGCGCGCCGCCTTTGTTTGTGCTCGCGCTGAGGTTTGTATAGTCTAAAATGCTCTTTCGGTCTTCTGTTCCTGCCAAATGGGAGTAGCTAAGGTCTGCCCCCTGCAACTGCGCTCTGCCAAGATCTGCCCCCTGCAACTGCGCTCTGCCAAGATTTGCCCCTTGCAACTGCGCCCTGAAAAGGCTTGCCCCCTCCATCTGCGCCCCGCTAAGGTCTACCCCCTCCAACTGCGCGTAGCGAAAGTCTGCCCCCTGCAACTGCGCAGCGCTAAGGTCTGCCCCCTCCAACTGCGCGAAGCTAAGGTCTGCCCCATCCAACTGCGCGAAGCTAAGGTCTGCCCCCTCCAAATGCGCACCTCTAAGTTTTACGCCATCCATCTGCGCCAAGGCCAGATGGGAACCGCTCAGGAACGCGCTGTACATGGTGGCGTCGCGCAGGTCGGGTTTGTTGGTGTTCACATCGTTCCAGTTGGGCTTTTGCAAGTCGCCGCGGGCAGCGGAGCGGCGGACGTTCCATTCTTGGGTGAATGCGCGTTCCTGTTTTTCGTCAAGGTCGTCGAGTTTGCAGGGCGCGGCTTCGCGTTTGCACCAGGACGCGAAATAGTCCTTTTGCGCCTCTGCATATGGCAGCCAGCCTTGGGGGCGCTGGACGAGCTGCTCTCCGGTCAGGTTGAGGGGGGCGAGAGCCAGGATGCGGCCGGTTGGATCGAGGGCGGCAAGGCGCGCATCAATTGCGGCGATGCGGTCCTTGTGAGCTTCGAGGATTGGGAAAACGTACGTCAGGCGGGTAAGTTCGCCTTCGGTGCGGATGTAGCTGACAAGGACAAGCGGAAAGCAAAGGAAAATGAGGCCAAGAAGGCCCGGGGCGACGCGGAATATGTGGCCGGAGTTTCGGATGTCGTTGCTTTTCATTCGACGTCGGAGCATGAGAAAACTGGTGATGCCGGTGAAGCCCATGGTGAACAGGCTGAGGGCGGCTGACAGCGTAAGCCCAAAGGTGCGTGCCGGCATGGAGAGCCACCAGAGGAGGCCAATGACGATTAAGCCAAAGGCCCAGGCGATGGCGAAGTTGAGCCACATTGCAGTGCTTTCCAGCACTCGGTGGGTTGTAGGGGGCCAGAACTCTTTGCGGCGGCGGGCGCGCATGTGGAGGGCCGCGTCGGTGACAAGCCAGGGGCTGATGATGTCTCCGAGTGGGCGATTGTCAATCCGAGCTGGGGCGGTTGAAAGAGCATCCCAGAGGCGCACGAGGTAGAGGTGGAAGTAGATGTAGATGGCGGCGATGAGGAGCGGTGCGGCGATGAAGAAGGCGCGGGTGGGGACCTCAACATTGACCAATGGCAGTGTTGTGGCGCGGTCGACGCCGTAGAAGTCGACGTGTTCAGTGCTCATCAGGGTGATGCCGACGAAGACGAGGGCGGCGAGGAGGACGAACCAAGTGTTCCGGGCGTTGGTTGTCAGGGCGTTTATGCGCTCGATATCGGTCAAGTTTGAATGCCTTGGGTTTAAATGCATCCACCTTCGCGTGTGTCGGTTCGCTTGGCAAGGTTTGTGCTACAAACAAAAAGGACCGATTTTTCCCAGCAAACAGAAAGCCGACATTTGAATAGCAGAAGCAAACGGCCGTAGAATCCGCTAACCCGCCGTTCACAAATGCTCGTTTGATGTTCCAGTTTTGTGGAACTGTATTTGCTGCACAGGTAAAGCCACCAACGGCAATTGACGGCAGCTACACTAACTTGTTGCTGCGCATAAACTACGAAAACACCCCATTATCATCTGCCCCCATCGCCGCGGTTCGCATTGACCGCTCCAGCTTGCGGATCTCCCGGCCAAGCTGCTCTGGCGTCATCTCGTGAAGCTCCGGCTGTGTATCATCCTCTGTACGGCCGAAGAGGCCCGATGCGCGGTATATGGCGTTGATCGTGGCGCTCTTGGCCTGTGCGGGCGCTTTCGGGTCTCTCAGAAGATGCAGTGCGGCGTCAGTAGCCGCTTGCAGCCCTTCAGTCTTGATCCTCACCTGAGTGCGTGAGAGGGCTTCCTCGGGCGTAATATCGTCTCTTTCGATCATTTGAATACCTCGGGTAGGTCGTCTTCCTCTAATTGGTCGAGTTGCAACTTCACAGCTCGGCCTTTGAGCGTTCGGATTTGCATCTCCAGGGCGTTGATCTCGTCACTGACGGGCATTTCGCCTGACCGAAGCCCCTCAATCATTTTTTTGGCTTTCCGGCTGTCACGGGCGCTCTGACGCTCCGCTGGTGTGCCCGGGCGCAATGCTTTGCGTCGCGCTTCATGCTGGCTCAACTCTTCGGGGGTCATCGCAGCCCGGCGCGCTTCGGCTTTCCGATCCCGGGTTTTCAGTTCGCGAAGTTTCTTTTCAAGTTTCGCGATTGGTGCGCCTTTCTTAGGAAACTGCCTGCGATGCCAATCTTTGCCCTTAGGCGTCGCGCCACCATGAAGACGACACCGCCGACCCTCATCGGTCACAGGGTTTCGGCAGGGGTTGCCGTCGGACCGGTTCTTCGCTCCGCACTTTGGGCCGTTCGCCTGTTTCGTCCAAGCGTTCCTCAAACCCCGCATTCGGGCTTCCTTGAAGTATACGCTGTTCAGAAACTCTATCTGTTTTTTGGAACGCGACATTATTTGCACCCCCGCATGAAGTAGATCCCTAACGGACATTTTGTCTTTTCGTTCACGACCCGCCTACCGGCGGGAGCGCGGCCTTGGACGGCCAGAGCCTCCCCGTAGGGGTCCAAGACCGTCCAACGTCCAAGCGTTGATTTTAAACGATTTTTTCGGGTCCTGGACATTGGACGCTCGTCCAAGCGTCCAAGCACACTGTTAGAAGCATGCAAGCCGTTGGAATCACAATCAAAAACCCTTGGACAGTCCAAGCTTCGTCCAACCTCGTCCAACAAAACGGCCATTACTTAGGCTCCTGCAGTTCGTCCCGGGAATTGATCTCAAACACCCACGGAGCGCCCCGAACCGAGCCGTTTTTCCTGAAGGTCAAATTGACATTTTGTCCGTCTATCGCGAGATCGACGCCAAGCCCGGAAAGCCGTTTTGCTACTTCTTCCCGAACTCGTTTATCGGAATCAACTACGACCAGCCCCGAGTCGCGCAGCCGCTCTCCGACGGGCACACAGACATCCGTCCATTTCACACGCTCCCGACCACCCAGAAGAGGCAAAACAACTTTTGCGAACTGTTCGGCTTCTTTGGCTGTCTTCTGGTCAATCACGAGCGAGTTCACGCGTTTTACAACGAGCGAGGACAACTCCTTTCCATCCTTCGGATCGGTCCCCAACACCACCGATCGCAATGCATAGGATTCTGACCAACCATCAGGGCCGTCTTTCTGTTTTTCGCAGATTAGCCTTTTGAAAGTGCCATCCTTCTGCTTCTCCAGTTTGAAGACAAAGTCGCCAGCGCCCCTAAGAACCGACGAGCCACGCATGTCGCCAGATTTGGCGGAATGGTGTACCCCAAGCACGATGCAGCCGTATTTGTCTTTCAGGCGATCACAGGCGCTCACAAAGCGCGTCATTTCCTTCTGAAGATTTTCGTCCGCACCGGGCATCACGCGCGAAACAGTATCCACGACGACCAGGTCAATTGGCCTACCGTTTGCGGCGCCTTCAACTGATCTCTCCAGCTTGCCGACATCGCCATCATGCAAAAAGTCGATACCCTGACGGATGAACGTGAAACGCGGTTCGCGGCCCGTTGGCAATAAGTGTGTTTTCCGCCAAGCATTAATCCGCGCCTTGAAACCGGATGAGCCTTCGCGCGCAAGGTAGACCACCTGCGCATTCGGACGGGTTATGATTTTGTCACCATTCCACTCAGGCAGCCCGTAGGCCATGTGCAGGGCCCAATCCAATGCAACAAAGCTCTTTCCGCATCCGGGCTCACCGTAGAGAAAACCCATAGAGGCTTGCGGCAGATGTCGATCAACAGCGTATTCAGGATCGGGCAGTTCCAGAATGTCGTCGATAGTAAGACACTCGAACGTATCTTCGGGTGCGTGGTCACCGGAAAACATCTCCCGGATCGTTTCATCGTTTGTGAGCTGCTCGATCGGAACCTGTTCAACCGGTTTGAAGAAATCATGCTCTGTTAGGACAAGTCGATAATCAACACCGCCGTGAGCGTGGCTCCAAACGCGTGCAGGGTGATCCGTATAGAGGACGGCAAGATTGTTTCCTCCACCGTATTCGGGCTCCAGAGGATCAGCACAAGTTCTACGATGGAACGCCTTCCTGTTCGCCAATATTTCCGAAACGGTCGCGCATGTTCCATCGTCGAATTGAATTTCAAACTCCCCGGACAGCTCTTCACGTTCTACCGCACGCTCGATGTCATCGGCCGCTAACAGTGTATCCCGCCCGCTTTGCTCAGCAGCACGAAGGCGTTCATCTTTCCAATTCTGCCGAACAGCAGCCGCCTCTTCTTTCTTGCTATTTCGGATTTCCGCTTTTGTTTCTTCAAATGCAGAGTTTTCTAATTCGTTGAGAGCCGCCAGTGCGGCCGTATTCAAAACGCCCCCTTCGGAGATCGAAACGAGCCGTGGTCGCTTGTATTCAAGGACGCCACGAAGAATGGCATCGGCCTCATATACGACGCGGTAAGGAGCCGTCGCTGAGCGATCAATCAGCGTCCGTGTCATTACACGACCGGACTTGGAAACTTCGCCCCAACCCCAACCGTTTAGCACGAGACGGTCGTGCAGCCGTTGTGCAAACTTAGCAACATCAGTTCCGTCTACCGCAATGAAGTAGAGGTGTTCTCCCGCAGGTCCGGTTTCGTGCCCCGTGATAGGGTTCTCTATATCGGATGATGCGGGCGGGCGACGCAGACAGCCTGCATGCTGAAATTCCGGGAAAACGCTAATCAGCGCCTCGAGCACACCGCCACAATCCTGAATCTTCTGCCTGACCTCGTCCGGGTAGGTCTTCGTGTCCAGATCAAGGCACAGGAGCGAAGGGCCCTGTAGACCAACAAAACAATCAGAAGAACGAGAAATCTCTGCTTCCCCAGCCTCAACGTCATCTTTGGTCCCGAGAGTCCACTCGGCGCCCTCACTGATCGGAACACCCGTCAATAGCGCTTCACTGGAACGCAAACTGGTTAAAGAGCTTTCCAGGCGTTTGAGATGATCTCCGACCGTGCCAACGGAGCTATTGAGACGTGCCACACCACGAGATAGCGCTCCCCTGTGAACGGCCTTGGGAAATCCGGTTTCGTCAACGTCATAAGCCTTTGTTAGCGCACCACCGGCGTTCTCGACGATAGTGAAGCAGAGCGGGAAGGCGCTTGCCTCCAAGTCATCATTATTGTATTGTTCCTGCACGATAAAACCTTTCTGGCGTGCTTGCGGTGGCTTCGCGGCACGCCTTTTCTTTTGCCTTCTTAAGAATTGCTTACGACAAGCCGAAACGGGCGCGTCTTCGACTGACGTTTTGCCTCTTTTCGGGCTGTCAGTTGGATCGCTTCGGATCGCTCTATCAGTCGGAGGACGCTTTCGACCGAGATTACGATTTGCTGACCCCCGGGCAATCTTTTCGTTTCAAGCTCGCCCGCTCGAATCCGGTCATTGAGCGCCCCTTGTCGAAGCCCGAGAATGCGGCCTGCATTTCTTGGCGATACAAACTGGCACTCTTGCCAAGGGATAACTGCATTTCGCACCTCTGCCATTCGAATCTCCATTCATTGTTCCCACCACTGTTTTCGGCGTCCGGAGTTTCGACAAAAAGCACGATCTTCGCGGTATTTCTCGGAACTCTTGTGCGCGTTCCAGAAGTCGTCAAAAAACGTCTTTCTAAGATGGGCGAGCGCGAGAATTGAGGCTTCGTCATCGCGTCTGTAGAAGGCGGAGTAGACACGTAGGCCGCGCTTATACGCGCCCCGAATCGTATCCGGTTCGATCCCGGGGCCTAACAACTGCGCAAGGTTAGTGAAAACGCGATTGTCGCTGGCTTCTGGGTATAGTTTGCGTTCCTCAACGACCAAAAACACCACGAACAAACACAGCGCTATATCGATACCGCGTTTACGTTTCCGGCGCGGTTTCTGACTATCCAAGGCAAGCCGGAGGCATTCGCCGATGAATGCGACCAACGCCTCTTGGCCTAGCTTGTGCAAAGGGCCGATGTCTGCTGTCGGTTTCGCCCCAGACCTCTCTGTCTCACCCCTCAAAGCTATTTCAGCGAACCCGCGCCAAGTCTTGCTCTGAGACTCTTCATCATCCGGGCCAAGCTTAAAACGTTCGACAATCTCAGCCAGTGTCGAACCGCCAATAACCGGGTATTCCATGGGCGATATCGATAAATGTCCCATAGCCTTCCTTTTCAATCTGATACCTGTAGAGAGCTCAATTAGCGAAGATGTGATCGAGAAGTGTGTCGTCTTCCGACGGCACGCCCTGATCGTCGCCAAGTAGTTCAGCGATTGCCGAGGCGCGGTTCCCAAGCCAAAGTTTTGCGGATCGGTTCATCGCCGTCACGTTGGCCGGGTTGTGCTCACGAAGCAGCATTTCCGCGACTTCCGGTTCGAGCAAAGCCTTGTCCAGCAGTTCTTCGAATTCTGCGCTACGGCCCTTGAGCGTTGCGCGTCGAGCCATCGTCGAAACGAGGCGCAACCCGATAAAGGGCAATCCAATTTGGCCGCGGCGATAGGCAAAGGAATAAGCGCCAATAGTCTCAGCGGACGGCAGAATGTCATTTCCTTTGATTGCCTGCGGTGTCCCGCTACTGTTCGGTGCTTTGGCAGTAACTCGTAAATCAATGTCACGCAGTGCGTTCGCAATCTCGTCGATGCGTGTCATCTGCTGTGGATCATCCGAATAGAGGCGTTCCATCACAACGCGCTTCTTGGGATCTTGCAGGAAGTTGTACAGCGACTGAGGCCGCCATGCCTGCTCTCCGCCAGGTGTTCGTGTTGTCGCGCCGCTGGACTTGGCGTCCCGCTCCATAAGCTTCCAAAAAGCGGATTTTGCACCTTCTATCGCCTGCGGTTCACCACCGGTGAATTTCAGGATTTCGTCGGCTGCCTTGGCAGGATCTGGGGCGTTCACTACCCCAGCCATTGCATCTACTGCGCGCTCGTCGCCAAACCGGAGATACCGGCCAACGGCGTTACGCCCGGGCGTCGTATCGGTGCCGAGATCGCGTTCAACCCCCACGCGGGCCTTGGTCGCCTCATCTGCCGAACGCTTGAGAGAAACGGCCGTTCCGAACTCGTCGCGCAATTCAGGGAACTTCTCGAACACAGCCTCGTACTGGTTGAGATAGCTTTCGAGCTGATCGGGCTTGTTAAGATACTTCTCAGCGCCCGCTTTGATCTGGTCTTCAAGAGCGGCGCGAACATCGGCCGCTTCGTTGGTTTCTCGCAGCAGAGTGCTTATGTTCGACGCTTGGCCTTCGTCGGAATGTACGAACTTACCGGTGACTTCACTGTCCGGTACGCGCGGCCGCCCTTGATTGCGATCGAGCGTCTGCGCAATGGGGGTTGTAGGTCGGGTGAAACGGTCGTTGAGATCACGAGAAACGGCCCGTGCTGCCTCCATACGTTCAACGACTTCGGGGACCGCATTGTCGAGGAATCCGTCTATTGCTCCGACATACCGATCCAGCACTCGGGCCGTGTTGTAGTCGCCTGCAGATCGCGCAGCTCGTGTGCGATCCGTTAGCGTACTGCGCAGGGTCGTTACTTCCGCCAAGCGCACAGGTTCAGAAGGCACAACGCCGTCACCAAAGACATGTGCTAGAAGCGCTGCCTCTTCGTCCGGCTTGCCAGTCAGACGGCCGGGAATTTCGAGAATAGAGTTTTCACCAGAGACGACTTGACGCTCGGCAAGAGTCAGCCCGTTCGTAATGTCGTCGAAGGCTCTATCAAGGCCGGAGGGATTGACGGTTCCGTCTATACCTGACCACGCCGCGCGCTCGGCCTCTTTGGCCTTTGCAAGGGCTTCGTCCAGGGCCGCACGAACGGTCTGCCCTCGCGCTTCACCAGATTGGACCGCAGCGAGATTGTCGGCGGCCTTTTCGAATTCAGTCTGCGCGAGATACTGCCTCGTTTCGGCTTCAAGTAGCGCCATGTCGCGTTTGGCCGAGAGCGTCTCGCGGAGTGCCCCCGGTGTCGCACTAGGCGCTTGGGAGTCGATCGCATCGTTCACCGCCCTTGCGTTGTCGCTGCGGCGTTGAGCGTATTTACCGGCGCCGCTGCCGCTTTGGCGACTGTATTCTAAGGAGGTAATGCCCGGATTCTGCAAAACGTCGGCTGTAGTGTCCTGATAGCCGGGAAGGCGCGGAGACGTTGCTGAACCGCTGTGAAGGGCATTCGCAAGCCCTTCTGTGTCTGGTGCACCGGACGGAGATATCGGTGCCCCGGATGCCCTTGCGAGTTCATCTGTAACCGCGCCGCGCACAATTTCCGAACCCCCGCGGCCAGTAGCCGAGGTGACAATGTCACCTGCGGTTCGTCTCAACGCTCCAGCACCAGCCGTTACGCCAACTCCCGCAAGAGATCCTACCAAATCAGCTACGGCTTCGGGGGTTGTTGTTGTGGATGGATCGCCATCAGACACCAACTCGCGCACAGTTCCGGCACCAGCTCCAGCACCTGCTGCGTAAAGCGCTTCTTTCTTAGCGAACTTGGATGGGTTCGCTGCGGCACTTTCCAGGAGCGAACCAAGCATCCGTTCACCGCGACGTGGTGACGCCTGCATTGCCCGTGCACCCGTAGTCCCCACTTTGGAGGCACCGCGAAGGACCCCAGCTCCCGGAATAGATGCTGCAACGAGCTCGCCAATCACGCGCCCGCCGAATTCCTCTATGAAATTTTCGGGCGTGTCGTCTCCAACCCGCACCCCCATGGCTTCCTGTGCAGCGTCTCGGGGGGCCGCAAGAATTTCCCAGAGATGCTCGGACCCACCAATAGGGCGCTCCGAGAACGGTTTCATTCCTTGTTCACCGGGGAGAATGTTTAATGCCACCGGCGATGCGTTGATCAGGTCAACCGGTGCACCAGCGATTTCTGCCCCCATTTTTGCACCGGCCTCGGCCCAATACCCCGCCGTGTTTAGCGCTGTTTCGCCCTTGTCCATGATCCACGCGAGTAGGGTCTCTTCTTCGGTCTGTGTTGGCTGATCGACTATTGGCGCATCACGCCACGAACCACTGACAAGTGGCGCATCACGCCATGTTCCTTTCTGTTCTTGAGCGTACTTTTCCCACGGGCCAGTCGGTGGGTTTTGTTGCGCCGTCTGATACTTTTCCCAAGGACCGGCCATTATTTCCGCCCCTTTTCGATCCAAGAAAGGACGTCGGAAACTCGATAGCGTGGTCGGTTCTCTAGGTATGTGATGCGCGGTCCTTTCCCTTCGCTAGCCCATCGTTTCAAAGTTTGTAACGAGAAGCCGATCGCCGGCGCCAATTGAACGCGTGTCAAAAAGGCTGATGCGGGCAGCGAATTCAGGTCGACAATTTCAGGTTGAGTTGAGTTAACGGTGGTTCCATCGAGCATTCGGTCTATCCTCATCGCACGCACCTAGTGCGCTCGTTTCAGGTAAGACCTCGCTGCCGCATCCCATCCGTTACACCGTTTCGCCCGTTCCATTGCGGCGGGGCAAGGTTATTTCGAATGCAAGGGTACATTTTGTACCACACTGCGTCAAGCCGTACTTCAAAATTTATCCAATGTTTTCAAGTGTATGTCAGATGTATGGCAGATATAGGAGTTAATTTGCAGTAATCGCTCAACTCTTGTTGCAAACTCGGGCTATGTGATTTCCCCATTCTTGAAAAGCATCTCTCAGGGCCAATTCGCAGTCGTCCCGATTATATCGCGCTTCCAAATCTGAGCGTGCGTGGCCTAGTGCCAATTCGGCAATTTCGGTGTCTACGTTTAATCGGGACAATCCGGTCCGAAAAGTCCGGCGCAAGTCATGAAAAGTGAACTGCACGCCACAATGTTTCACAAACCCCGGCGTGCCCGGCTTTGCGCCACCTGCGGTTCGCTTGTCGCCCGGGTCCATAATTTTACTCCACCCAGACATTGGACCTCCAGTACGGTTTGAAGGGAAGACATTGTCAGATGCAAGTCTTTCCTCTTTCATCGGCTCCAACATCTGGGCCAACTCATCTGCAATGTAGACGGTGTGGCCTCTTGCCTGCTTTGTGAAGGTTGCTGGTAATTCTATCCGTTGAGCGTCGAGGTCCACCATTGGCCAAACGAGCTTTGCGCCCTCGTTCCGACGACACCCAGTAAGCATGAGAAACCGCAGAAGTCTTCCAAAAGACGTAGCTGAATCCGCGGCCAGCCAGACCTTTCTAAGTTCCTCATCTGTGAGGGCTTTGCCCATCTCAGACTTCTTCACGCGCTCGGATCGCGTGTCACGACGACGTCGATAACCAGCCAAAGGGTTTACTTCCAATACCCTCGCATCGAATGTGCACCAATTTAAGAATGTCGAGCAGCGAGTCCGAAACGTGCCGCCGGCCGTGCCTCCGCTTTTCTTGTCGAGGCGCTCGATGATCTCAGCGAATTCCCAAGGTTTAATCTCAGAAATCTCTCGACCGAACATGGGCCGCAACCGCCGTCGGAGTAAGCTGAGCACATCCGTCCTAGTCACGTAATCCCGACGCTCCAAATGCTCATCATAACGATCCAGCATCTCTTTTACAGTCGACCGGGACCGTCGTTTCTCTTCTTTTCGTTCGGCATTCGGATCCGCTCCGGAAGCAACACGACCCAAAACCGCCAGCGCCATCCTCCGTGCGTCCTTTACGTTGGCGATCGAGCCGGGCGAACCCAGTCTGAAGCGCTTTGCGTTGGCAGAGCGCCCCTGCCCCACAGGACGGTAAACGACCACATAAGACATGCTCTTGCCCCTCACACGGAGTCCAAATCCCGTGACGTCAGTATCCCAAATGACATACTCCGAAGGCCCTGCGAGCGGGTTGACCGAACGGACCAAAGCATCAGTCAATTTTCGTTTCTCAGTCTTCACACTCGTCTCCTCGGGCAGCACCGGGGCAGCACCGAACGTGACGCCCCCTGAAACCTCTTGAGACTTAAGAAACCGACTAATGTCAAGTAAAACAGGTAGTTACTGAACCGCCCGGAACTTAACGAGACTCACTGATACCTAAGAGCACTGTCTTCGGGAGGCAGGGGTCGGAGGTTCGAATCCTCTCACTCCGACCAATAGAACAAGTTGCCAAATTGTTGAATTGCAGGGAACTTGTCCTAGGGACCAAAATTTTTTCATCTATTTGGGCCCACTTTGTCCAACGCATTGAAAATAAAAGAACGCTTCACGGAGCATAGCTCGATGGCTCCATTGCTACTCACTAGGCGAGTGGGACGGAAAGCTGAATTTCGTTGCACCGTTCAACAAGGTCCTCAAAGAGGAGCTGAGCAGACGATTGTTTGTTCTTGAAGAGGGCGAATGAGTTACGCTGAGTGCGATATTTGTGACGTACGGGCTGACTCATTGAATTATAACCCAAACTTTCTGCATTGCTGTGTGTCAAGGGAGATAGAGTGAAGCTTCAAATAGTGTAGCTGTATTTGGGGGGATCGTGTTTTGAGCCTTGTCTACGCATGGGCATTTCTGGCCACGCTTGCCCAGATCACATTGGCTCTTGGCGTCACGGTGCACGCCGTTCTGAAAAAGCGAGATACTCGTGCCGCAATCGGCTGGTCAGCACTTGCTTGGCTTGCGCCGTTTGTGGGCTCGTTGGCCTATATTGTCCTGGGCGTTAATCGTATCAATCGGGCCGGAACGCGGATGGGCCTATCAGATACTATCCGTCAAATTCCCAGTTTCTCGCTCTCGGAAAGCGAGAGAGTGTTGTTTGAAGAGGCCAATGTTCAACTTCCTCACATTGCGGGATTGGCCCGCGCTGGGGAAGGTCTTAGCGCAAAGCCGCTCCTGCCAGGAAACACGGTTCATTGCCTGCGGGACGGTGACGAGGCCTATCCGGAAATGATTGCGGCTATTGATGCCGCCAAGTTTTCCGTTGGCTTTCTGAGCTATATTTTTGACAGCGACCGAGCGGGAGAAGAGTTCTTGAATGCTCTTGTTCGGGCCAAGGACCGCGGCGTGGAAGTGCGTGTTCTTATCGACTGCGTTGGCGCGCGCTACAGCAAGGAGAACATGGTCACTCGATTGAAAGATGTGGGGATTGAGGCAGCGAGCTTTCTTCCCACAAGCGGGTTCTCCTCGCGCCGCTTCTCAAACTTGAGAAACCACAGAAAAATCCTTGTTGTAGATGGCTGCATAGGCTTCACGGGCGGAACCAATATTCGCGAAGCTCATTGCCTGAACCTCAATCCCGAGGGACCAACACAATGCCTGCACTTCAAGTTTGAGGGGCCAGTGGTAAGCCACTTCAAGCAAGTATTCGTTACGGATTGGGCCTTTACCACCGGTGAGCAGTTGAGCGGTCCGGCCTGGTTTCCTGAGCTTACCCGCCACGGCTCAGTCTGGTCGCGGGGGATTTCGCACGGACCAGACGAAGACTTTGAGACGCTCAGTAAACTCATTTTCGCGGCGCTGTCGGCCGCGCGAGAACGCGTACGCATTGTTAGCCCTTACTTCTTGCCGGATTCTCGTCTTATAGAAGCGCTTTCAGTGGCGGCCCTCCGTGGCATCAAGGTTGAAATCTACCTCCCTTCCGACAACAACGTGAAGATTGTCGAGTGGGCGGCCATGGGTCAGATCGGGCAAATTATGGAACATGGTTGCCGTGTTTTCTTTACCAAGCCACCGTTCGATCACACGAAACTCATGCTCGTGGACGATGTTTGGGCTCTTGTTGGGAGCACAAATTGGGATCCCAGAAGCCTGCGATTGAATTTTGAGTTCAATGTTGAGTGCTATCATCAAGAGCTATCGGAAGAGCTCCATTCCATCCTTGACTCAAAAGCACTAGGCGCTCGGGAAATTAACCTCGAAGAGATCAATGATCTCCCACTTTGGGCCAAATTGCGCAACGGGCTGGCGCGGTTGCTCTCTCCTTACCTATAGCGGTCGGCAAGTGGTATGATCTGGTCGCAAACGCAAAGGAACGTTTTCCTTCCCTGATACTGCCGCTACCGGCAAGGCAAACGGTGGGGGCATGAAATTACTCTGTTCAACATTTGGTACGAGTTGCGGTGGGGGTTAACAGCCTGCGCGATACTGGCTGTGACACTGATCACCGTCATCTTCTACTTTCATCCATCGACACGCAACGTATCTGCGGCCTTCCGCACGGCGACTGTCCTCTCGGACCGCCCGGGCCGGGTTGACGAGGTCTATGTCGGCAACAATGCACGAGTGAAAGCGGGCGACCCCATTTCCGTCTCGACACGACCCGCCAAGAGGCCGCCGCGGACAAACGCAGACGCACGAGTTGGTTCGGCGATGGCGGTGCTGGATGACTACACATTCCAAGTTGCGGCACAGGTAAGCCATATGGGTGCCATCGGCGTCTGGCGGCGTTGGTATCGCAAAACCAGTTAGCGTCACCTGTCGTCCATTCAGATCGGGATTGCCCGGTTTTGCGGCACGCTCTCGATTTTCAGCCACAACAAAACGCTGCAAAACGTATCAGTCGATATCCACACCCGCCGCATCGAGAGAGGCTTCGGCCTCTGCCAAGCGCGATTTGGCCAGTTCCGGTTTTTCTGGGTCGGTTGCGCCATTCTTCAGTAGTTCCCGAACACGCACCACAACCTCCAGATTTATGAGATCAACGGCGCCAAGTTCCTTGAATGGGTCCTCAAAGGTCTGGGCAGATGTGTCGACCAGATCGCTCTAACTCACGACGCGTGGGTTGGCGGTCACGGAAGTTGCCACAAGCGAACCCAAAATTCCAACGACAAGCAGCCGCATGATGACGCTCATCAGTTCTCGAGCGTGTTTTTGTAGACCACGCCGTCCTTCATAATGATCAGAAAGTTAGCTTCGGGGTCGACCAGCAGATTGATATCCTCAACCGGATCTCCATCAACGAGGATCAAGTCGGCATATGCCCCTGCCTTGATCACCCCAAGCGGACCTTCTTGATAAGGGTTTCGCGGTCCTGACATCTCCACAAGTTTTGCAGTGTTATATGTGGCCTGTTGCAAGACTTCAGCCCCGGACCACCAACGACCACGGCGTTCGAACTCGAGGTTCTGCATTGCCATGAGCTCGGGCGCTCCGAAAAGGTCCACGCCAAAGGCAATGGGAAGGTCGTATTTTTTGATCAAGGCAACGTAGTTTTTGACATTGTCGCGCAGTGGCGCGCCCTTCTCAATGGTTGCGGGATCGCCTGCGGCCAACATGTTCTCATCCGGCGTGAATATGAGAAACTGTGGATTAAGAACAGCCCCCGCATCACGAATGGCGCGAATGGTCTCCTCCTCGAATATCATGTTGCCATGATCGATGCTCTTTACCCAGCCCTCAAGTGCGCGGATAACAGATTCATCCGTGTAAGCGTGAACGATCACATATGTGTTCCAGTCCTCAGCGGCTTCCACTGCGGCGCGGATTTCTTCGGGACTGTAGTGGGTTGTGTCCAATGGATCATATGGGGTTGAATTGCCACCACCCAGACTGATCTTAACCTGAGTGGCCCCAAGACGCAGCACCTCGCGGGTGGCTGCACGCACTTCAGATACGCCGTCGGCGATGAACGACCATTCGCGCTCGAAGACAGTACGTTCAATGCGCTGTCGATGGTGGGTGTCGTTGTACAAGCGGAAATCGAAGTGACCCGATGTCTGACCGATCCAATGTCCAGAACTAAATATACGGGGCCCGGGAACAATACCCTCGTCTATGGCCTTCGCTATACCGTAGGAGGGGCCACCCGCATCTCGAAGCGTTGTAAAGCCCCGCATCAGCATTCGTTCAGCTTCCCTCGTGACGAGAGCGCCAGTGTAGGACCAGTGAAGGTTATACGCCAAGGCCAAGGGAGAGGTCGGCAGCATGATGTGATTGTGGCCATCTATCAGCCCGGGGATCAAAGTCCGCCCTTGGCCGTCCACGACCACAGCACCATTCGGTTCAATCGGATTGGTCGAAACCTTGGCGATCAAATTGCCTTCGACAAGAACATTTGCGTTCTCGATGACCGTCGCATTTTCACTGTCAAAAACGTCGACATTGACAAACATCGTTCGCGGCAGGCTGTCCTGCGCGACCGCTCCGAAAGCCAATAGGAACGAAAATGTAGCGGATAGAACTGCCCGTATTGAGACCACAGTCATAATTTGAACCCATTCGAATATGTTTGGCCACAAACCAACATTGCTTGCGAGATTAATTGAGTCAACTTGGCCGCTTGCTTCGATACTTCCGTTCGAGTGTGCGTTTCGAATTTCGGAGCCCGTCTGATCTTCGACGACACTCATTGTCCGCAAGGGTCTCAAGCCGCTAGTCCGTGCAAGTCGCTGAGAAGGCTCGCATTGAGTTCATAAGGAATTCTTAACCACAAACAGTTCGACCTAGAAAACGACACTCATTTTATGTGAGTGTTCAACTAATGCCTAAGCGGGTGATGTAACTGGATGAAATTTCTCACGCTGGCGAACCATTATGGAACTGGAGGCTACAGTGAGTGGCGAAGAGCACAAACCCATCCCGGCACATGTGGAACTAGACCCCGATCACGAAGATGCCATCGTTCGTTGGTGTAACCGCATGATCCGCCACGGTGTCAGAGCCTTGTCGGTGCTCATGCTTGGTATCATTCTGCTGGCTATTATCGACGCCGGTTTCACAACGTATCTGAAGTTGATGGAACCGCCTGTTTATATCTTGGAAGTCAGTGACCTACTTGCGGTTTTCAGTGCTGTGTTGGTCGTTCTGATCGCCATAGAGATCTATACAAATATCACTCTTTATCTGACCGCTGACGTCATCCATATCAAGCTTGTCGTCGCGACAGCATTGATGGCGGTCGCTCGAAAAATCATCACGCTTGACGATAAAAATCTGGAGCCTCAATACTTTCTTGGTTACGCAGCAATCGGTTTAGCGCTGGGTGTAACCTATTGGCTTATTGACAGAAAACCGTAACCCATTCTGCACGCTCATTTCCAACCATCCTGCGAAACTGTTTACAGGACATGATGCAGTCGTCTGTCCTGTGCACGCGATCCTACTTAACTCCTACCTATCCTTCGGGAAAACCGAACGGTGTCGGAAGTTGCCCTTGTGCCCGACACCATGAACGGCGGCCTTGTACACACTTTATTAGTGAGGCCAGTTACGGGTTTTGTGATTGCAGCGAACGGCAGCTTTGGCGGGCCGCACCGCAGCGACGGTGACCGGGGTCGAGCGGCAGGTATTCACCGGGCCCAAGCAGCAGGTTGATCGCCGCGTCACTCCGCACGGCTTGTGCCTTTTGCGCCTCGGTCAGGCTGTCCAGCATGGCTTCATACAAATGGCGCTGGTGATGATCACCGGGCTGGTTCTTTTTTCGGTTTTGGTAACACTCTTTTGGAACCGCGTGTTCGATGCGCGCTTCAACGCGGCGGTGGATGATCTAACCGCCGATGTATCTGTGCTTCTGTTGCCCGAAGCCGATGCGCCCGGCACAAATCAAAAAGCCGCCATCCGCCGGATCGCAGAAGGCCTTTCAATAGACCTGACAGTCTACGCTCAAGATGGTCGCCTCATCGGGTCCAGCGGAACACCTGTTGCACTAACGTTGAAACCGACATCACCGGGTCAGTGGGTGGAACTGGTCGACGGCACACATTGGATTAGCCAATTGGGGGATGGACGTTTTGTCATCGCTGATCTTTCTTTTCTTGGGCTTGCTGATGACGGTGTCGCGGTCACTTTAGTATTTGGCCTTTTGATCCTGCTTGTCTTTTCGCTGATGTATCATTTGATCCGGCGCATTACCCGTCGACTGGAACACTTGCAAAGGGACGTCGAGGCCATTGGCGCCGGTGATCTATCCAGGCGCGTCGCAGTGGATGGCAACGACGAAATTGCAAGGCTGGCGGCCAGTTTCAACGCCTCGACTAAGACCATAGAAGAGCTACTCGACCGCCAGCGTATGTTGCTGGCCAACGCGTCACACGAATTGCGCACACCGCTGGCGCGTATTCGGGTGGGGATCGAGTTGTTGGACACGAAAGACACCCCGGAAAGGCGCGCGGGCCTTCGGCAGGACATTGCCGAACTGAACGACCTGATCGACGACGTGATTGCGATGACCCGCTTCGATTCAGGTGTGGCCGAAGTCCGTTTTGAATCTGTGGATTTGTTTTTGCTTGCTACCGAAGAGGCCGGTCGGGTGGAGGGGATCACAGTCACGGGAGAACGTGTGGAGGTACAAGGCGACCACAGGATGCTTCAACATCTCCTGCGCAATTTAATCGACAACGCGCAAAAATACGGCGCGTCTCCAGTAGAAGTTTCTGTCCGAAGTGATGAAAACGGGGTGCAACTCAAGGTTACGGATCATGGAACTGGCATTCCGCTGGATGAGCAGAAACGGGTTTTTGAACCTTTTTTTAGAGGCTCCAGGCAGCTGATCACCCAAGGCTCCGGGCTGGGCTTGTCCCTGGTGGCCCGGATTGCCAAGGTTCATGATGCGCAGATAACGATTGAAAACTCGCCGGGGTTTTCAGTTGCAATGAATTCCCTGACCGGTGACAGGAACGACACGAAATTTGCCAGAAAGTCATAACCAGACATTTGAGACGTGGGCAACACTTATAGATTTTGGGCTCATCGCGGACTTCAGAAGCAGCGCAGCCTGTTATGATAAAATGTTCCGGTCAAAATCGGGTTGTCGCTTTGGGAGGGCATGGCGGATCGAAGGATCAGTCATGGAGACACCAAATTTACCCGCCATTCGCGCTCTTCGCCCAGCTTGGAACAAGAGCCGGATCGTCGGCCAGAAGCGACCATTGAAACCAAAGCACGTCTGGGCGATCCGAGCGCGGCTTGAATTGGCCTAAAACCATCGCGACCTAGCGCTGTTCAACATGGCAATCGATAGCAAGTTGCGCGGCTGTGATCTGGTGAAGATGAAGGCCATAGATGTCATGGCGTCCGGTCAAGTCAAGGAACGGGCTTCGGTCCTTCAGAGCAAGACGCAGAAACCTGTGCGCTTTGAGATTTCCGAAGACAGACGCGCCTCTGTTGAAAAGGGGATGGAAAACGAGGTGATGATCGGTTCAAGTACCTGTGGCCAGGCCGATTTCATGAACGCCTGCACATCTCGACACGCCGATAACCGCAACGCAAAAAATTGCCCAGTGCTCGAGCCATCAATTCGCAAGACGCAGTGGTCGTTCGATCATTCGTGGCGAATTTTCAGTGTCACGGTGTGTAAACACATTGCAGCGACAATAAGTTAAAATTTCCAGCAAGTCCTATCGGGTGTTGAAGAGGTATGGCCTCCAAGTCCTTCGATCGCCAGCCTATTCGGGATCGACCAGCGATCGAAAGCCGCCATCCCAATACGCCAATGGGTGTGCGTCAGAACATTCGGCTCGTTCAACTTTGCCTATAAGAATGCGATGCGTTCCGAATGAGACTGTTTGGATATGCAGGCAGGTGAATATAGCGGCGGCATTGGACAAGACCGGCAGGCTGGTCTGTTGGTCAATCGTCCAATGGTCAGACGCAAAGTTGCGCTGATCTGCAAAGTCGGAGACCCCAGCGAAGGCTAATGCCAGTTTATCATTCTGTTGTGCGATGTAATTGACGCAATAGACCCCGTGCTCTTCGATCATCCCCAGAATGCGGCTTTTCTTGTTGATGCAGATCAGCACTGCCGGAGGGGACGCCGACAGCGAACAGACCGCGCTTACAGTTGCACCATGGGGGCCGTGCTCGCCACTGGTGATCACAATCGAAACGGGCGTCACCGCCTTGCGCATCGCGGATGTGAATTCGGTGGGGTCCAGCATGTTGCCTCCATCGGTCATGTGTCTTTCTGAGGGGTTGTACGCCTTGATCACAAGAACGAATTGCTTAAGCTTTGCCCAACAAAAACTTATGCAGGCCTGAGATGCGACGCGCCCTTCGAAACAAGCTGGATCACCTTCGCCCCGGAGCTTTGTCGAAACTCGAACCGGTTGGATTTGACAGCAACCGCATGCGACGTCCGCTACCGCCGTTGCAGACCCTGATCGCTTTTGAAGCCGCCGCGCGGTTGCAGAGCTTTACACTGGCCGCTTCGGAGCTGAACCTGACGCAACCGGCGGTCAGCCAGCAGGTCAAGCTGCTGGAACACCGTTTGGGCGTCAAACTCTTCCGCCGTCGCAACAACATGATCCTGCTAACCGAACAAGGTGAACAATTTGCCGAAGACGTGGCTGAAATCCTCAACACACTGGGCGAAAGCGTACAGAACCTGGCCCCGGACGCCGGGCGGACGACGCTGACGGTCAGCTTGCTGCCCTCCTTTGCGCCGACATGGTTTGCCTCGCGGGCGCATCGGTTTGTGACGGCCAACCCCTCGGTTGATTTGATCGCTCTATCAACCGTGGCAAAGACAGGCTTTGGGCAAGAGGATGCGGATGTCGCCATTCGTTGGGGGCCGGGCGGGTACACGGACGGGTACGAGGAACACCTTTTTGGTGAGCAGCACATACTTGTGGCCTCGGCGCAAACGGCCGAAACATTGAGCGACATGTCGGACATCAATGCGCTGGCGGACCGCCCCTTTCTGCACGACACAAATTACAGCGAATGGCGCTCAGTGATCGAGATTAATGGCGGGGATCCGGCGGCATTCGAACACGGGGCCTATTTCGGCGACAGTAGCGCCACGGTGAACGCCATTCTCCACAGTCAGGGCATTGGCGTTGTGCGCGATGTGATTGCCCGGCATCTTCTGGCCTCGGGGGCTTTGGTGAAATTGCCGTTCGAACCGGTCAAAGGGCCGTTTACCTACTATTTTATCTGCCCCGAACGTCGGGTTGAACAGCCCCGCGTTCAGGCCTTTTTGACTTGGTTGCGGCAAGAGGCACGAAACCCATAAGAAATTCTTTGCCACTGGTAAAGGATTCACCATTTGGTGCTTTGGCAGCTTTCCATCAGACTGCGTGGGAAACGTGCAGCAGCCAGACCGGAGCCCCAAGGACATGGAATTTTCGTTGTTCAACCTGATGACCAAGCCTGTTGACGGGTCATCGCACGCGGATGTGTTCAACCAAATGCGCACCATGACGAAAATGGTGGATGAAGCGGGCTTTGACGCGGCGTGGTTCGCCGAACATCACCTGTCAAACTATTGCATCTCACCCTCGCCGTTGATGACAGCCGCAAGCATGGCCGCACATACCAAACGGATCAAGGTAGGCCCTGCGGTTGTGGTGATGCCCTTCTACGAACCCTTGCGTCTGGTCGAGGATATCTGCCTGACTGATCAGTTGACCGAAGGCCGTCTGGTGCTGGGTCTGGGCACCGGTTATCAACCGCGCGAATTCAAGAAGTTCGGGTTCGAGATCAATGACCGCCTGATGCGTGGGCTGGAGATTTGGGACTGCATTGAACAGGGCGTCTATGGCGGCATGATCGACTATCAAGGCGATCACATTCAGATCAGCGATGCGGCGCTGTCCATCGCGCCGGTTCAGGATCGTATCCGCACCTTCGCTGTCGGCAACGCGCCCGAGATGCGTCAGAAGATGATCGATTATGGGGCCGAAACGCTGACCACTCCGGCCCTGGGACCAAACGCAATCGTCGGTACTGCGCGGCGGCTCTACAAGGAAACGCGCACCGAGAACGGCTTGAAGGGGGATGATTTCCCATTCGCGGTTCAGCGTTATGTCTACATCGCCAAAGACAAGGACGATGCCCGTGCCGCAGCCGAGCAGGTGCTGATCCATGCGCGCATGGCCAACAACATGCGCCGCCCCGAGCCGCTGATGGAGGGCGCGGACCTCAAGATCGTGCCCTTCGACAATGAGCCCGACATCGACACGGTTCTGCAACGCGCTATCATCGGCGATGCAGAAGAGGTCACGCAACGCATCGTCGCCGAGGCGTGCGAGTTCGGCATCACTCATCTGAGCGTCTTCATGCAGATCGCCTCGATCCCCTTTGCCAACACCTTGCGGTCGCTGGAACTGTTCTGCGATCAGGTCATGCCTGCGGTGAATGCCGCACTTGCGGTGGAAAAGGCAGCCCTCGCCTCATGAGCGGGCCGAATTTCTCTCTGGCCGGAAAAACCGTTCTGATCACCGGGGCCGCGCGCGGATTGGGCGCAGCGATGGCGCGGTCCTGCGCTGCGCAGGGTGCGCGGCTGTGCCTGCAAGACATCAACGCCAAGGCCGTGGAGGCCACAGCAGACAGCTTACGCGCGGATGGAGCGACCGTGCGAACGGCGGCCTTTGACCTAACCGATTTCGACGCCTGCACCGAATGGGTGCAGGGTGTCGGCCCGATCTGGGGTCTGATCAACAATGCCGGGATCACCAATCACGGGCATGTGCTGGACCAGACCATCGACGACTACCGATCCATCTACGACCTGCACGTCTTTGCGCCTTTCGTGTTGGCGCGCGAGGCGGCCCGGGTAATGCGTACCAACCCAGGGCCACAGCGGGGGCGGATCGTTTCGGTGTCGTCCATCGCCGCCACGCATCCGCGACCGGGGATCGGCAATTATGCCTCGTCCAAGGCGGCCATCGCGGGTTTAACTCGATCTCTGGCGGCGGATTTCGGGGCGGACGGCATCTGCGCCAACGCCATCGCACCCGGATATGTCCTGACTGAAATGAACCGCAAAATCCTAGGCGACGAAAGTTTCGTGCGCCGAATTGAAAGCCGGACACCAGCAGCACGGTGGGCGGACCCAGTGGAAATCGCGGCGCCTGTAGCGTTTCTGATGTCCGAGGCCGCCTCGTACATCAACGGGCAGCTGATTGCCGTTGACGGCGGTATGAACGCCTTTTTGCAATCCAATGGGGGATGACCGATGAAACGGTTGGAAGGAAAAGTCGCCCTGGTGACAGGTGCGGGATCAATGAAGGGCGGCATGGGCAACGGAAAAGCCACCGCCCTTCGTCTGGCGCAGGAGGGCGCACGGATCTGTGCCCTGGATTTGCTTCTGGCCGCGGCTGAGGAAACCTGCGAACTGATCCGCGCCGAAGGGGGCAGCGCCGTTGCGCTGGCCGCCGATGTCACGCAGGAAGATCAGGTTCAAACAGCGGTTGCTCGATGCTTGTCAGAGTTCGGCCAGATCGACATTTTGCAAAACAATGTCGGAATTCTGAAAACCGGCGGCGCCATTGACAGTACAGTCGAGGATTGGGACCTGCTGGTGCATGTGAACATGAAGGCGGTCTTTCTTCCGACAAAGCATGTTCTGCCACATTTTGTAGATCGCAAAGGTGGAGTTATTACCAACATTTCCTCGATTGCCGGGCTGCGCTATCTCGGGACGCCTTATATCGGCTATAACGCCACCAAAGGGTCAATCATTTCCTTCACCCGCAATCTGGCAGCGGAAATGGCACCGCATGGGGTCCGCGCCAACGCGATTCTGCCGGGCTTTATCGATACACCGATGGCGCGCGATATCACCGAACAGAATGCGGAAGACCCGGAAGCAATTGACTGGGACGCGCTGGACAAACAACGCGCAGCGCGCATCCCGCTGGGCCGCGTGGGCACCCCGTGGGACGTGGCCAATGCCGCCGTATTTCTGGCCAGCGATGATGCGTCCTATATCACCGGCACCGAAATCACCGTCGACGGGGGCGTTTCATGCCGCGTGTAAAGGGACGCGCGGGACGCGCTGCGCGGATATTGAACCAGAAAGCGGTACGGACACGCCTTGCACCGGTGACCCGCAGGCTGAAACCACTGGCGGTGCTGGACGCGGACGCGATTGAACGTATCCACGATGCCTCACTTTCAATCCTCGAAGAGGTTGGGATCGATTTTCGTGATCCCGTCGCGCTGGACCATTGGCGGCAGGTCGGCGCGGATGTTTCCGGAGATCGGGTGCGGATAGACCGCGCCCTGATAATAGATCTGGTTGGCAAGGCGCCGTCCGAATTCCGTGTCCAGGGGCGTGGAGCGGCGACCGGTTTCACCATGGGCGGAGACACAAGCGTGTTCTGCCCCATGAAAGGCGCCCCCTTTACGCGCGATCTGGACGGAGTGCGCCGCTCGACCACCGAAGCAGACGTCATCAACTTCGCGCGCCTGACCCAAGCTTGTCCAAGCTTTCATATGGCCGGCGGCTTTACGTGCGAACCGATGGACATTCCCGTGGCCCATCGTCACCTGTTCATGATGCGCCACCATATGGTTGAAACCGAATTGCCGCTGTTCGGGATCGGCACCTCTCGCGAACGGGCCGAGGATTGTGTTGCCATGGCGCGTATCGTGGCAGGTAACGTGATGGAGAACGCAACCTCGATCTTCATGCATGCATCTGGCAACTCACCGCTTGTCTGGGACGAGGCGATGCTGGACGGCGCGCGCGTCTTTGCGGATGCGGGACAGGCTGTTCTGTGTTCGCCCTTCGTTTTGGCTGCCGCCAACACGCCAACCGATGTCGCCGCCACGATCGCGCAGGTCAACGCTGAGGCATTGGCGGCGATTGCCTATCTTCAGCTCTACCGCCCCGGAACCCCAGTGATGTACGGGCAATATACCGTCTCGATCTCGATGCAATCCGGTGCACCAATGGCAGGTACTCCCGAGGTCACTTTGATCACCACGGCAATCGGTCAGCTTGCACGCAAATACGGATTGCCTTGGCGAACCTCGGCAAACCATGCGTCCTCGAAATCCTTCGACGCGCAATCGGGCTATGAGGGGGCCACAACTCTTTTGACCGCGTTCAACGCGGGGGCAAACCTGATGCTGCATTCCGGGGGCTGGGATGAGGGCGGGCTGGCCATCTGCTATGGCAAGTTCATCGCCGATGACGAGCAAAACCAGTTGATGGCGCGCTATGCGGGCGGGATATCAATGGACCGGTTCGATGAGGCGCTTCAGGCGGTGCGGCGGATTGGACCGGCCGGCCATTATCTGGGCGACAGCTTTACACTGGATCATTTTCGCAGCGCCTTCGCCATGCCCGAAGTGATGGACTTCTCAAGTTTTGAGCAGTGGAGTTCGACCGGCAGTCACGACATGGCCGAGCGTTGCCGCACCAAAGCGCGAACGCTCCTTGAAGAGTTCGAAGCCCCTCATTTGGACAACGTCGTTCGTGAAGAACTGGATGCTTATGTTGCGCGTCGACAATCTGAAATTATCCCCAGTTTTTCGTGAGGGTGAATGAACTGAGTCCAAAAAATGAACCTCAACTTTATGGCGCTGGACCGAAATCACAAAATTCCATTGCTTAGATCTTTTCTTAGCAGCCGGATAAGGCTGCAGCCAATTCGCACTTATAGTGGACATTCAAACTTCGCGCAGCATCGGTCCAAACGGGCTCGGAGCCAGCGCAGCATAGGCCCCTGCCCAGTATTCCCGGCCCAATCCGGTCATTAAGCTTTCCCAACTGATGCTGCACCGCGGCCCGTCGAACCTGCAGTTCGCTGCAGGCGCAAAATTAGAGACTGGCTAAACTCACACCGCACGGACGAAATGGACTTTCGCTGCGCCTCCACCAAGGCCGGCCATCGCCTGCGCCGCTGATCAGTTGATCTGATAGAAGAATGAAAGCTTTCGGCTTACGCCGCCCGGCGGGCGCGGGAAGGGTGCCGCGCTCCGAACCTGTGCCTTGGCGGCGCGGTCGACATTCTGGGAACCTGAACTGTCGACGACGTCGACCCAAGCCAGCGTTCCATCCGGATTGATCTCGAAGAAAACCTGCGCGTACCCTCTGTCTTTGACATATACGACCGGGGATCGATTGAGATGGACCAGTACCTCACCGGCATAGTTTGTTGTGTCAGCGTTGCCCGGTCCGCGCCCACCTGACCGGCTTCCGCTGTTTCTTTGGCGGAAGGCATCGATACCATCGCGCTGATAGGTGCGTAGCGGCGACTCGACCAACTGCGTGGGATTGCGCAGGTCACTGAAATCGTTCAACCCGTCACGCAAACCCTTCAGCGTGGGTGTTGGCCGCTCTTCGCGTAGGCGCGGACGCGGAGAAGTGGCCACGGCCAGATCGGTCGCATCCGTTTCTTCATCGTTTGCTGCGGTATCGGGTTCGTCAGGCACGGGCGCTGCCGTTTCAAGCGGGATGTCCGGAGCGATTGCCGCCTGTTCCAACGGGACAACGGGAACTGCCGCAGCCTCGGGCGCCGGAGCGATCGTGGCGGCAGGTGCAATGGATGGTGCGACCACGGTCTCGGCTTCAACGGGTGCTGCGCTCCCGTCAGTCGTGCCAACCGGAGTTTCTGCAACCGAGTCGGGTTCCACCGGCGGCGTTGCGGCCGTTTCCTCGGCGGTGTCTGAGCTATATTCGGGCGGGTCTTCACCATCTGGCGCGTCGGGTTGAGGCGGTTCCGGTGCCGTCGGTTGCAGAATTTCAGCGGTACCGGTGTCAGGCGACGGCACTTGTTGAGGGTCGTCCGAGGCCACACGCGCATCGCTGGTCGGTACCTCCGCCGGTTCAGGTTCCGGTGCCGTCTCGACCGGGGGGTCGGGCACTTCTGCGAGTTCAGGTTGCACCGGTTCGGCGGGGGCATCCGCCAAATCTTCGAAAGCATTGCCCAAGGCGACCGTGTCCGCTGTGCTGTCCGACGCAGGCGGTGCTGCCGGACCAGGCACAACAACGCTCAGGCCAAAACCGTGAGCCAGCAGCGACACGAGCAGGGCAATCGTCGCAACAGCCAGCGACCGGCGGATCATTCGAGGGCCTGCTCGGTCACGAGAAACACCGAGGACGCGCCAAGGCGGCGGAGCGTGCCGGTGACTTCGATCAAGCGGACGCCAGAGACGTTGCGGTCGGGTACGATCCTGACGGGTTCGCTGCCGTGACCCGTCATGTAAGCCTCCGGATCGGTCGCTGCGCCGCGAAAGCTCAGGCTTCCGTCCTGGTGCAGCACCAATGCGTCGGGCGGTTCCCGCCCTTCAAGCTCGGCTGTGTTCACAAGCTCCAGATCTGGGTCGAGCGGTGCCGCCAACGTGCCGGTGATCAGGAAGAAAATCAGCATCAGAAAGACGACGTTGATCAGCGGGATAGTCGAGTCGCGTTTGCGGCGGGGGTGGGCGTGGCGGATCATCGGCTCACTCCAACACCGTTACGCTCAACCCGTCGCGTCCTCGCAGACGAACCAGCAAATCCACCAGGCGCTGCGCAGAGGTATCAGCATCAAGGCTGACGAGAACCAGCCCGGTCTCGACCTGCGCGGCCAGCTCATCGAGCGAGGCCGGTGCGCCATTCAACGTCAGCCGCTCTGGGCCAAGCTGAACAAAGACCCGTTCCGTCGGTTCGCTGGCTGCTGCACCCCCGGCGGTTGCGCTGCTCAGCTCGATCTCGCTGAAACGCGAGAAAGTCGATGACAGCATGAAGAACAGCAAAAGCAGGAAGATCACGTCGATGAGCGGTGTCATCGACATGGGCCGTCTGACAAAGGGCGCTGCCCTACGCATGCTCGGGCGTGTCCGAGGAGGCCTCGGTGCCCGCCGCCGCGATGGCCTGACCCGGCACCAGCACGGTGCGCAGGGCTTTGTCCGCGAAGACCCGTTCGCGCGCGGTGCGGCTTTCGAACCAGGAGAGCAGCATCGAAGTGGGCATGGCCACGGCAAGGCCAACTGCCGTGGTCACCAAGGCGACCCAGATGCCACCGGCCAACAGAGAGGGATCGACAGAGGAACCCGCCGTCTGCAGGCTCTGAAACGCTTCGATCATGCCCAGGACCGTGCCAAAGAGCCCAAGCAACGGGGCGAGCTGCGCAATGGTGTCCAACAAACGAAAGCCTCTCTCAAGCCCGGCAAGCGCCAGACCCGCTTCGGCGTCCAAACGATCATCGAGGCTGGGCGTCTCGGGCCTACCCATTGCGGCGGCGACAATCGGGGCGAGGTAGCTGCGGCTGTCGGCAAGACGCGCCCGCGCCATCTGCCGGTCTCCCCTGTCCCAAGCTGCCAGCGCCTCGGACAGAACCCGGTGCCGACCGACCCCGCAAGCCGCATATTGCCAGATCTTGTAGATCGTTACCGCCAAGGTCAGCACAGACATCACGATCAGTACCGCGACCACCGGACCGCCCAGGGCCAGGATCTCGCGCAGGGCTCCAAGCGGGTTCATCCGAGAAGCTCCACATCGACACGGCTGCTTGGATACAGCGCCTCATGGCAGACCTTGCTCTCGGTCCCCGCGACAACGCAAGAATTCGCCCCGTTGATCAATGCCCGTCCCACCATGTCGCAGGCCATGCCGGGCAGATCAAACTGGCGCACGCGCGGTCGTCCTACCGGTAAATCGCGGAAATCGAAGAGCGACAGGCGCACGACACTACCGGTTGCATCGAATATCACGGTCTCGAACACGGCTTTGTCGATCTCTTCTTCTGTCATGTTTTGCGCAAAAAAGGTCAGGCGGCAGGCGCCATCAACATCCTTAAGCGCGTTCAGTTCAATAAGAAGGCCCGATGGCCGCTCCGTGGTGACCTGCGCGAGCAGCGTTGTCTGAAACGAAGATGCTACGACAACAAGCCCGGCAAGAGCAAGGCGGCGAAATAGCATGGTTTGTCTCCCGAGCGCAGATTTCTTGAATGCCATAGAACCGCGACACTCCGCGTCGGCTGTGCCAAAACTATGCCAACTCGTCCCTGCTTTAAAGGGCCATTCGGCTCTATTGCATAAATGGGCTGGGTATTCATCTCATGAATCCAGCATGGTAACTGTCATACATGAGCAGTTGATTCCCTACGAAGTACGAAGACCAGGAACTGGCCTTCGTACAACACGGCGCTGAAGCAGCGCGGTTCACTATCGATCTGGTTTGATCCTGAGACGCCCTGGCATGCGGCTCCGGCGGGCATGCGCGGTCGTCAGCCTGAGTTCAGCGATGCTGCGGTCCAAGTTTGCCTGACGCTGAAGGTGCTGTTCGGCGTGCCCGTTCGGCAGACGACCGGTATCGTCGAAAGCCTGCTGCGGCTGGCCGGGCTTAACCGGAAAGTCCCAGACTTCAGCACATTTTGCCGCCGCCAGAAGACGTTGAATGTCGCCATCCCCTATCCGCCTTGAACGGGCCTAGGCTCTCTCGGAACTGCTCGATAAACTCAAGCGTCACCAGTGACGGTTGCTTCAAAACCGGGCGCACTAGGGAAAGTGTATGTGACAAGAGAGGTTTGAACGGTCGGTAGCTCAATCCGTTGCCTGCATATTGGACGGCGTCCAACTCGCTCACCACGGAAACCCCGACACCTTTTACCGCCAATTCACAAGCCGCCGTGAACTGCCTGACTTCAATGTGGGAATTCAGTTTGACGTTGGCATTTTGAAACGCTTTTGAAAGTTGTCCGAAAAAATCGCTGTCGCGCCGTGTGTGAATAATCTTGGCATTTGCAAGATCCGTAGGTGTCACCTCGGAGAGTTTTTCCAATTCATGTCCGGTAGGAAACACGCAAACTGTACGGACATCGATGTCGCTGCTTTCGACAGCCGGATGCCCGTTAAAGCTGTCTGTGATTCCGAAATCATATTGCTCACCGATCATCCACTCGAGAATGCGTTCCGGTCTGTCAGGCTCGATCGTCATGGTTACACCTGGCCGATCTTCTAAAAACGTGGCGACGACGTTGGGAAGGTGACTGGTGGCGAACCCGGGCAAACATGCGACGCGGATGTGTCCAGCTTTGCGTTGGGTTATGTCCTGACTGACATCCGAGATCTGCTTCATCAGCTCAATAACACGCTCAATGCTGGGTTGCAGGTAACGCACCTCCTGTGTCGGCACTAGCCTACCTTCGCGGCGATCAAAAAGTTGAAACCCAAGCGATTTTTCCAGATCGGAAAGCAACCTGCTCACAGCTGGCTGACTGACTCCCAGATCAGAAGCGGCCCCCGTAACCGAGCCATTGATGGTTGCCGCCATGAGCGCCTCCAACTGTCTGATCCTCAGGGTTTGGCTCATTTTTAGTCCTATTTGTTGCTGGCGGTTTCAAAAACTATAATGCAATGTTATGTTTTTTGCCAATAATAAGGTCTTGAATTATATTCATCCCGATGTAACGTCGGTGGAATAATAATCTCACCAGATGCGCACTGCGCTTGGTGTTAGTGACCGCATCAGTTTGATGCATGGGAGGAATCATGAATAAGCAATTTCTCGGCGCTCTCGCCGTAACTACTGCGTTGTCCCCCGTGGCGGCGATGGCCCAAACTGAAGTTCAGTTCTGGCACGCCTTCACCGGCCGACTGGGTGAGCTTGTTAAAGCGCAGGTTGAAGAGTTCAACGCCAGCCAGGATGAATTCGTCGTGGTCGAAAGCCACAAAGGCAACTACTCGGAAACCCTGAACGCGGGCATCGCCGCCTTCCGCGCCGGTGAACAACCCCACGTCCTGATGGTCTTTGAGGTTGGCACCGCTACAATGATGTCGGCCGAAGGCGCGATCAGACCGGTCTACGAAGTGATGGCCGAAAGCGGCGCGTCATTTGATCCGGACGCATATATTGGCTCTGTCAAAGGGTATTATACAACCACTGACGGAGACATGCTTTCGCTGCCTTTCAACTCGTCCACACCGGTTCTGTGGGTCAACCGCGACGCGTTCGAAGCGGCCGGCGTTGATCCAGACACGGACCTGTCCACTTGGGAAAAAGTTGGCGACGTGCTTGACCAGCTGAAAGCTGGCGGAGAAGACTGCCCGCTGGTCACCGCATGGCAAAGCTGGATTCACCTTGAAAACATGTCGGCCTATCACGACGTCCCGTTTGCCTCACAGGACAACGGCTTTGCCGGTTTGGATACCGAGCTGATGCTGAACGGCCCGGCGCAAGTGGCGCACCTGACCGCTATGGGTGACTGGGCCAAGGATGGCAAATTCATCTACACTGGTCGCAGAAATGAGGGCGGCGCGAATTTCCGGTCGGGTGAATGCGCTTTGTTCACCGAAAGCTCTGCCGGATACGCGGGCATCAAAGCAGAGGCCGAGTTTGATTTCGACGTGCGCCCCCTGCCCTATTGGGAAGCTGTCACCAGCGAGCCGCAAAACACCATTATCGGTGGTGCATCCCTTTGGGTTATGGAAGGCCATGATCCCGAAGAATATAAAGGTGTTGGTGAATTCTTGAGCTTCCTGTCCTCGTCTGACGTTCAAGCCAATTGGCACCAGAACACAGGTTATCTTCCGATCACGGCCGAAGCGGGTGAGGTGACCCGTGCAGCGGGCTTCTATGACGAAAACCCCGGCACTGACATCGCAGTTATTCAAATGACCGCGAAAGAGCCGACTGCGAACTCGAAGGGTCTGCGCCTGGGTTCCTTTGACCAAATCCGCGGCATCATCGACGAAGAGCTCGAGGCCGTCTGGTCCGGTGAAAAGACCGCTCAGGAAGCGATGGACAGCGCAAAGGAACGCGGTGACGCGTTGCTGCGCCGGTTCGAATCCGCCAATCAATAAGGCGTAACTTCATGCGGGCCCCATCCGGGCCCGCATTTTCTTTCTTCGGTGGACTTTCTGGATGGAAAAACGCGTCACTTTTCGCGGCTGGCTGTTGCCATTGGCGCTGATCGCCCCTCAGGTCATCATCTCCGCCGTCTTCTTCTTTTATCCCGCTGGTCAGGCCGTTTGGCAGTCCCTGTTCATACCTGACCCGTTCGGCCTGTCGTCTCAGTTTGTGGGGCTGGGAAACTTTGAATTCCTGCTGAGCGACAAGTACTACCGCGCGTCTTTCGTCACAACGGCCGTGTTTTCGACGCTTGTAACACTCTGTTCGATGATCCCCGCGCTATTTCTGGCGGTCATCGCGGACCGGCTGATCAAAGGGTCGGGCGTCTATCGAACATTGCTGATCTGGCCTTATGCCGTTGCCCCCGCCGTGGCCGGTGTGCTGTGGTTGTTCATGTTCAATACACGTGTCGGCGTGGTGTCTTGGTACCTTAGCCAACTTGGCTATGACTGGAACCATGTTTTGAACGATACCGAAGCTATGGGGCTGGTTGTCGTCGCCTCGGCCTGGGGCCGCATCAGCTATAACTTTTTGTTTTTCTTTGCAGCGCTGCAATCCGTGCCCCGATCCGTAATCGAAGCGGCGGCGATTGACGGCGCGCATTTCTGGCGCCGGTTCTTCACGATTGTATTGCCGCTGCTATCCCCGACAGCCTTCTTCTTGCTGGTAGTCAACGTTGTCTACGCCTTCTTTGAAACCTTCGGCGTTATCCACACGATCACGGGCGGCGGCCCGCAACAGGCGACGACGATTCTTGTCTACAAGGTCTTCTCGGACGGGTTTGTCGGGCAAGACCTTGGCTCATCCTCGGCACAATCAGTCATTCTGCTGATCGTGGTCGGCCTGCTGACCGTGATCCAATTCAAATACGTGGAAAAGAGGGTGCATTACTGATGGCGGCCCAACATCACGGAATGGTCGAAAAGCGCGGCGCGGGCATCTGGCTGACCCATGCGTTCATGATCCTTGGCGTTCTGATCATCTTCTTCCCAATCTGGCTGGCCTTTGTGGCCTCGACCGTGACCCAGGCAGACATCGTCTCGCCGCCCATGCCCGTTGTGCCGGGCGATCAGTTCTGGGTGAATTACAAGGCGGCGTTGTTCTCGGGCATAAACGTGCCCGTCGCGACGATGTTGTTCAACAGTCTGGTGATGGCCATTGGCATTGCTGTAGGCAAAATTGTCATTTCGCTGCTGTCCGCTTTTGCAATCGTCTACTTCAAGTTTCCTGGCCGGACGACGTTCTTCTGGCTGATTTTCCTAACCCTGATGCTGCCGGTCGAGGTCCGTATCGTTCCGACGTTCGAAGTCGTCGCCGGGTTCGGCATGCTCAACAGCTATTATGGGCTGATCTTTCCTTTGATCGCCTCGGCCACGGCAACGTTCCTGTTTCGTCAGTTCTTTCTGACGATCCCCGACGAACTGGCCGAAGCTGCCCGCGTGGACGGGGCTCGCCCGATGCGGTTCTTCATTGATATCGTGGTGCCGATGAGCCGGACCAATATCGCGGCACTGTTCGTGATCCTGTTCATCTATGGCTGGAACCAATACCTGTGGCCGCTTCTGATCACGACCGATCCCGAAATGAACACCATCGTGATGGGCATCAAACAGATGTTCCCGTCTGGCGATGACTTTGCACATTGGCCAACGATTATGGCCACATCCATTCTGGCGATGATCCCGCCGGTCATCGTGGTGGTGTCGATGCAAAAGCTTTTTGTCCGCGGCCTTGTCGATAGCGAGAAGTAAGAAATGGCAACTGTCACCCTTGAAAACGTTAAAAAGAGCTTTGGCCCGACGGACGTCATCCATGGCATCGACATCGATATCGCTGATGGTGAGTTCATCGTGATCGTTGGCCCCTCGGGCTGTGGCAAGTCCACGCTGTTGCGGATGGTTGCGGGCCTGGAAACCGTGACTGCGGGCGAAATCCGGATTGGAGAGGAACGGGCCAACGACAAAGAGCCGATGGATCGCGATATCGCGATGGTGTTTCAGAACTATGCACTCTACCCACATATGTCTGTGCGCCAGAATATGGGATACGGCCTTAAGATCGCCGGGCTGCCCAAGAACCAGATTGACCAGAAGGTGACCGAGGCCGCCAAGCTGTTGCAACTGGAACCCTTATTGGATCGCAAACCAAGACAACTTTCCGGCGGCCAACGTCAGAGGGTAGCGATGGGTCGGGCTATTGTCCGAGAGCCCGCCGTCTTCCTGTTTGATGAACCGCTGTCGAACCTAGACGCTAAACTACGTGTCCAGATGCGTCTGGAAATCCGTGAACTTCAGGAGAAGCTGGGCATCACCTCGCTTTACGTAACTCACGATCAGGTCGAAGCGATGACGATGGCAGACAGGATGATCGTCATGAACGGCGGTATCGCTGAGCAGATTGGCACACCGTTAGAGGTTTACGAAACACCAAGAACACTGTTCGCGGCACAGTTCATTGGCAGCCCCGCGATGAACGTGTTTGATGCCCGGCGGGAAAACGGGACGGTCAAGATCGGTGAAATAGAAGTTGGCCCATCTGCGGGTCCTGATAGCGCGTTGAAGCTGGGCATCCGCCCGGAACACCTGTTGTTGGATGATAATGGTCCGCTGGAAGCGGCGATCCAGATGGCAGAACCGTTAGGGGCCAATACTCTTTTGCACGGTCAACTCGCGGGAGTTGGCGGAATGATCACAGTAAGCCTTCCGGGCGTCCATCCGATCGAGGGCCGGCATCCGAATATGCGGTTCTCGGTCGCCTCCGAGCACATGCATCTGTTTGACCAATCAACCGGGGAAAGGCTGAAAAGCTAATGGGGTTTCCACAGGTCGAAGCATTTCGTGGTGGTAACAACCTGATCCGTGTTGTGGGACATCGAGGGGCAAGAGGCGTTTTGCCTGAAAACAGCATGATTGGCTTTGGCTTCTCGCTGTCCATCGGCGTACCGCTTCTTGAATTTGATGTTGTTCTGACGGCCGATGACGTTCCGGTTATAACCCATAATCATCGTCTGCACGCATCTAGCTTTCGCGACAGTAATGGCCTGTTTCTTTCCGGAGAAGAGCCGAAAGTCTCTTCTCTGACTTTCGAGCAGATCCAGCAATTCGATATTGGACGGTTAGACGGGCATTCTGCCTATGGCCAACGCTTCCCGGATCAGGCGCAACTGGACGGCGTTCGTGTCCCAAGGCTGCTAGACTTGCTCGATTTGGTAACCGAACCAAAATACGGCGATGCCTGTCTGATGCTCGAATTGAAGTCGGATCCAGCTCTGGCTCACGATGCGGATTATCGAGAGAACTTTGTTGGGCGGGTTCTTCAGGAAGTTCGCGCCAAAAGTCTATCTTCGCGCGCGGTTTTGCACAGTTTCGATTGGAACCTTTTAGCAGAATGCCAGCGACAGGCTCCTGATATGCCGTCTTCTTACCTTACGCAACTTCCGGAAAACGAGGGTGATGTAGGCGAGGATTCCTCGAAAGCGGTTTGCCCGGATTTTCGCGGTCGCTGTGACGAAATTCCACTTTTGGTCAAGCAAGCCGGTGGTTCGCTTTGGTGCCCATACTATGCGGATGTGACAGCAGAAAATGTGGCCCTCGCAAAAGAGTTGGGCCTGTGTGTTGCCGTTTGGACGGTCAATGAGCACGAAAATATAGACAGAATGATCGATCTGCGCGTGGATGCAATCGTATCTGATTACCCCGGGCGGGTTCAAAGGCATCTGTCCGATTTAGGCATGGGGTGGCATGTCGGCAACCAGTGAATTCTACGTCGCTAATTCGTGGCGTTTTTTATGTTTCTTCCATGTCCGTGGTCAGGAGTTTTGGGCCAGTTGGCAGCCTGACCTAAGAGAGGATCTGGTTCATCCGGTTCGCATGTTTATGCGGCGGATTTGCGGTGAAGCAAGCGCCGGGTTTCGATTGTCTTTTGTTTGATCCTTCCTCGTTGTTTCAGAATGGTGTGGCCGCGTCCGAAGCAGACGTCAGCGGGCGTGAGGTTTTGCAGGCTTTCGTGGTAGCGACGGAGATTGTAATGCTCGACGAAGGCGTCAATCTGCTGCGTGAGATCGCCAGGCAGACAGTAGTTTTCCAACAGGATGCGGTTCTTGAGGGTCTGATGCCAGCGCTCGATCTTGCCTTGGGTTTGCGGATGATATGGCGCACCACGCACGCTATCCATTTGCTGATCTTCCAGCCAATCGGCCAGTTCACCGGAAATGTAGCTGGACCCGTTATCGCTGAGCAGACTCGGTTTGTGCAGCACCGTTGCCTGATCACAGCCCGACGCCTGTAGCGCCCGGTCCAGCGTGTCTGTCACATCCTCGGTCTTCATCGTTGTACAAAGCGTCCAGGCAATGATGTATCGGCTGTACGCGGACCAGGCGGTGCAAACGACGAATTCCTCCTCGCCGCCACTGCCCAAAACCTCAGCAAATTGGCGAAGATCTTTCCCGCATTGCAACAAACACAAAACGCCTGACCGGAAAGCCGCTCGACCTTAGTTCAGGCGCCCCCACTACGCACCAGCAATACGTTGTTATTTTTATATAATTTCCGCTTTTTTTTGCTGTTCGCCGCACGAGCAATATACAGAGAATTACAAACTCACCAAATGCGGAATTGCAGCCATTTAAAACCAAGAAGGGAACGACCGCATTCGGCACCCGATACGGCCAGAATTCTAAGCCCTAGTTCGACGCTCACTGATTTTGCAGGCGCTATAATCGTACCAATTCACTGTTCGTGTAGCCTGGATTGCACAACTGAGAAAAAGACCGAACATATCAAGTGTCGTTCATTCGGAATGCGGCACCGTCGGGCTTGGTTTCTGCTTCTTTTGCCAAATTCCACGGTTCCCGAGGAACAGGAAAGACAGCAGCGCTGCCACCAGCGACACGAAGAGGATCGCAAAAATCACATCAGACAAAAAATGCCGACCAAAAGCAATGCGAAGCAGCGCCCCAAATACCGAAACCGTGAGCGCAGATCCGAAGACAATTCGGCGCAATGTCTTGTTTCGAAGAAACCGAGTCAGAACGTAAGTTGAAATTGCAAAAGCTGCTGCTCCGGCGGCTTCGCCCGAGACAAATGAGCAATTCGCTTGACACTGAGCAACGATCTCAAAGGGTGGAGAGAATGAAAGGCTGCCACCAAACTCCACAACATCAGCCGGTCTGGCACGACCCCAGAACGACTTCAGCAAACCGTTGACCAAAAACGCGGGCCCGATCAAATACAGACAGAAAATGAATCCCCACACGCGCATCGGCACGCCGATGTATGTGCTGGACACCAAGCCTACAAGAACACCGCTTAACGCGAGCATTGCCATATAGAAGTATGCATTCTGTGCCGCTTCTCGAAACGCTGTCAAAGCCGGGGAACCTGCGGCAGCGAACTCTTTGACCGGCTCCCAGAATAGTGATGATACCCAAATATCAATCCATGGGGCTGAAGCGAACAACGCTTGAAAGGAAGCTACCAAAATAAACAGCCATATCATGATCCGGGTTCGATTATTTAGATATTTCGCCAGGTAGTTCAGCGGATTATGGTCTCGGGTGGTTGTAGCCAGATGGATTGGTTCGAACGTTTTCATGGGTATCACGGGATTTCTGCGCTTGATGTCATTTCGATGGATCATGGCGCTGGTGAGTAGTGGCAGCGGACAAAATAAGATTACGTTTATTGATTATTTGAATGTCATTCTTTTGAGTACGTCGTGGCCTTCCATGCGATGCTTCACGACGGCTGCGATATGACCGGCGACAACGGCAAGCATAGTATAGGCAAGCCATCTGTGAATGGTCGCTGTTATCGTTTCGAGATTGTAGCCCCACAGAGTCTCCACCGTCGGGAAAACCTTAGGCATCGTCAGGCCGAACAAAGATGTTCCATGTCCACCAAAATCCGTCTCGGCCCACCCTATGAAGATGATCATCAGCGGCAGAACGTAAAGCGTCAAGTGGCCCAAATGCGACAACACTTTTTCCCAGTTTGCCAGCGCCGCCAAAGGGGCCGGGGGCGGTGTAATGAACCGTATTGCTATGCGCACCACGATAAGGAACAGCAGCAGGACGCCCATGGAAATATGAAGCGAAAACAGGGTTTCCTCTATTGCTGAATCATCTGGCACCAATTTGGTCATCGCGTATCCACAGGCCCACATGAAGACGAAACAAATCGCCATGAGCCAGTGCAGAATCCGCGCGAAAAAGCTGTAACGTTCCATGTTAGCTATCCTTTCACTGAAGCTATTCGGCGAGGTGCTGCATGGGGATTAAACATTCATGCATGGATGCTGGAGCGGTTTCTCAACTGCGTTAATGGTAAGGGTTCTTTCGCGAACGGTCACATCTCGACCATTCGCGATGGGGCAGCTAGATACTCTTTATGAAGTTGGATCATGTCGCTTTCACTGCTGGACTCTTCAGAAAGACCCTGCTCGCCGCTTTGATCGGCGCGGGCTTCGTAATGGTTCTCGAACCAACCCATACGGCAAGCGTTCCAATATTGGCGGCATTTGCACTTTGGTTTACCCATCTATTCCTGGCGGCGGTACTCTTTCTGGCTGGGGTCTTGTTGTTTCAACGGCTCAGGTGCCCCGACCCGCTCCCGGCAATCGCTGCTGCACTTCTGTTGCCTATACCTTTCGCCCTGGTTTCACTCGGCTTGGACGTTGGCTTCGACAACGCAGATGATGACCTGGAAGCAGCTGGATCACCCGTTTCAATTTTCTTGAATGAGGTCGTTACAACCGCCCCTCTCGCCTTGGCTGTGGCACTGGCAATGACATTTCTTCTTCGCCGAAGTCCTTCAGATCAGAACGTCCTTAGGTTAGAAGAACAACCAGAAGAAGCTTCCCCGACATTGAAGCAACTCATTAACAGTGTCCCGCAGTCTCTGGGCGATGATATCATTCGCCTGCATGCTCAGGATCATTACGTGGAAATCGTGACCTCCAAAGGAAGCGCTCTCCTATCAGAACAGTTCGGCGATTGTTTGAACAAACTCAAAGACTTGGACGGCATTCAATGCCACCGATCACACTGGATCAGCTTAAAGCATGTCGACAACGTGTCGCGTAAAGGCAGTGCGTACATCTGCAGGATGAGCAATGGTGATCAGGTTCCCGTTAGCCGGCGAAGAAATGCAGAGTTGCGCGATAGGGTTGGCATTCGGGTCTCACTCGCTCAGAAGCCATAACGCGCGCTTCGAAAAGAGCCGCTATTCATAAGTTCCGCGGCATTGGTAACAATGGGCTGAATCCGTTGAAAAACGCGCGCTTGATTGTTTGGCATGGTGCTGATTCACTTCTCCCGACGCGCGGGAGGATTGGTGATGATGGGAGCGCGGTAAGTGGCTCAGGCGGCGTTGTTTTACGAGTTCTCGCTAGGAGGTCACATTCCACAAAATCATCTGCTGCGTGCTATTGCACCGGCACTTTAAGGGGTTAGGACTTTTCCACTGTCATTTGGTCTCTGACGCGCGGCTTTTCAGAACCGAAGCGATGCGTGCTGATCCCTTAATTCCGATAACCAAAATTCCCTTTGAACTAGGGTACACTTATTCCCCCGCTTGCACCCGTTTCTTCACAAAAACGAAAGGGTCGAACGCCACAGAAGTATAGATTTCAATCTATGCGAACGTACCAAAATGGCATTTACGGTAATTGACTCCCCAAAAAGGAACAAAATTGGTACCATTCAATCAGAATGTTACGTACATCTATCTTCGCATTCTTCTTATCTGCCAGCCCGGTTTTCGCCGAGTCTGCCCGCATTGCTGACGAGTGTATGGGCAATGCGACGGAAAGCTGTTTCATCATCATCGATGGGAAAATCACCACCGAGACGCTGAGCGCAGTCGAGGTGGCGCTGGAAAACCAGATGGACGGGTTCAAGGTTCTGTTGAACAGCGATGGAGGATCGTTCCAAGCCGGTCTGGCCCTCGGTCGGCTCATAAGGGAATGGGGTCTGCATACCGAGGTCGGTCGAGCGACCTATGTGGACTCCACCCTGAACAATGCTGCGTTCGAGCGGTTCGATGATATCGAAGATGGCCAATGCGTGAGCGCCTGCGCCTATGCCTTTCTCGGCGGCGTTGTCCGCAAAATCAACGGGAACAGTCGGCTGGGATTTCACCGCTTCTACCTCGCGCAAGGCGATCTGCCCGGAGAAGGTGGTCTGGCGGCGGGACAGCTTGTTGCAGCCGATGCCGTTTCATACCTTGTCGAAATGGGCGTGGACGCCCGGATCTTTGTCACCGCGAGCAGCGCGGGCGAGACAAAAATGAACTACCCGACACCGGAAGAGTTGGAGGAATTCGACCTTGTCACGCCAACCGGGTATTCACCGTTCTCCATTGAGCCATACCGGCAGGGTATCATCGCGGTCAGCCGACGACTGGATGCAACCCGTGGCTATGATCACGCTTTTCAGCTCACAGCTTATTGCAGGGGTGGGCAGCCACACCTTCTGCTGACAGCCGATCACCCGTGGATCGGCGATGCAGGCAGCGGACCCGAAGATGCGGTTGTAACCCTCGATGGGCGACAGATCCCGGTTCGGGGCTTTTCGGTGCACGCGGACGACACCAACAGCTATTTCACATTCCAATTGGCATCTTCGGACGTGCCCTCGATCCTGTCCGCGAAGAATTTGAGTGTAGTCTACATGCAACCGCGAGTCTCCGGCGGGCCGCAAGAAGCCAAGATCGAAATCACTGAAATCGACTGGGAAATGCTGTCCGCGGCATTTCGGTTCTGCATCTGAGGATTGAATGATGATGAAATATCTGCCGATCATCCTTCTTGCCCTTGTTGCCACGCAGGGGCTTTCGCAAGACAGGGAATTCTACCGGCTACGGTCAGACGATCTGCAATGCATCGTCGACAATATCGGGCTTTATCGGGCCATGGGTGACCTTGTCTATGTGGATGTCACGGATTGTCCACCAGAGGGCGAAGCAAGCATTCTCGACAATCTTGTGAATGAAATTCCCAACCCTGAGTTCTCCGAGGAATACGACAGTTTTCTGGTGCTGACCTCGCCAAATCTCAACTGCCTGAGCGGGGTAACCCTATCAGAGAGCTCCGATGCTTACCGGTTCTATCCAGACAATTGCCGGGTTGAAGCGGAATGACCAGGGTTGAGCGCATCGAATTGTCGCTTAAGGTCATTGCCACTCTCATCGCAATCTTCGGCATCTGGAAGTATTTTGCGGATCGACATAGTGAGCGCATCGTGGCGGCGCAAAACCGGTCGCTTGGCTATATCGAGCGTTTTGGCGGCTCTGATTTGGTCGCAGCGCGTGGTCGGCTTCTGGCCTTTTGGCAGGACTATCCGGAATTGGTGGTTGCCACCAAAGAAGGGAGCTTAACCGAACCCGGATATGCCCTAGCCGTCGATGCGGTCTATCGCGCGCATGAGAACCGGAAACAGGTGGATGAAGCGTTGTTTCGGATGCAGGTATTTCTGGACGAAATGTCGTTTTGCCGCAGTTCATCCGCCTGCGATGCGGCAATACTTGACGGGTTCTTCTGCAACTACGTCAGGCGGTTTTCACGGTCTTACAGACCGTTTTACGCGCGTCTATCGAAGGACATCGGCGCGGATCCAATCGACGCAAGCTTACGAAACTTAGCCAAGGAGTGCGCGGGCACAAAAGAACAGCCGAATGATTGATCTATTCGACACAATTCCTGAAAGCGGTCGTAATCGCCGGAATCACATTTTCCGGAGAGCCGATGAACCTCTCGGACGTGCAAGCGCCATAGTCATTTAGAAATAGAAAAGATGGATCGTCGCCGACCCAGGGATTGAAGCCAAGCGAGAAGCGCACGATAAACCCTTCGCCATGATCGATGATCGCTGTATTTTCCATCGTCACCCGGTTTCCGATAACGAAACGCGCGCCCTTGCCTGCATCCAAATCCCCCATCCGAATGCATTGATCGCCGATCCAGCTTTTCAAGCTCCAGCTACCGTCTGACGATATCTCATTGGGCGCGTAAACCTCGAAGAATGCACCATCACTTGCAATACAATACGCCGACATTCGGTATTTCTTGTCCTGCCGTTCTGAACGCGCGATTACACCGTTACCATGGGTGTCGATACTCCAGGACGACCAGGTCTTTGGGGCATAGGAAAGGCCGGTTTTTACCGCTTCGTCGCCTGCCTCGATCCAAGACATCTCTTCCGGGCCGCTCAGGCTGGCCTTGGCGAAAATTCGGCCATCCACCCCCATTTCAAGCACATAGCTAAGGAGGATGGCAGAAGCCTCTTGCTCAGACCCTTGCACGACCAGCGCGGGGCCCGATGAGTCATCGGTGACCGCCCGCCCGGGCCTGTAGAACTGATGCACACCGATGGCGGAGCCCGTTTCTATCCGTCGCTCTATGCCCCCCATAAATGCATAGGCGCAGGCCGAGGCGCACTTGCCCGGTGTGCGGCGCGTGAAGGTCCAGTGGCCGACCCCGATCCATTCAGGGTCTACCTCGTGGCTTCCAACCTCGGTGGCAAAGCCGCGGCGGCGCAATTCGCGCCCCAACTCGACCCCCTGCGCCAGGTTGCCACCAGAGGAATTGAATCGGATTCGTCTGGGCAACCAGTCGGGCCCGGCGTCCAGGAATGCTATAAAATCCTCGAGTGTGTGGGAGGTGATCGGCCCCTCCGCCTGGATCCAGGCCGCATCGTCGCGGCGGTGGTCGGAGCCGGCCAGTTCAAATGTCATTGCCATCGCAGGAATCGCGCCCAATAGCACGACAACCGTGGCAAATAGTAAAGTGCACCTAGTCATTGAACGCCCTTCGCCGACAATCAATTCTCAGATGAAACTCCGTTCAATATCTCACCCGGGCTAGCATCCGTCAAATCCACAGGAGAACGCTGAAGAAAAGCCGCAGAAGTGCCATAACATGCGTGATTGGAGCGCTTTCACTCAGAGCAGCCGGGCAAGGGTGTGATGCGCGCAACTCTGATCATAGGCTTTTTGTCAGCAGATCTGGCCGAGGGGTTGGCGTATCTCAGAGCTGGACGAACGGAGCTAAGCAATCGGCAGACAACTTGCCAATCGCGAAAGTCAAAATCGGACCCTACCACTATTGATGGTGAACAGGTACCGCATTGCGCTTACCAAAGCCCCATCCAACATCTTGTTCCGGCAATAAATTTATGAGGCTGGAGTCTGGACAGGAGGTTTCAAGTTTAGCTCTATCAAGACTGCACTTGCCGCCTGTATCCAACGCTCCTTCAGTGCGCTATTGCCATTGTGGCGCAAGCCCAGGGATTTCAACAATGCAAACCGCTTTGGGTCATCACCGCCGAAAGATACCGCTACGCGAGGCCACCAATAAGTCACCGCATCTTGCATTTGCTCGGCCATTCCATTTTCGGCCAGTTTAACTGCGCCTTCCAGTGCCAGTTCGCCATGATGTGCCTCAATAGGAGCAATCTGTCGGAAGGCGTCGGCAAGTGGTTGGTACGAAACTGTTGAAAACTCGGCCAACTGCTCCGCTACGGCACGGCTCATCAACAGGTTCATGATCACGGCGTCGGTCCAATCTGAGATCGGGTAATTGAACACGGCAAGGCGCATGTCATGCGCGCTGCGGGTCGCACCGATATCCTCATCGCGGTTCAGCCGCGCGGTCCAAGGGTGGTGGGTGACGTATCGCTCGGTATCTGCACCAAACTCGCCCATGATTTTCAAAACCCGGTCGGCATGATCGGTTTTCTCAAGCACAATTTTGGCGGCCGCGATCCGTTCCTTGATGCCCGGCCCCTGATTGATGATGTCTGCAAAACCGGCGGCCCCGGCCAATTCGCTATCCACAAAGGTGGCCATCAGCTTCATCAATTCCGCGCGGTAGCGTGGCGGCACGTTGGTCGGATTGGTCAATACTCCGCCCGCGGCCAGATAGCTGTCGAGTGTCATGGCTTCGGTCATTGATCCTCTCCCTTTACTGATCGTAGTCCACGACTACGCGGTCGGTCACAGGATAAGCCTGACAGCTCAGAACATAGCCCTTTTCGACCTCGTAATCCTCGAGCGCGTGGTTCGCGAGCATCTCGACCTCGCCCTCCAACACGCGACAGCGGCAGGTGGAACAAACCCCGGCCTTACAGGCGTAAGGCGCGTCCATGGCGTTTTCCAAGGCAGCGTCCAGAATGGACTGATCCTTGGGCAGCGTCACGGTCTGAGTGGACCCGTCAAGCGTGATCGACGCACTGGTCTGGTTTGCTTGCGTGCCCGCATCCGCTGCACTTGTCCTGCGCTTGGCCCGGCCCGGTTGGGCGCTGGCGAAGAGTTCGAACTTGATCTGGCTGTCGTCAAGCCCATGCTCTCGCAGAGCGGCAGCAATACCCAGCATCATCGGTTCTGGTCCGCAGATGAACGCCGTGTCCACGTTTTTGATATCGATCCAGTGCTTGAACAACGCGCTACACTTTTCCTGCGTCACCAGACCGGTAAAAAGATCAATCTCCTGCGCGTCGGTCTCAAGAATGTGGATCACGTTCAGGCGGCCCATATAGAGGTTTTTCAGATCCTCCAGCTCCTCACGGAACATGATCGTATTGATGCCCTTGTTGGCATAGATCAGCGTGAAGCGGGATTTCGGCTCGCGCGCCAGTGTTGTTTTCAGGATCGACAGAACAGGCGTGATCCCCGACCCGCCAGCAAAGCCAAGATATTGCTTTTCCGCATCCGCTTCGACAGGCACGTGAAAGCTGCCCATCGGCGGCATCGCCTGCACAACGTCGCCAACGCTCAGTTCCGCATTAGCCCAGCTTGAGAAAGCACCGCCTTCAACCCGTTTAATACCAACTTGCAGAACACCGTCATCCTTGCCCGCGCAGATCGAGTAAGAGCGGCGCAGTTCTTCACCATCAAAATCGCGCCGGAACGTCAGGTATTGCCCCGCAGTGAAGTCGAACTGATCCGCTGCGCCATTCACGGGCTCAAGGGTCACGACGACCGCATCACGGATGGTTTTGTGGATGTCGGTGACTTTCAGGTCGTGAAAACGTGCCATCCGGTGCTCCTCCTCAGATGCACTTGAAATAGTCAAAGGGTTCCAGGCAGTCGGTGCAGCGCCAATGGGCCTTGCATGGGGTCGAGCCAAACTGGCTGACTTTTTCAACGGCTTTGCTGCCGCAATGCGGGCAACGCTCTGGTCCGCCTGCCGGTTGCGGTGGCGCGATGCCATAGTCTTCCAGCTTGGCGCGGCCTTTCTCGCTGAGCCAATCGGTGGTCCAGGCCGGTGAGATGCTGGTTTCGATCCGCACATCCCCAATCCCGTGATCGCGCAGGGCGGTTTCGACATCCATGCTGATAACGGACGTCGCCGGACACCCGGAATACGTTGGTGTAACCGTAACGATCAGCGTTTCAGCGTCCCAACGCACGTCGCGAACGATGCCCAGATCCACGACCGAGATCACCGGGATTTCGGGATCGGGTACGGCGTCCAGCCAGCTCCAGATCTGATCTGTCGAGATATGCATCCGCTCTTACCACTTGGCTCCTGGATAGGCGCGTTGCAGCCATTGCATTTGCGTCAACAGATGGCCCAGATGCTCGGTGTGCATTCGGCCATCGCGCCCGCCCTTATGGGCGAAGCGGCTTTCCGGAATGGTCAGCGTTGCCTGGGTCAGGATCCGCTCGACCAGTGCGTCGTATTCGTCGCGCAGGTCGGTCGGGTTGGGAGCGATACCTGCGGCGACCATTTCGGCATCAACGTCGTCGCTGGCGAACATCTCACCCACATAAGGCCATAGGTAATCCAGCGCTTCCTGCATCCGGGTATGGCTTTCCTCGGTCCCGTCCCCGAGGCCAACAACCGTATCGCCAGAGCGTTCCAGATGGTAGGAGACTTCCTTGCTGGCCTTGGCAGCTATTGCTGCGACACGCTCGTCCGAAGATGTCATTAGGCGCCCCAGCATGATCGAGTGCCACGCGTCGAAAAGGAATTGGCGCATGAGGGTCCGACCGAAATCACCATTCGGCACTTCCACCAGAAGCACATTACGAAAATCCCAGGCGTCGCGCAGAAACGCCAGATCATCGGCGCTCTTGCCGCCATCGACCTCGCCCGCAAGGCCAAGCCACATCTGAGTCTGACCGATCAGGTCCAACGCGGTGTTTGCCAGCGCGATGTCTTCCTCCAGCACAGGCGCATGACCGCACCACTCGCTGACCCGATGGCCGAGGATCAGGGTGTTGTCCCCCATACGCAGCAGGAATTGCAGCAAAGCGTCGTTGGAAACCAAAACACTCATTACATCGCCCCCACTTCATCGGGAATGTCGAAGAAGGTCGGGTGGCGGTACACTTTGCTTTCGTTGGGTTCGTACAGCGGGCCTTTGTCACTGGGTGATGAAGCCGAGATATTGTTGGCCTCAACCACCCAGATCGAAACGCCTTCGTTGCGGCGGGTGTAAACATCGCGCGCGTTCTTGATCGCCATTTCCGCATCCGGGGCGTGCAGCGATCCGACATGTCGGTGACTCATCCCATGTTGGCCGCGGATGAAGATTTCCCATAGGGGCCATTCGGTATTCATCGGGTTTCCTCCTCAGGGTAAGCTTATTCAGCAGCCAGATTGCCAGCTTGTTTCTTGCGGGCATGGGCCAGCAAGCCATCGCGGACCCATTGGCCATCATCCCAAGCCTTGTTGCGTGCGGCCAGTCGGTCGACGTTGCAGGGCCCATTGCCCTTGATCACATCGAAGAATTCCGACCAATCAGGTTCCGAGAAATCGTAGTGTCCGCGCTCCTCGTTCCATTTCAAGTTCGGATCAGGAATAGTCAGGCCCAGATACTCGGCCTGCGGCACGGTCTGGTCGACGAATTTCTGGCGCAGCTCGTCATTGGTGTTGATCTTGATCTTCCACGCCATCGACTGCGCGGAATGCACCGAGTCCTTGTCGGACGGGCCGAACATCATCAGCGACGGGTACCAGAAGCGGTTCATCGCATCTTGGGCCATCTTGCGCTGCTCGGGCGTGCCCTCGGCCATCTTGCGGATCGCGTCATAGCCCTGCCGCTGGTGAAAGCTCTCTTCCTTGCAGATACGGATCATGGCACGTGAATATGGCCCGTAGGATGTACGCTGTAGCGGCACTTGATTCATGATCGCTGCACCATCCACCAGCCATCCAACCGCGCCGATATCGGCCCAGTTCAGCGTCGGATAGTTAAAGATCGACGAGTATTTCATGCGCCCGTCCAGCAGCATCTCGGTGATCTCATCGCGGCTGACGCCCAGCGTTTCTGCCGCGCAGTAAAGGTAGAGCCCGTGGCCGGCCTCATCCTGCACCTTTGCCAGAAGGATCGCTTTGCGCTCTAGCGTCGGGGCCCGCGTGATCCAGTTGCCTTCGGGCAATTGCCCAACAATTTCGGAATGCGCGTGTTGCCCGATCTGACGGATCAGGGTCTTGCGGTAGGCCTGAGGCATCCAGTCCTTCGGTTCGATCTTGATATCGGCATCAATCCGCGCCTGAAATTCAGCCAGCTTTTCCGGATCTTCGTTTGATGCCTCGGATTTCACCATCTGAGCATACATGTCCCGTCTCCTCCGTTACACGCGTTCAAGAATAAGGGCCGCGCCCTGACCGACACCCACACACATGGTGCAGAGCGCATAGCGCCCGCCGGTACGTCGCAATTGATAGGCTGCCGTCAACACCAGCCGAGCGCCCGACATGCCCAGCGGGTGGCCTAGCGCGATTGCGCCACCGTTCGGATTTACCTGCGGCGCATCATCGGGCACACCCAATTCACGCAGCGTTGCCAGCCCCTGAGACGCGAAAGCTTCGTTCAACTCTATCACATCCATCTGATCGATGCTGAGCCCGGCACGTTCCAGAACCTTACGGCTCGCCGGAACCGGACCGATACCCATAACGCGCGGCGCGACTCCTGCAACAGACATGCCGACCACACGGGCCATTGGGGTCAGGCCGTTCTTGGTGGCAGCGGCTTCGTTCGCCATCAGGATTGCGGCAGCGCCATCATTCACCCCCGAAGCATTCCCGGCCGTTACAGTTTTTTCCTGTCCGTTGACACCTTTGAGACTCGACAACTTTTCCGCCGATGTTCCCGGACGCGGATGCTCATCCGTATCAACAACAATCGGATCGCCTTTGCGCTGCGGGACCGAAACCGGAGTGATTTCATCCGCAAATATGCCTGCTGCATGCGCCCCCGCCCAACGCGCCTGACTGCGCGCGGCAAAAGCATCCTGATCTTCGCGGCTGATGCCATAGTCTTCGGCGACGTTGTCGGCGGTCTGCGGCATGGAATCCACGCCATATTCCCGTTTCATCTTCGGGTTCACGAAACGCCAGCCGATCGTCGTGTCATAAACCGCATTGCTGCGGGTAAACGCCGACGTGGCCTTGGGCATCACAAACGGTGCACGGGACATGCTTTCCACCCCGCCCGCGATGGCCAGATCGTAGTCGCCGGCCTTAATTCCACGCGCTGCCATTCCAACGGCATCCATGCCGCTGGCACAAAGGCGATTTATTGTAGTTCCAGGCACTTCAATGGGTAACCCGGCCAGCAGCGCCGCCATGCGCGCAACGTTGCGGTTGCTCTCTCCTGCCTGATTGGCATCCCCATAAATCACGTCGTCCACACTGGCCCAGTCAACCTGAGGGTTGCGCGCTTTCAGGGCCGCCAGCGGAAGAGCGGCCAGGTCATCTGTGCGGATCGAAGACAGCGCACCGCCATACCGTCCAATCGGAGTGCGCGTCGCGTCACAAATGAATGCGTCCATCTTAGATGTTCTCCTGTTCCTGCGGAACACTATCAACCGTCTGGTCGGTTAATAAATCTTCATCCGATTCGATGCAAGACTTATGTTACCAATTCTCACATCCCGCAAAAACTCTGTAACATTAAAAATTGCTACCCAAAACGGAGTTTGTGCCCGCAAAGACGGTAGGAGCGGCCTTGAACTCACAGCCGGATTCCAAGTTTTTCACCAAATGATGACCGGATCAGGGTTGGTCGACCAGCTCGGTTTCCAAAGTCGCTAGGGTCGGGCGAGGCAATCTTTCCAACAATTGCGAGACAGCTTCTTTGCATTCAGCACCCTTCCATCCATCCGGCAAGAAATCCTTCGGCAGGTTAGGGTGACGCAGCACGATACGGCGCCAAGCGTGCACGATCAGAACGCGCAAAACCGCAGATCGCATCGGATCCCCCGCCCCCTCGTCAGGCAGAAGCCGATTTACAACCTGAATTGCGTCCCAAATTTGATCGTAAGCAATCCTCAGCGATTCCGGCCCACACAGATCCCGAAGCCAGTTCGGAACGGAAATAGTGTTGCTTTCAACACCCAATAGATCCTCAATATCTTGAGGAACCGGCCCAGGGGCCATGGCCGTTGCCGGGTTCAACAGGATGTAATCCCCCGTCAGCATCAGATCCGACAATTCCTTGCGGGAATTCTCCGAGTTGCTGGCGACAAGTACATGCCAGATCTCCGGTAAGTTCGTTTCGCTGGAATAGATACGTGGCGCAGCTGCAGCGCTTTGGCGGCGACCAAATTCCGTAAGCTGGTGCACACTGTTTCGCCCAACTCGTGTGCTTTCGATCCAGCCTTCCTTACGCAACCGGTGCAGCGCTACCCGTGTCGCTTCCGCCTTGATCCCGACCAGGTTGGTGAGCGCGGTGATCAGTGTACCGCTAATCTGATCCGACCCATCCTGCGCCAGATCACCAAAAATCGTGACCAGAACAGACCACACACGCTGCGTACCCGTTGCAGTCAGTTGGCTGACACAGGTCTCGAACCAATCTGGAGCCGTATCTTTCATGCGCCAAGTATATTCAGGCCGGAAGGAATTGCCATCCGGCCCCACGTACTTAGTAGGCGACCATAGTCAATAGCTCATATTCGGCGACCATTTCATCGTCCTGCTGAGTCAGCGTGACATGCCAACGGACCTCGCCATACTCGTCGTTGCGCTTGGTCTTGCTCTTGACCGTCAAACGTACCTTGATGGTATCTCCCGCCTCGACCGGCTTCATGAAACGCAACCCGTCAAGGCCGGTATTGGCCAGAACCGGCCCCTCATTCGGTTCAACAAACAACCCGGCGGCAAAGGATAGCAGCAGGTAGCCATGCGCTACGCGACCCGGGAAGAACGGGTTACGTTCCGCTGCCGCCTGATCCATGTGGGCATAGAACGTATCGCCGGTGAAATTGGCGAAGTGTTCGATATCTTCCAAGGTGATGGTGCGCGGTGAGGTGTGGATGGTTTCGCCAATCGCAAGGTCATGAAACCGGCGCGTGAATGGGTGGGCGGGGCCTTCGACCTCGGTCGCGCCAGGCACCCACTTGTTCCCAATAGCCGTCAGCAGATCCGGCGAACCTTGAATGGCCGTTCGCTGCATATAGTGCTTCACGCCACGCACACCGCCCATCTCTTCGCCACCACCGGCCCGCCCGGGACCACCATGAACCATATGCGGCAAGGGAGAGCCATGGCCGGTGGATTCCTTCATCGAGTCGCGATTGTTGAAATACAGACGCCCGTGATAGGCCCCTGCCCCCATGGCAACCTGCCGCGCCACCTCTGGATTATGAGTAATGACCGACGCCACCAACGACCCCTGCCCCCGGTTCGCCAATTCGATCGCATGATCAAGATCGCGGTATCCCATCACTGTGCTGACCGGGCCAAAAGCTTCGGTGTCATGCACACGCTGCGCCGCGTCCGGGTTGGCGCAATGATAGAGCATGGGCGGAAGGAACGCGCCTTTCTCGGCATCCGCACCATCGACTGCAAAATCATCTGGGTTGCCGAAGACACGCTCGGCCTCTTGCCCGATGATTGCGGCCTTTTCCAGAACATCGCGTTTTTGACCATTCGACACCAGCGCGCCCATGCGTGTGGTTTCCAGCTTCGGGTCACCGATGACCGTTTTGGACAGCCGCGCGGACAACGCCTCGATCACGGCTTGCACCTGTGGTTCAGGCGCTATGATCCGCCGGATTGCGGTGCATTTCTGTCCCGCTTTTGCGGTCATCTCACGCTGAACTTCCTTGATGAATAGGTCAAATTCCGGCGTGCCCGGCTCTGCATCGGGGCCGAGGATCGAGCAGTTCAGGCTGTCCTGTTCCGCCACGAACCGCACCGAGTTCTGCAGGATCACAGGGTTCGAACGCAGTTTCAGCGCCGTATCGGCGGATCCGGTGAAACTGACGACGTCCTGCATTGTCAGGCGGTCCAGCATATCGCCCAGACCACCCGATACCAATTGCAGCGCCCCCTTGGGCAAGATGCCGGATTCAAGCATCAGCCGGACGCACAGTTCAGTCACATAACACGAGCTCGTTGCCGGTTTCACAATGGCCGGAACACCCGCCAGGAGCGTGGGAGCCAGCTTCTCCAACATCCCCCACACAGGAAAGTTGAACGCGTTGATATGAACCGCCACTCCGTGCAGAGGGGTGCAGATGTGTTGACCCAGGAAAGTGCCATTGCGGGAAAGCTGCTCGACTTCACCATCCAGATAGACATGCCCGTCCGGCATCTCGCGCCGACCTTTTGAGGCGAAGACGAACATCGTACCGATGCCGCCATCGATGTCGATCAGGTGATCCGACTGCGTAGCACCTGTGTTGAAGGACACGTCATACAAGGCCTTCTTATGCTGCCCCAAATGCAGGGACAGTGCTTTGAGCATCTTAGCCCGCTCATGAAACGTCATTTTGCGCAAGGCTGGTCCACCCACGCCGCGCGCATGGTCCAACATCCCCTGCACGTCCAAGGCACTATTGCCTGCCGTCGCGATGACTTCGCCTGTGACAGCGCTTGCAATGTTGCGGGCACCTTCGCCGGGCGAAACCCATTCACCGGCAGCAAAGCTGGAAATCTGTTGGATTGTCATGAGCGTCTCCTAATCTGTCTAGCGATCTTCGCGCAGCCCTTTGTTGGTTTGGCGAAATCCTATTTTAAACCGTACGGTCGGTCAATCTTTTCCCACGTCGAATTCGCTAACCGCACACCTTAGACCAGCGCGGGCAATCGCGCGAACCCTCTGAATCGGATCCGCCCACCGCGTTCAGCACCATCAGTGATGCGATAGTCGGGAAACCGAGCCAGGAACCGACCGACAGCCACCCGGCCCTCCATACGCGCCAAAGTCAGGCCAACGCAGGTATGCGGCCCTCCGGCAAACGCGTGATGCTTGTTGGGGCGGCGATCCAATACCACATCATCGGGCCGTTCAAACTGCCGCGGATCGCGGTTGGCCGCGCCGATGCACAGGTGAATATCAGTGCCGGTTGGAATGATCTGGCCGTGAAACGACACATCCTCGGTCGTCAGGCGATTGCCAAACTGATTAGGACTTTCCAACCGCAAAAACTCGTCCACCGCCGTGTAGATCAAATCCGGATCGGCCAGCAACTCGGCTCGTTTGTCGGGGTGCCGGTCCAACAGCTCCAACGCATTACCGATCAGGTTGGTCGTGGTCTCGTGCCCAGCGTTCAGGATGAAAATACAGTTCTGATACAGCTCAACCTCGGTCAGGCCGCCATCCGTATCGTCCTGAATCAGCCGGGTAAGGACATCCGTCGCAGGGTCCCCAGGATTGGCACGGCGATCTTCAATGATATGCCGAAGAAATTCCTTGAAGTCTGAAACCGAACGGTTGCCCCATTCTTCCTGTTCAGGTGTCAACTGAGGTTCCAATGCGCCGAGAATGGCCATAGACCAATCGCGCAGAGGCCCCCGCTCGGATCGGGGTATGCCCAACAGGTTACCAATGATCTCGATTGGGATGGCCCCGGCAAAATCCTCGATCAATTCGACCGTGCCCTTGACCTGCATCTGGTCCAGCAAGCCATCGACTAGCTGGATCAAGCCCGGCTCCATCTGCGCCAAAGCGCGCGGGTTCATCGCACCCACCATGACCTTGCGGACACGAGTGTGCAGTGGCGGGTCGTTGAACACAAGGCTGGTGGTGTGATGTTCGAACAAAGGGCTGTCGATCCCGTATTTGGGGCCGAAAACTGCCTTCTTGTCGGATATGAACCGTTCCGTGTCCCGATAAACGAGATCCAGATCATCGTATCGCGACAGCACCACTGTCCCGTCAGGTTGCCAGCAGACGGGTGTGTCCTCGAGCAATGCTGCGTAGGTTTGGTACGGGTCCGCGTGGAATCCTTCGGGCAGTGCGGTCAGGGAAAACATCAGTGACCCATCGCCCCCATATGTTCAGGAAGGACCAACACCAGCCAAGGCACTAGAACGATCAGGGCCAGACGGAAGATGTCCGCCACCCAAAACGGTGTAACCCCTTTGAAGATTGTGCCGGTCGACACATCCCCGACCACACCTTTCAGGATGAAAACGTTCAAACCGACAGGGGGTGTGATCAGGCTGATCTCGGTCACAACAACAACGACAATGCCGAACCAGATCGGATCATACCCCAACGATGTGACAAGAGGGAAGAAGATCGGCACCGTCAGCAACAGCATCGAGAGCGATTCAAAGACACACCCCAGAATGATGTAGATTCCCAGGATCATCAGGATCACCACAAAGGGTTCCACCTCATACGCCGTGACCAGAGCGATCAGCGCTTCGGGCAGACCGGCAAGGTTGATGAAATTCGAAAAGATCTGCGCACCGATCAGAACCGAGAACAAAGCCGCCGCAGTGTAGGTGGTTTCTTTCAACACCTCAAAGGTCGACCCTAACGTAAGCCCGCCCCGCGACAGAGCGATTAGGAAGGCGCCCATGGCACCCATGCCTGCGGCTTCGGTCGGGCTGAAGGTCAGGTTCAGCGGATAGAAATCGAACACACCATACAAGCCGCCAATCACAAGAAAGAACAGCAGCAGTACGGCCCAGACCGAGCGCAGCGCTGAAAGACGCTCACCCCAGCCGTGGCGTTCGCCCGCCGGACCGGCCTCGGGCCTGCGCCAAACAGTCCAGCGAACCGCGAACAGGTAGAACAGGATGCCCAGCACGCCCGGGATGATCCCAGCGACGAACAGCTTACCAATCGAGGTTTCGGTCAGCAGGCCATAGATAACCAGGATCACAGACGGGGGGATCAGAATACCCAGCGTGCCACCTGCCGCAATCGACGCCGTAGATAGCTCATCCGAGTATCGATAGCGGCGCATTTCAGGCATGGCGACTTTGGACATGGTCGCAGCGGTTGCCAGAGACGAGCCACAAATGGCGGAAAACCCGCCACAAGCCGCGACCGTCGCCATGGCGATACCGCCCCGAAAGTGACCCAGAAAGGCGTTCGAAACCGCGTATAACTCGCGCGCCAATCCGCCCTTGTTAACGAACAGGCCCATGAGGATAAACAGCGGAACGACGGACAGGCCGTAATCCTGCGCCGTGTCAGTGATCTGACGCCCCACCATCGACATTGCGGCCTTCAGTCCGCGCTCGGACAGGATGCTGCCGCCGCGTTCATATGCAAACCCAAGTGTCCCCACGAGCCCCATCGCAAACACGATGGGCAAGCGCACCAGTACAAGAACAAGAACAAGGGCAAAACCGATCAGCGCGGCAGTCATCAGGCGTGCTCCGACAAGGTTTGGGGGGCAAAGATGTACAAAAGGCCAGTCACGACCATCGCAACAGCCGTGATCGCAGTGAACCCGGCAATAAACCAGCCAACATAGAAGACAGGGATCGACAGGTATTCGGTGACGTCGCCATAGTCCCGCGCGCGTTCAGCCAGAATCCAAACGCGTTGGATCGGCCAAATCAGCATGATGCCGGACACCAGATAGACAATCGCGTCGCGCGCCCTACTCAGCCGTAAACGTGCAAATATTCCATCCGTCAAATCGACCGCGATTTGACCCTTCCCCGCCGAGATCATCGGCAAGACCGAGAACACAAGGATTGCCATCAGAATCCGGGTCAGTTCAGTTGCCGCCTCGATAGGGGCATTGAAGACAGAGCGCAGGATGACGTCGAAAAAGGTCATCACCATCAGGATGAACAGCGCCACACAGGCCAGCACGGTCGGCACGATACTGATGCGACGCGCGAAGGTCACGAGAGATTGCATGATAAACCCCCAACGGGTGAATATGGCTGGCGGTTCAGTCCCGCCAGCCAGGCTGCGTTACTGGGCAGCCATTTCATTTACGATCATGTCATAGGCGGCCTGGGCATCGACGCCGGTCCCGTTGACCTCGTCAATGACTTTGGCACGTACATCAACCGCGATCGTATTGAACTTTTCCAGGTCTTCAGCGGATGCAGCGTTGATCGCGTTGCCTTCAGTATCCACCGTCGCTTCACGGCCGATCGCGTCGATCTCATCCCAGATCTTGCCGATTTCGCGGCTCAGCGGCTCGCCAAAGACGTTCTCTTCCAAAGCCGCCTGCAGTTCTTCGGGCAGATCGGCAAATGTGTCCTCATTCATGATGAAGGCAAATGATCCGCGATACAGGCCGCCTGGAACTTCATACACGTTTTGTGCAACTTCGGTCAGCTTGAAACCCTTGCGGGATTCAAATGGCATGACCACACCGTCAGCCGCTTTCGAGGCCAGAGTTTCGTACACTTTTGGCGCTGGCACCTGAATACCCGTTGCGCCCAGCGCTGTGCCCACGTCACCGCCAACACCACCTGGGATACGGACCTTAAGGCCAGAAACTTCATCAAGCGTGGTCACAGGGCTGCTCGAATGAAGCTGCGCCGGACCGTGGGTGTGCAGAGCGATCACTTTGACGCCGCGATGTTCATCCGCCGCCTTGAGATGCTGATCGTACGTGCGCCAGTAGGCAACCGAAGCTTCTTCGGCCGAGCCCTCATATCCGGGCAGTTCGATCATCTTGGTGGTGACAAACCGGCCCGGCTGATAACCGTGGAAAATGATCGAAGCATCTGCGGCGCCATCCATGATCAGGTCCATCTGAGCCGGAGGAGGGGCAAGGCCCAGCTTCAATTCCGCAGTGACCTGACCATCGGTGGCCTCTTCAACCATCTCGACGAATTTCGGCCACATCTTGGCGTTGATGCCATGGGTCGGCGGTGCCCAACTGGAAATGGTCAGCGTGTAATCCGCCGCCAACGCCATGGTGCCCGAAACGGCGAGCGCGGCTGAGGCCAATAGTGTGCTCAAGTTGGCTAGTTTCATGGTTCTGTCTCCTCCCTACGAAACATGACTCAGGAATGCGTTAATGGTCACTTTTGTAACTATCAACATGTTAGTGGTTTCCAAAACGGCTCGCGACGCGCCACGATCCAGGGCTTTCATTCGCTGCGGTTAGCATATTTGCGTGCACCTCGTTGGTTCCGATTTCGTTGCAATAATTCATCGGCCCACCCCTCCAACGTGGGAAGCCGTAGCCATGGATCTGAACCATATCGACGGCTTCAGCGTTTTCGGCGATCCCTTCTTCGATGATCAAAGCACCCTCGTTGACCAGAACGGCCAGTATGCGAGAAGTGATATCTTCTGCCGAATAGGCCTGGCGAGAGACACCCTGCTTGGCAGAATAGGCCTCAATCAACGCTTCGACTTCGGGATCGCGGATCGGCTTGCGATTTCCATCTTCGTAGCGATACCACCCTTTGCCAACACGCTGGCCGAAGCGCTCCATCTCGCAAAGCTTGTCAGCGACTGTAACATAGCGTTCGTTTGGGTCTCGGGTCGCGGCATTGCGTTTGCGATTGGCCCAGGCAATTTGAAGACCGGTCAAATCCTGCAACTCATACGGACCCATCGGCATTCCAAATGCCCGCATCGCCTGGTCCACTTGATAGGGCAACGCACCATCCGCCAGCAGGTAATCGGCCTCGCGCCGATAGGCGGCCAACATGCGGTTGCCAATAAAACCATCGCAAATCCCGGACAGAACCGAAACCTTGCGGAGCTTTTTTCCCAGCGCAAACCCGGTCGCAATAACTTCGGGAGATGTATGCGGAGTATGCACAATCTCCAAAAGCTTCATGACATGGGCAGGGCTGAAGAAGTGCAGACCGATGCAACGAGATGGGTTTTCAATACCGTCGAATATCTCGACGGGGTTCAGATAGGACGTATTGGTTGCCAGAATTGCATCAGGGTGCATATGGCTGGCCAATTCCGCAAACACCTGCTGTTTGACGGGTAGGTCTTCAAAGACCGCTTCAATTGCCAGCTGTGCATCAGCTGCTTCCGCATATGTGTCCGCGGCACGAAAGGCGGCGAGGTGATCCCGAAGTTGCGCCTCGGTCATCTTTCCCCGATTGACGGCACCTCGCAGCAAGCCCTCAACCCGGTTGTGGGCGGCCGCCGCGGCATCAGGATCCCGCTCGATCAAAGTGACCGACAACCCACCATTCAGCACAGCGGTTGCAATTCCCGCCCCCATAAGCCCCCCACCGACAACGGCGATCCGAGTGATGTCACGCGCGCCTGCGCCCTTGATCAACGACGGTTTGGACACACTGCGTTCCGCAAAAAAGGCGTGGCGCAATGCACGACTTTCAGCGCTTTGGCGCAATGCCAAGTGGCGAGCACGCTCTTTCGGTTGCGCTTTCGAATATGGCTCAGCAGACCAGCTCAGCGCAGTCAGGTTTTCCAGCGGTGATTGCTGCCCCTTGGCGCGTTTCCTCAGGGCTTGGCGACTGACCTCCAGCAGATCAGGCGCGAACTCAGCCACAGCCCGCTGGCTGACAGGAGCTGGTCGTTCGGGCAGGTCCGCAACAAAGTCCAATATGGCGACCTTTGGATCCTCGGAAATAAGGTCAACACCCCCGAGCTTGGCAAGAGCCTCGGCTTTGATGATTTTGCCGGAACAGGCCATGTCGATTGCAGCCTCCATTCCGACGAGGCGCGGCAAGCGTTGCGTGCCCCCTGCCCCCGGGATCAGGCCCACATTGACTTCTGGCAGACCAAATCCAGTACCCGGCGCCGCAATCCGCCAGGTACAGGCCATGGCGATCTCGAACCCGCCGCCCAGCACATTTCCGTGCATACAGGCAATAAACGGCACCTCGCTGTCTTCGATCTTCTGTGCAACGTCAGGCAAATGTGGCTCAACCGGTGGCGCGTCGAACTCGGACATGTCGCCGCCTGCGATAAAGGTGCGTCCAGCGCAGCGCAGCACGGCCACACGCGCGCCTTTGACGGCATCAACCGCGTCAGACAGCCCTTGCCGAACCGCGGTCGAGGTCGCGTTTACAGGCGGGTTGTCAATCGTGACCCACGCCACGTCGCCCTTAAATTCAACGCTCACCAGCGACGACTGCAACATTTGCCATCCCTTTGATCGGTCCAGATTCGGTTCTGGTTTATATATTGACCAACCGTTCGGTTAATGCAATGATTAAGTTGAAACGAGAACAGATGAGACCGTCATGAGAGATACGATTCTTGCAAAAGATCATGGGAACTGGGTCGAAATAACCCTGAACCGTCCCGACAAGCTGAACTCGTTCAATGAAGAAATGCATATTGCCCTTCAGGACGCTTTGAAAATCGCGCGCGATAATGGGGCCCGTGCGATTTTGCTGACCGGAGCCGGACGCGGTTTTTGCGCAGGTCAGGACCTGGGCGACCGCGACCCGTCAAAAATGGATTGCCCGCCCGATCTGGGAAAAACCGTGCGCACCTTTTACGCACCTTTGGTGAGGCTGATCCGGTCTTTGGACTTTCCGGTAATCTGCGCTGTAAACGGCGTCGCCGCGGGCGCGGGAGCGAACCTGGCACTGGCCTGCGATATGGTTCTGGCCGGAGAAAGCGCAAAGTTCATTCAAAGCTTTTCCAAGGTTGGATTGATACCGGACACCGGAGGCAGCTGGCACCTACCCCGTCTGTTGGGAGAGGCCCGCGCCAAGGGGCTGGCCCTGACAGCCCAACCCCTTCCGGCCCAACAGGCCGAAGACTGGGGGCTGATCTGGAAGGCGCTGCCAGATGATCAACTGATGACAGAGGCGCGCGCCCTTGCAGAGCAATTCGCCAATGGCCCCACCCTTGGGTTGGGTCTGACAAAAAAGTGCATTCAAACCGCGGCCACCACGTCGCTGAGTGATCAGCTTGAGATCGAAGCTGACGCTATGAAAACCTGCGGTGAAAGCGCTGACTATGCAGAGGGCGTGTCCAGTTTCCTGGAAAAACGCGTACCAAATTTTCAGGGACGTTGAAAATGACGCCAAAGGAACGCGCCGAAAAATCCGCCGCCGCAATGTGGGCAAATGACGAAGCCAGCAAATGGTTTGGGATGAAGATTGCCGAGGTCGATGAAGGCCATGCGATCCTGACCCTGACAATCGCGTCCAATCACTGCAACGGACACGGCATTTGTCATGGGGGCGTCACCCATGCCCTGGCAGACAGTGCGTTTGCGTTCGCCTGCAACAGCCGAAACGTGGCAACAGTCGGTCAGCACACGATGATAAGCTATCTGGCCCCCGGAAAGAACGGCGACCGTCTGACAGCCACCGCGACCGAGGTCACTGTGACCGGGCGCAACGGCATCTACGACGTCCACGTCACCAATCAAGACAACACTTTGATCGCCGAGTTTCGCGGCATCTCGCGCGCTGTTGGTGGTCATAATTTCGAAGAATAGCTTCGCGACTGGAGGAGTTACGCGATGGAAGACCTTACCCCAAACAAAGCGGATCTGGACCCGATCGAGATCGCCTCGATCGACGAAATTCGTGCCACGCAGCTTGATCGCCTGAAGTGGGCCGTACGTCATGCCTATGACAACGTGCCGATGTATAGACAACGGTTTGACGAGACTGGCGTGCATCCTGAAGACCTTCAACAGCTGTCTGACCTCGCGAAGTTTCCGTTCACGTACAAGAACGATCTGCGTGACAACTATCCCTTCGGTCTTTTCGCGGTTCCACGTAGCGAGATCATTCGCCTGCACGCTTCGTCCGGTACGACGGGCAAACCTACGGTGGTAGGCTACACCAAGAATGATATCGACAACTGGGCAGACCTGGGCGCGCGCTCCCTGCGTGCCTCGGGATTACGCAAGGGCGATATGGTGCACAACGCCTATGGTTATGGGTTGTTTACCGGCGGGCTGGGCGCCCATTACGGAATCGAGCGTCTCGGCGCGACCGTGGTTCCCATGTCCGGTGGTCAAACAGAAAAGCAGGTCAGCCTGATCAACGATTTCCGCCCCGACGGGATCATGGTTACCCCGTCCTATATGCTCAATATCCTTGAGCAGTTCCACAAGGCGGGTCTGGACCCACGCGAAAGCTCGTTGAAGGTTGGCGTCTTCGGTGCAGAGCCCTGGACCGACGCCATGCGGGCCGAGGTTGAGGCCGCGTTTGATATGCATGCCGTGGACATTTACGGCCTGTCCGAGATTATGGGCCCCGGGGTGGCCAACGAATGCGTTGAAACCAAGGACGGCCCGGTGATCTGGGAAGACCACTTCCTACCGGAAATCATCGACCCCGCCACCGGAGAGGTCCTGCCTGACGGCGAAACCGGAGAGCTGGTGTTCACGACCCTCACCAAAGAAGGGCTGCCAATGATCCGGTACCGCACACGCGACCTAACGTGCCTGTTACCCGGAACGGCGCGGTCCATGCGTCGGATGGCCAAGATCACGGGGCGAAGCGATGACATGATGATCCTGCGCGGGGTCAACGTCTTTCCCAGCCAGATCGAAGAGCAGGTCATGGCGACAGGCGGCCTTGCCCCCTACTATCAGATCGAGTTGTACAAATCCGGTCGTATGGATGCCATGCGGGTCTTTGTCGAAGCCTCACTGGATTCAGCAGATGAGCTGTCAAAAACGGCGGCAGCGCGGATGCTGACCAAGCGGATCAAGGACGTCGTTGGCGTTTCCACGGAAATTGTTGTAGGTGACCCCGGCGACGTCGAACGCTCACAGGGCAAGGCGAAGCGCGTCATCGACAATCGCGACAAGGAATAAGCCGTGGCCCGGACAATCGCCAAAGACCACGACCAGAAACGGCAGCAAATCCTGAAAACGGCGGCCAAAGTGTTCGCTGATCAGGGGTTTGACCGTGCTTCCATGACCGTATTGGCCAAAGAGTGCGGAATCTCAAAAGCAAACATCTACCACTACTATGACAGCAAGGATGCCATTCTGTATGACATCCTTGAAACCTATCTGCGCGAACTGCGCGACCGAATCTGCAATGTGGATCTGAACGGTCTTTCCCCAGATCAAAAGCTGCGTAAGGCGGTGCGTGAAATTCTCTTTGCCTATCAGGGCGCAGATGACGAGCATCGGGTGCAGATCAGCGGGATGAGCACGCTTACGGATGAGCAGCAAAAACGACTGCGAAACTATCAGCGCGATCTGGTGAATTTTGTTCGCGACATCCTGAATGAACTGGCACCCGCGTCGTTTGAAGGTGATCAGGACAAGCTGCGCGGTGCTACCATGTCGGTTTTTGGGATGCTGAACTGGTACTATATGTGGAACACAGGTGCGGGTGCCAAAGCGCGCGAAGACTATGCCGATTTGGTCAGTACACTGACAGTGCACGGGGTGCAAAACCTGTAAGTGAACAGGACAGACGAGCCGCAATTGAAACCGACACAAAGGGCCCCGTCTCGCCTGAAAAGTGTTTTCGGCGCCGGCTTGCCTGCGACCGTGCACATCACCAGACTAGGCGTATGGATTTAGTGAGCAGCCTAACAAGGATCACAATGTACCGTTCTTTCGCAAAGACGACTTCTCGAAAGAACTGAACTCGCATTCAAAAGCACCAAATTACCGGTCAGAGCTGATGCAGAAGCCAGTCGGAAAACACCTGTACGGTTTCCGCGGCTGCAACGCGGGGCGGCCGAACGATGAAATACCCGTAGTTCGGAAGTTCGGTATCGGAAAGCCGAACCAGTTTTCCGTCATTCAACTCACCCATTACAAGATTATCCATCAAAGCAATTCCCTGACCGTCGATCACGGCTTGGACCCGCACATTTGGATCCGGTACAATCAGCACGTCCCTTCGGCTCTGCTGAGGCAGACCCGCCGCGTTCAACCATTCTGACCAAGCGTTGCTGTCATCACGGTCTCGCAGAAGGGTCAAACTGGACATCGCGCCCTCAATTCCGAAAAATGCGACCTGTTCCGCGGCCTCCTGATTGCCGACCGGAAAGGAACGCAGGGGCATGAACAGCGTTACGTCACCGTCGCTCCAGCGTCCATGGCCCCACCTGATGGCCAGATCAACATCTTGCATCTCGAACTCGGAAAACTGAATCATCGGTTGAATCCGCAGTTGCACGTCCTGATGTGACTGCATGAACGACATCAGCCGGGGCGACAGCCAACGGGCTGCGAAATAGGTCGAAACTCCAACCGTCAGCGTACGCGACACGGCTTGCTTGATCTCCTTTAATCCGGCTTCAATCTCTTGATAAGGGACCTGACAGACCGCCAACAGCTTGAGCCCTTCACCTGTCAAAGCCACTCCGCGCGTTGTGCGCCGAAAAAGGGTTAACCCCAGATCGGTTTCAAGCGTCTTGATCTGATAGCTGATCGCGCCCTTGGTCATGTTCAGCGCACCGGCCGCCTCAGAAAAGCTCGGGTAGCGAGCGATTTCTACGAAAAGCCTGAGAAGGTCATGATGGCGAAAGTGGCTGGGCATAATCTTGTGTATAAATTTTTTATACATCGCGAAAAGATATTTTCGATTTTCAGCGCTTTTTTGACATGCAAACTGATCCCCGGTTCTTTCGAAGCGGAGGGAAAGCGTTGGGACGTTTGAACACAACGTCGGATCTTGTGACGTCAGAAAGTCGTCGGCGCAAAACACACCGTCGCCGCCTGTCTCGGCACAATACACCGCTTGAACCCTCGTCTTTCCGAGGGCGCCGGATTCCGGCCTACGATCTTTTGGAGGAACGAGCTCTGGCAAGAATTGAAGAACAGGCGGATTGGGTACTTGATGAAATCGGCATTGAGTTTCGTGGAGACAGGGATGCCTTGGACTTATTCGCTCAGGCCGGGGCACGGGTTGAAGGCGAAAGGGTTCGCTTTGAGCCGGGACACGTGCGCGAAATATGCGCCACCGCCCCTGCTGAGTTTCAACTTCATGGCCGCGACCCCAGACACACAGTGACCCTGGGCGGGAACAATCTGGTTCTGATGCCCGGATATGGCTCACCATTTGTGAGCGATCTGTCCCGAGGTCGGCGTTATGCCACGCTGGAGGATTTCCACAATTTCGTGAAGCTCGCCTACATCTCCCCTGCCCTGCATCATTCTGGCGGCACTGTGGTAGAGCCGACCGATGTGCCGGTGAACAAACGTCATCTGGACATGTTGCTGGCGCATCTCACCCTGTCGGCCAAACCCTTCATGGGGTCCGTGACCGCCCCCGAAAGGGCACTGGACAGTATCGAAATGGCCAGATTGGTTTTCGGGCGTGACTTCGTCAAAAACAACGCTGTCATGCAAGCCAATATCAACGTCAATTCGCCGTTGATCTACGACCACACCATGTCAGGCGCGTTGCGTGTCTATGCCGATGCGAACCAATGTGTCTGCGTTTCCCCGGCGATATTTGCGGGTGCCATGGGGCCGCTGTCGCCCGCCGCCGTCGCGGCGCAGACATTGGCCGAAGCAATGGTAGGGATCGCCCTGACACAACTGGTTCGACCCGGCTGTCCGGTTGTTTTTGGCAGCTTCCATTCAACGATGAACCTACGCAGCGGCGCGCTGACCTTTGGCTCCCCCGAAGCAAACATGACGACAATGGCCCTGAGCCAGCTTGGGCGAAGGCTGGGTGTACCGGTACGATCTGGTGGAGGGCAGATCACGGCGTCCAATGCTCCGGACGGTCAGGCGATGCAGGACAGCACCGGCGCAATGTGGGCCACGCTCCTGTCCGGGGCGCACCAGGTCTGGCACGCGGCCGGCTGGCTCGAGGGTGGTCTTGTCATGTCCTACGAAAAGTTCGTGATGGATCTCGACCATTGCGGCGCGATGCTGAAACTGCTGCAAGGGTTCGAAACCGCGGACGAAGACTTTGGCCGTGATGCCTATTTTGAGACCGGCCCGGGTGAGAACTTTCTGTCCACCAGCCACACTTTGCGCCACTATACCTCGGCCAATTTCGAGCCACAGATATCAGACGCAGGTCCTTATGAGACCTGGGTCGAGAAAGGCGCACGCACCTCGGATCAGCGCGCTTCTGCCCGATGGCGTCACATGTTGGACGATTACCAGCAACCAGAAATGAAACCCAGTGTTCGATCGGCTTTGGAAGCCTTCGTTTCTGATCGCAAAGCGGCGATGCCGGATGAATGGCACTAGGAAGGACAGTCAATAACGAAAGAACTCAGCCGCACATCGGCCCTCGCTTCGCACCATACGGCACTTGGTTCGGGGTTAGAGGATTGGAATGGAAATGGTGGAAAACGATGAATGCGAAAGCGTGTATGAAAAAGTTGGCGATCTGCTCGACACTTGAGTGGCAGCACACTTTGGAAAAACTCCAATCAAATATTATTGGTTTTTGGATACATTATCCTGTATGAACGCAGGCGACGTCTAATTCAAAAGGGATCACATGTTCAGGAAACGCGCCGCTGAATGGGGTAAAAAGGCATGACAGTGATCTGTTTCACAAACCAGATGGATTTCGCACGTGATGTGCCAGACCGAATTGTTTGTTTCCGTCAGGGTGTGACGGAAAAGATCTGCCCAACCTGGCAGATCTTCGGCAATGCAAAATCCAGAAACATTCGCAAATACGTAGCCAATGTGCGCTGAACACTACGGCCCTTGAAACCGTAAGGAAGGCTCTCTCAATGTCCCAGAATATCTTCACCGGCACCATGCCAGCCCTGATGACACCTTGCAAAGTCGACCGGACACCGGACTTCGATACTCTGGTACAGAAGGGCAAGGAAATGATCGCGGCAGGCATGTCCGCCGTTGTCTATTGCGGCTCGATGGGCGATTGGCCATTGCTGTCAGATGCGGAACGAATGGAAGGCGTCGAGCGCTTGATTGAGGCAGGCTTGCCTGTTGTCGTCGGCACTGGGGCGATTAATTCAAAATCAGCGGTGGCTCTAGCCGCGCATGCGCAACAGGTTGGCGCTGCGGGGCTCATGGTCATCCCTCGCGTTCTGTCGCGCGGGTCGTCCATCGCAGCCCAACGAAATCACTTCAAGGCGATCCTATCCGCCGCACCAGACGTTCCGGCCATCATTTACAACAGCCCGGTCTATGGGTTTGCAACCCGGGCAGAGTTGTTCTTTGCCCTGCGGGCCGAACACCCCAATCTGGTAGGGTTCAAGGAATTCGGTGGCAAAAGCGACCTGCGCTATGCGGCAGAGCATATTACCTCGAAAGATGATCAGGTGACGCTGATGGTCGGTGTGGACACCGAAGTCTACCACGGCTTCGTCAATTGCGGCGCCACCGGCTCGATCACCGGAATTGGCACTGCCTTGCCCAAAGAGGCGCTTCTGCTGGCCGCATTGTGTCAAAAAGCGGCCGCCGGTCATGCCGAAGCCCGGACGCGTGCCCGCGAGTTGGAAGAAGCCTTTGGCGTGCTGGCCAGCTTTGACGAAGGCACCGATCTGGTGTTGTATTACAAACACTTGCTGGTTCTGAACGGCGAAGAGGAATACCGCTTGCACTTCAACGAAACCGACGAACTAACGGACGCCCAGCGCAACTATTGCGAACAGCAATACAGCCTGTTCCGCACCTGGTTCGCCGACTGGTCCAGCCAGGGTGGGGTCATTGCTGAATGCGTGTGATTGACAGTCACACCGGAGGAATGCCCACGCGGGTCATCCTCGACGGCGGCCCCGATCTGGGGCCGGGCTCGTTGGCAGAACGCGCACAGCGCCTGGCTACCGAGCATGAGGCGTTCTACAAATCGGTGTTATTGGAACCTCGCGGCCAACCCGGCATGGTCGGGGCGCTTCTGGTAAAACCTGAAGACACATCCTGTGAAACCGGAGTGATCTATTTCGATGCCGACGCCGTTCTTGGAATGTGCGGGCATGGCACAATTGGCCTGACCGTCACTCTGGCCCATCTAGGCCGGATCACTTCTGGTACTCATAAGGTCGAAACCCCGGCTGGTGTTATCGCGGTGGAGTTGGTGGACGCCAATACCGTGCGCGTGACCAACATCGAAAGTCGCCGGGTGCAGGCATCCGTTTCAGTGAAGGTGGAAGGCCATGGGATCGTGACCGGAGATCTTACTTATGGCGGCAACTGGTTCTTCATTGTCGATCCCAGCCCGATTGCCGTGGAATCAAGCAACATCCGTGCCCTGACCGATCTGACCATCGCCATCCGCGAGGCCTGTATCGCGCAAGGTGTGCGTGGTGAAAACGGGGAACTGGTGGACCACGTGATCCTGCAGGACAAATCCCCTGACAAAGACATTCATAGCCGCAATTTTGTACTGTGCCCGGACGATCAATACGACCGATCCCCATGTGGGACTGGTAGCTCGGCACGTCTGGCCTGTCTGGCAGCGGATTGTGTTCTCGCCCCCGGTGAAGAGATCATTCAGGAAAGCGTGATCGGCAGCCCATATCGGCTCAGCTATCAACCGGGTCCTAATGGTGGGGTCATCCCAACACTGACCGGGCAGGCGCATATCATGGCCGAAAGCACATTGTTTTTCGCGCAGAACGATCCGTTCCGCAGGGGGATATACCTCTGACTTATAACTGGGGACAGGCACGATCTGGCCCCCGGGACCGAACCATGAAATGAGATTTTCTGGCCATGCAGCAAGACACCCAGGCGGAAATAATTGTGATCGGCGCTGGTATCATCGGGATCAGCGCGGCGCTTGAACTGCAAAAGCGAGGCAGGCAGGTGCTGGTGCTGGACCGCGAAGGTGTCGCGGCAGGAGCGTCACAAGGCAATGCCGGAGCTTTCGCCTTCACCGAAATCGTGCCACTGGCCACACCGGGCATCATGCGCAAGGCCCCTAAATGGTTGTTTGATCCATTGGGGCCTTTGTCGGTTCCCCCCGCTTATGCTCTGAACATCGCGCCATGGATGCTGCAGTTCTGGCGGGCCAGCTGGCGGGATCGTTACACGGCATCGGTGTCAGCGCAGGCCGCACTGATGGATCACAGCCGCACGGCGTTGGAACGTCAGATTACGGATGTGGATGGCGAAACACTGATGCAACGCGAAGGCCAATTGCAGTTGTTCGAGAGCGAAGCCGAATTTCGCGCCAGCCTGCCCAAATGGAACCTGCGCAAGGATCACGGCATCCCCTTTGAACTACTGGACGGCCCCGACGCGATTGCCGAGATCCAGCCCGGGCTAAGCCGAAGATTTACGCATGCAGGCTTTACGCCCACCTGGATGAACACCGTCGATCCTGCGCGCTGGACCGGGCATCTTGCCGAACGGTTCCTGTCACGTGGAGGACAGGTTGAGGTCACAGTGATCACCGCATTGACACCGACCGACACAGGGGTGCACCTGACCACTACGAATGGTGAAATCAACGCGAAACAAGTGATTATCGCCGCCGGAGCCTGGTCTCACCTTCTGGCGAAAACCCTGGGGGACCACATTCCGCTGGAGACGGAACGCGGCTACAACACCACCCTGCCCGAAGGTGCCTTTGACCTACGCACTCATTTGACTTTTGAAGGGCACGGCTTTGTTGCAACGCGGATCAACGGCGGTGTGCGTATCGGCGGAGCGGTCGAGTTGGGGGGCCTGAAACTTGCACCCAATTTCAAGCGCGCGGATACGCTGCTGGCCAAAGCCGGACGGTTCATGCCCGACCTGAACCTGGAAGGCGGCACGCAATGGATGGGTTTCCGCCCGTCACTGCCCGACAGCCTGCCGGTGATCGACCGCGCGCGCCGTGCGCCGCAGGTTCTCTATACCTTTGGTCACGGCCATCTGGGGCTGACTCAATCCGCAGGCACAGCAGAGCTGGTTGCCGATTTGATCACTGACACCAAACCGAAACTCGACATGACACCTTACGCATCCACTCGCTTCTGATCGGGAATCCTCCTCGTGATACGCATCGCGTTTATTGATTAAAAGGTAGACGTATCGCTGAAAGGATACACCGAGTGGCACTTTTTGGGCAGCACCGCTTTGGCATCCGCTGCGGATGAAGCAGTTAATACACTCGACGCGCCGGGCGCGTCAGTTGCACAATGTAGCTGAGGAACCAAATGCGCAGCAGCAAAACCGTACATGTGATTTCAGCCCATGCCGAAGGGGAAGTAGGGGATGTCATCGTCGGAGGCGTCGCTCCGCCACCGGGCGACACACTTTGGGCGCAGCGCAGTTTCATTGCACAGGACCAGACCCTTCGCAATTTCGTGCTGAACGAACCACGCGGCGGTGTATTCCGCCATGTCAATCTTCTGGTGCCGCCGAAACACCCCGAGGCAGACGCCGCCTGGATCATCATGGAACCCGAAGACACGCCACCCATGTCCGGATCAAATTCAATTTGTGTTTCAACCGTATTGCTGGATGGTGGCATCATCCCGATGCAGGAGCCGGAGACCCATATGGTGCTTGAGGCACCGGGCGGGTTGGTCCGGGTGCGGGCGGAATGCCGCGATGGCAAAGCACAACGCATATTCGTGCAGAACCTGCCCAGTTTCGCTGACAAGCTGTCCGTCCCTCTCGAAGTACCGGGTCTGGGATCGATCTCAGTGGATACGGCCTATGGCGGCGACAGTTTCGTGGTCGTCGATGCCCGGAAGCTGGGCTTTGAAATCGTCGAGCATGAGGCCCGCGATATTGCCCGGTTGGGGGTAACGATCACTAACGCAGCCAATGAACAGCTTGGGTTCTCGCATCCCGAAAACCCGGACTGGAATCATATTTCATTCTGTGCATTCTGCGGCCCGTTGAGTGAAACCGAAACCGGGCTAACCGGCAAGTCCGCCGTGGCAATCCAGCCCGGCAAAGTAGACCGCTCGCCAACGGGTACGGCGGTGTCTGCCCGGATGGCGCTGATGGCGGCAAAGGGGCTGATGAAACCCGGACAAACCTTTGAAGCCGTCTCGATTATCGGGTCGCAATTTACCGGTCGCATCATTGACACTGCACAAGTGGGTGGGCGCCCTGCAATCATTCCGGAAATCAGCGGTCGCGGTTGGATTACCGGCATTCATCAACATATGCTGGACCCTGATGACCCATGGCCAGGCGGGTATCGTTTGTCCGACACGTGGGGTGTCTGAAAGCAGCCGTCGCGCGTTTTTTGAGATGCGAAGGAATACCGGTGTCTTCAGTTGAACACGGCAATTTGAGCCTACTAAAGCACCTTGTATGCAGGAGCCACCAGCAGATTTGGATTTCCCAAACTCTTCCTAGCAGGTCGAAATGTACGTTCGACTTGGAAAGGTCATTGGTTATCGGTAATTGTATCCAAAAAACGCGGCGGGAAATTTGAAATGGCAGGTAAACGCGCAATCACGAAACAAAGCCTACCCGACGTCATCGCAAATGATCTGCGTGAGCGTATCCTGAGCGGCGAACTTGCCGAAGGTGAGGCAATCCGGCAGGAAGCGCTGGCAGAGGAATACGATGTCTCGCGCATGCCAATCCGCGAAGCGCTGAAGCGTCTGAATGCCGAGGGTCTGATCCAATGGGCCAACAATCGCGGCGGCTCGGTTACCAAGCATTCCCTCGACGAAATAGCTGAGATTTTCGACCTCCGCATCCTGATCGAAGTGGACCTGTTCCGCCGGGCCATCCCGAACATGACGACCAACGATTTTGCCCGTTGCGAAAAAATCCTGACGCAAATGGAGGCGTCATACGACGAAAATGACGTCGGTAAATGGGGGATATTGAACTATCAATATCACTCGGCGCTCTATGCAGCCTCGCAGCGGAAGCTGACCAATGAGCTGCTGGATCGCGTCAACCTGCAATCGGACCGCTATGTACGGATGCACCTGAGCGTGATGAAACAGCGCGAACCCGCCAAGAAGGAACATCGTGACCTTCTGCGGCTGGCCCAAGAGGGCAAAGTGGATGAGGCCTGCGAAGGCTTAATGCATCATATTCGTCGGACCAAGGAACAACTTCTGGATATGATCGTTGCGAAACGCCAGACAGAGGATTCCTGACGCGTGTCTTGTATGTTCAATTTTTGGATACAATATCCATTGGGTCGAACATCCCGATTCATGAGGCCAAAATGACCTCCACTCCACATGGCAAACATCTGATCGCCGGCAACTGGATGACTGGCGATGAGTTCTTTGCGTCGCAACCCGCGCATGGGCCGTCTTATGACTTCTCAACAGGCCGCGTTTCAGATGTCGATGCAGCCGCAAGGACCGCAGAGGAGGCATTCTGGAGCTATGGCTATTCCACCCGGGAAGACCGTGCTGCTTTCCTGAATGCCATTGCTGACGAGATTGAGGCGCGTGCCGATGCAATTACCGAGATCGGCTCACAGGAAACCGGCCTGCCCGAGGCTCGGCTACAAGGTGAGCGCGGTCGCACATCGGGCCAGCTACGGCTGTTTGCGACGCATATCCTCAGCGGTGAATATCTGGACCGCCGCCATGACGGCGCGCTGCCGGATCGTGCACTCCTGCCCCGCCCCGACCTGAAAATGATCCAGCGCCCGATTGGACCGGTTGCGGTATTCGGTGCTTCAAATTTCCCGTTGGCGTTTTCAACCGCCGGGGGCGACACAGCCGCCGCGTTGGCTGCGGGCTGCCCGGTTGTCGTCAAAGGCCACAGCGCCCATCCTGGTACCGGCGAGATCATCGCCGAAGCAATCCACGCCGCCGCCCAGCGCTGCGACGTACATCCGGGTGTTTTCAGCTTGATCCAGGATGGTGGCCAAGCTGTAGGATCAGCCTTGGTGCAGCACCCGTTGATCAAGGCCGTTGGTTTCACCGGATCGCTTGCTGGAGGCCGCGCCCTGTTCGACCTGTGCGCGGCGCGTCCCGAACCAATTCCGTTTTTTGGCGAGCTTGGATCAGTCAATCCGATGTTCATGCTCGATGCCGCGCTAACGAACCGAGGTGAGGACGTGGCCAAAGGCTGGGCTGGGTCGCTGACGATGGGTGCAGGTCAGTTTTGCACCAGCCCGGGCGTTGTTGTGATGCTGGCTGGGAATGCAGCGGATCGTTTCGCCGATACAGCACAGGCCGCATTGACCGAGGTTCCGGCTCAGACAATGCTGACCGACGGCATTGCTGAAGCCTATCGCAACGGTCAAACCCGGGTCGCAGAGACAGATGGCGTTCAGGCGGTTCTGACTTCGATGTGCGATCAGCGCAACGCGACCCCCTACCTGTATCGAACCAGTGCTGCGACGTGGCTGGCCAACGAAACCCTCGCGGAAGAAGTGTTTGGCCCGCTGGGCATCATTGTGGCCGCAGACACCCCCGACGAAATGCTCGAAGTCGCACGCAGTTTGCGCGGTCAGTTGACCTGTACCCTGCATATGGACGAGGACGACATGGATACGGCGCGGTCCTTGTTGCCGATCCTCGAACGAAAGGCCGGGCGCGTGTTGGCCAATGGCTTCCCCACAGGGGTCGAGGTGTGTGACAGCATGGTTCACGGCGGTCCATACCCGGCTTCGACCAATTTCGGGGCCACATCGGTCGGCACATTGTCGATCCGCCGTTTTCTGCGGCCGGTCTGCTATCAAAACCTGCCTGTCGCCCTGCTGCCAGAGCAATTCCCCTAGTACGTTTCCGGAAACTCCCGGTCGCCGCCCCCCCAAGCGCAAAAGCGCATTAGGGGATCGGCGAAGCGAAATAATGGATGGACGAGTAACAGCGTTCACTTTGTGACGAAGGTGCTAGCGCCGTTCGTTCCGTGGTTGAGATGACAGCTTCGCGTCTTCCAGCAACGGCTCCAGACGCTCTAGAAATCCTTTACCGACCAGAGATTTCAGCTCACGTTCCGTTAAGTCCGGGCGGGTTTTCAGGGCAGAGTTCAAGGCTTGGCTGGCTTGTTCCGATTGGTTCCTGCAAAGTTGAACGATGGCGTCAATAACACATGGAATGTGATTTCTCGGATCCGCACGACGGGCATTCTCAATCTCTGTTACAGCTTTCTCGGTATCGCCCATCATCAAAGCAGACATGGCGAGGGCCGATCCCCAAATTGCCCGGCGTGGATCCATTGGACTGGCTGAAATCCCGGCCGTCAGGTCAGCATTGGCTTCGGCAAACCGACCAGCAAGCAAATAAACAGTCCCCAGCGCCGTTCTGGCCTGCGCATTGTCGGGGTTCAGGTCCAAAGCATGCTGAAGGATTGGAATGGCCTGATCACGTTCACCGATATCCGCAAGCGCACAACCCGTCATGCCCAGAATTGTTGAATCCAGGCCATCCAGTTCCATCGCGCGTTCCGCTGCTTGTGTGACGATCGGGAATAATGCGTCACGATCCGCCAATATGCCGACCCTGTGACCCAATCCCAGCACAAGGGCGAGATAGGCATGTGCAAGCGCCAAATCCGGCTCAAGCTTTAACGCCTCAGAAAGCAAAGCCGCAGCCTCTTCGAATGCCGCCTTGTTCCATCCCTTCAGTGAAAGCACGCCTGTCGCTTTCAAGGTCAGAGACCGAGCAGAATTGTCACCTTCGTTCACCGACAAATCCTGCATCATCGCCCGGACAAGCTGGGGCTCCAGCAGTGGCAAAAGCGCTTCCAGCAGATCATCAGCCAAGCTCAGGCCATCTGAACACTCGATCCGGCGCGCCCAATGGTGGTGTCCGCTTTGAGTTTCGATAAGCTGGAAATTGGCGCGAATTCCGGTCTTAGTGCGTTGCAAACTGCCTTCAAGCATGTACCAGACACCAAAACGTTCGCGTATCGCTGCGAAGTCGATGTCCTGGTCTTTCACCGTAAAACTCGCGGTTCTTGAAACGATGGACAACAGCGGTATTCGTGTCAGTACCGTGGTTAAAGTCTCAACCAGATTGTCCGCAGCAGCTTGCAGGATCGGATCACCATCAAAGACCTGCAAAGGGAGAATGATCAGCGATGGAAGATTGCTTGCATCACCGGACACCCTCTTAGGTGCACTTGGTTGCGGGTCGAGCACTCCTACAAAGCGAAAGCCGCGCCCATGTACCGTTTTGATTAAGGCCTGCGTTTTGCCGTCATCGCCCACGGCCCGCCGCGCGCTTTTCAGACATGTCGAAATCGCCGCCTCGGAAACGATACGCCCACCCCACAGTTTTTCGATGATTTCATCGCGCCCAATAACCCGGTCGCTATTATCGATAAGAAGACACAGCAACTCCAATGCGCGCGGCTCAGCTTTGACCGGCTGACCCGCACGGCGCAACTCGAACGCCCCTGTGTCCAGTTCGAATTCTCCAAAGCGGAACATGCTGTGATCCCCGGAATTCGCGATCATTCGAACACGCTAGCGCAGCGCCTCAACCTTTCCAAGTAATCCTCATGAAATCCTCAAGCCGACCTCAAGCATGGTCTCGGGGCTGGTTGTAGATCTTTTCTCATCAGCGGGCACGGCCTGCATCACGATAGGGAGAAGATCAATGAACGCGAATGTGACTGCAACCCAAGGGCTTGAAACACCAAATTTCGACGCCATCAAAGCCAAACAGAATGCTGCCTGGAGCTCTGGTGACTATGCCAGGATCGGGACCACGCTGCAGATCGTGGGTGAAACTCTGGCCGAAGCAATGGACCTTGCACCATCTGCACGCGTGTTGGATGTCGCCGCCGGTAATGGCAATGCAACATTGGCGTTTGCGCGTCGCTGGTGCGATGTAACCTCGACCGATTACGTTCCTGCCCTGCTTGAACGAGGGCGCGACAGGGCAGAGGCCGAGGGTCATACCGTTACCTTTCGGCGTGCCGATGCCGAGGCGCTGCCGTTTAAAGACGCCAGCTTTGATGCGGTGGTGTCGACATTTGGTGTCATGTTCACACCAGATCAGAAAACGGCGGCCAGCGAACTTGTCCGCGTGACCCGATCAGGTGGGAAAATTGGGCTGGCCAACTGGACGGCGTCCGGTTTCATTGGCCAGCTTTTCAAGACGCTGGGTCGGCATGTCCCACCGCCTGCGGGTGTGAGCTCTCCCGCGCAATGGGGGGATGACAAATGGATCTCTGATACCTTCGCAGACGCGGGCCGGGTTTCCATCGCCAAACGCAGCTTTGCGTTCCGCTACCGTTCACCTGCCAATTTTGTTGACGTGTTTCGAACCTGGTACGGACCCGTCCACAAAGCCTTTCAGGCGTTGGACAGCGCAGGCAAATCCGCGCTGGAGGCCGACATCCTTGCGCTGATCGACAGAATGAATACGGCCACGGACGGATTCATGTGCGTACCTGCGGAATACGCGGAAATCGTCATCGACAAGAAGTAAATCTCTGGTCGAAGCGCGGTGCCTTGGTCATAGGCACCCGCCGAGACCTGCGAAAGAAGGACTAGAAAAATGACGTCTCAGACCCTTCAAACCAATGTTACGCGAGCTGACCGCGTGAGCATTGCGGCGCGCCAGCATCCGCTTCGCACACTGTACCATCAGTCTCCTGAAAATGCTCAGATTACGGACCACGCCAGTACAGGTTCACGGGATACAGCTGCCGATGATCCACTCTACACATCTGTTACCTTGGGAACCGGATTGCCAATGAACCTGAAAGTAGGAGTTCACAAGGCCGTCGGTGGCGAGAGCGATTACCCTGTACCCGGCGAAATCTTTGCCGCTGCCATCGCAGGCTGTTTGGACAGCGCAACCAGAATGATCGCCAACTTGCTTGGAATACCTCTGGCAAAGCTGGAAGTGCATGTTGCCGTAGACGTCGATGTGCGCGGAACCTTGATGGTCGACAGAAACGTTCCGGTTGGGTTTCAAGCGGTGAATGTTTCCATCGACATTGAAGGCGCAAAGGGTGTTTCGCAGGATCAGATAGATCACCTACTGAAACTGGCCGAGAGGTCCTGCGTCGTCTTGCAAACACTGCGGTCGCCGCCTGAAATTCGGGTCGGCCGAAGATAGAACGTGAGCCGACGATCCACTTTGCTGCGCCTTCGTCGTCCGCCTGCTCACAAAGGATTGTGGATCGCTGGGACTATTCTTGATTTGGCTTGACGACGGGATCGACCGGCGGCTTCTGCTATGCTTTGGCTTAGAAATTGCCCTAGCTCAACAACCCCTGCAAATAAGCGCCATATGTGGATTTCGCGAACATGCGCGCGCGTTCCTCTAACGTCTCGTCGTCAATCCAGCCGTTGGCCCAAGCAATTTCATCAAGGCTTCCAGTCTGCATCCCCTGCCGGTCCGTGATCGTGCGCACGAAGTTGCCAGCATCCAGCAAAGATCCGTGTGTGCCGGTGTCCAGCCACGCAAACCCGCGGCCCATGGTCTGAACATCCAGCAAACCTTCGTCCAGATACATCTCCAACAGCGATGTAATCTCCAACTCACCACGATCTGACGGTTTAACTTCATGGGCTCGGGCCGGAGCGTCGCCGTCAAGATAATAAAGCCCGGTTACCGCGTAGTTCGAGGGTGGAATCTTGGGTTTTTCGATGATTGCCCGGGCTTTGTTTCCTTCGAAATCCACCACACCATATCGTTCGGGATCGGCAACGCGATATGCAAACACTGTACCGCCGCGTTTCAGTTGGTCCGCTTCAAGCAACAGATCCGGAAGGCCATGCCCAAAAAAGATGTTGTCACCCAAGATCAACGCCGAAGGTGCACCTGCCAGAAAATCCTCGGCCAGCGTATAGGCTTGCGCCAGACCATCAGGGGAAGGTTGAACGATCCATGTCAGCGACAGCCCGTATTGGCTGCCGTCTCCCAATAAACGCTGAAACTGGTCCTTATCCTGAGGGGTGGTGATGATCGCGATCTCGCGGATCTTCGACAGCATCAGAACGCTCAGGGGGTAAAAGATCATCGGCTTGTCATAGATCGGCAGCAATTGCTTCGAGATCGCCATGGTCACCGGGTAAAGCCGGGTTCCGGACCCACCAGCAAGAATAATGCCTTTGCGCTGCATAATCTGTCCTTTCAAGGTTCAGCCTTTTGCTGACTCCAATTCGCCTAAAATCTCGGCCAGACCAACTCTCCAGTCTGGTCTTGGGATTCCGAAAAAATCGGTCAATCGCGTGCAGTCCAAACGTGAGTTCAGCGGTCTGGGGGCCGGGGTTGGATACTCTTTTGTCGGGATGTCTTCGATCTGAACAGACTGACCGGATTGCGAAACAATTTCGCGGGCAAAATCTGCCCAGCTGACATCTGGTGCACCGGAATAATGAAACACGCCACTTCCGGCCTCAAGGCCGGTTTTGGCCATCGCAAGCAACGTATCGGCGATGTCAGCCGCAGGTGTTGGCCCGCCAATCTGATCTGCGACAATAGTCAACCTGTCACGGGTCTCTGCCAGTCTGAGAATGGTTTTGACAAAGTTCTTTCCGTGGGCCGAAAACACCCAGCTTGTACGTAGAATGGCGTACTTACCACCTGCAGCCGCAATTTGGCGTTCTCCGTCCAGTTTGGTCTGACCATAAGCACCCAGCGGGCCGGTCGGGCTGTCAGTGGTCCAGGGGGTCGTGCCGGAGCCATCAAAAACATAGTCTGTCGAGATATGCAGGAAAGGCAGGCCCCTCTCGGCGGCGGCTTGGGCCATTGCACCGGGCGCATCCCCGTTGATCCGTTGCGCCAAATTTCTTTCTTCTTCAGCCTGGTCTACGGCTGTATAGGCTGCTGCATTGATGACCACGTCTGCGTCTGTTTTTAGAATCTTGGCCGCACATTGGGACGGATCAGACAAATCCGCCGCGGAACGATCCAACGCCTCAATCGTGACGCCATATGTTTTGGCGCGGCGTCGCAATTCGGTGGCGACCTGACCACCATGACCGAACACAAGCGCCTTCATTTGGCCACTCCCAGACGTTCCCCCACGCCGTTGCGGGCTTGAAGTGCGTTCAACCAAGCGCTGTTGTTCAGGTACCACTGAACCGTGTGTTCCAGCCCTGTTTCGGGCGTGTATGAAGGACGCCAGTTCAGTTCAGTGCGAATTCGCGTCGGGTCGATGGCGTAGCGCTGATCGTGGCCGGGGCGATCAGTGACAAAGGTGATCTGATCGGCATAAGGCGTTTTGCCCGGCTTCAATCGATCCAGAATCGAACAGAGCAGTCTGACAAGATCAAGATTGGTCATCTCATTCTCGCCACCAATATTGTAGCTGCGGCCCAACTCGCCCTTTTCCAGCACCAGCAACAGCGCTTCGGCATGGTCTTCGACATGCAGCCAGTCGCGGATATTGTCTCCTTTGCCGTAGATTGGGATCGGACGTTCGGACAGCGCATTGAGAATGACCACGGGGATCAGTTTTTCGGGGAACTGGTAAGGGCCATAATTGTTGGAGCAATTGGTGAGAACCACTGGCAGACCGTAGGTTTCCCGCCAGGCCCGGACGAGGTGATCCGAACCCGCTTTTGAGGCCGAATAGGGTGAATTGGGCTGATAGGGGCTGTCTTCGGTGAAAAACCCGGCTTCTCCGAGAGAGCCAAAAACCTCATCGGTTGAAATGTGGTGAAAACGGAAACTCTCAGGGCGGCCCGCTTCCATCCAATAGGCGCGCGCTGCTTCCAGCAAAACATATGTACCGGTCACGTTTGTATCGATGAATGCTGCGGGGCCGTCGATCGAACGGTCGACATGGCTTTCAGCGGCCAGATGCATGATCGCATCGGGTTGGTGGGTTTTCAGGATCGTCGCCATCGCCGTCGCATCGCGAATGTCTGCGTGTTCAAAACCGTATCCCTGCGCATCCGCAACAGAGGCGACATTGTCCAGACAAGCCGCATAGGTCAGAGCATCGACATTGACGACCGAATGCCCTTCGGCAATCGCGCGACGGACAACGGCAGAGCCGATGAAACCAGCCCCGCCCGTGACCAGAATTTTCATGGCGTGTCCTCAAATACGAAGGGTGTTTCAATGTCGCGCAGGAATGGCGCGTTTCGGTCTTTTTCAGAAAGCTGCAGGTCCGAAACATTCAACGGCCAATTAATTCCGATATCGGGATCATCCCAGCGAAAAGCGCCTTCTGTTTCCGGAGCGTAAGTATCCGAGCATTTGTAAACGATCTCGGTATCTGACTCCAATGTCACGAATCCATGCGCGAAACCCGCTGGGATCAGCAACATTCGACCATTCTCAAAGCTGAGTTCCTCTCCGACCCATTGGCCATATGTGGGCGAACCTTTGCGAATATCGACTGCGACGTCGAAAAGTCGACCGCGCCCGCAGCGCACCAGTTTATCCTGCGCCCTTGGTGGTGCTTGAAAATGCATGCCACGCACAGTGTTCACCGCGCTTGAAAGCGAATGATTATCCTGAACAAATTCCGTTTTTATCCCTTCGGAAGCAAAGGTATCAGCGTTGTAGGTTTCCTCAAAAAACCCGCGATGATCACCAAAACGTCTTGGGGTAATTAAGATCACTTCCGGAATGGACAGCGCCAATATTTCCATCGTTAAATATTTTCATCTCTACGTGCAGTGTTCATGCCTCGAAGGCTATTTCAAATTTACATCGCTGTCACCAAGACCTGCGTCATCTCGTGAGCGAATCGAACAGCTTGGACAGCACTTACTTCCAGTTCACATCACCCAGAAATATGTACCCCGCGCCGTAGATCGTCTTGATCAGACGCGGGTTCTTTGGGTCCTCGCCCAGTTTGGTACGCAATCTTGAAATTCGAACATCCATGGCCCGGTCAAAACTGTCACCCGCCGCGCCACCCAGAGATTCCTGCATTTGCCCTCTGCTGATCAGGCGCTTGGGGCTTTCCAGAAACAGACGCAGCACTTCGCCCTCAGCATGGCTGAAAGGTGTTTCAACACCGGAACCATCCTCAAGAATGTAACGGTCGAAATGAGCGGTCCAGCCGTTGAATTCGGCCCTGTCCGAATGTGAAGTCTGACTGCGAGGGGCCCTTAATCTGGCCCTGATCCGCGCCACAACTTCTGCTGGGTCGAACGGTTTAGTAATATAGTCGTCCGCGCCAAGCTCCAGCCCTGTCACACGATCCTGAACCTGCGCCCGCCCGGAAACAATGATCACTGCCGCGCCTTGCTCAAGCGCCAGTCTATGAACCAAAGCCAACCCGTCGGTATCCGGCAAGGACAAATCGACGAGGCAGACATCGGGCGTCACACGATTGAGCGCAGCTTCAAACTCACGCGCCCGCGAAAAACTCTGCGTTCTGAAACCGGCATCTTCCAGTGCATCCGTCAGAATGCGACGAATTTCGGGCTCGTCATCGAGTATAGTGACAAGCGGTTGCGTCATCAGGTGGCCTCGGTTTGGATCAAAGCAGACAATTGTGCCTGCGAAAACGGTTTACGCAACAACGGGGCCAAAGCAAGGGCGCGCTGATACAACGGGTCAGAATTAGGTAAAGATGTCATAAGGATACACGATAATCCGGGCTTCACCTGTTTCAGAATATCCAGACCGGTACCACTTCCTTCCAGACGAATATCAGACAGGACAAGTGAAATGCTTTCAACACTTTCTATCAACGCCAGTGCTTCATCGACCGAGTTCGCTTCGATGACGGCAAAGCCCAGCTCGACCAGCATATCCCGAAACTGACCACGCAAATCCTCACTGTCCTCAACCAACAGCACCAGACCGTTTTGCACAGGTGGAGCGGGACGATAAGGCAACCGTAGCACAACGGACGCGCCAGACGGCGTGTTTTTGAGATGCAGGTCGCCACCGGCGAGTTTTACGGTGTCATACACCATGGGCAAGCCCAGCCCGGACCCGTCACTGCCTTTGGTGGTAAAAAAGGGGTTCAGCGCCTTTTCGAGCGCCTCGGACGAAAACCCAGATCCAGTGTCCGAAACGGTCACTTCAACCCATATTTCACCGATAGCATGCGCACTTATGGTGATCTGGCCCGAACTGCCACAGGCATCCCGAGCATTCAGTACAAGATTCAGCAAAGCATCCTGCACCATCCCCGGATCCAGCATCAGCGCCTGATCCGGCAAGGTGTTAACTACGGACAAACCCACGCCACGCGGCAAAGATGGAGAGGCCAATATTCTAAGGTCTTCCAGCAACGCTCGCATATCCGTGGCCTGAGGATGTGGCGTGCGGTTTCCGGTCATGTCTGCAATCCGGTTCAGCAACTGGCCGCCTCGACGTGCCGTCTGTTGGGTCGCGGCTACAAGCTCGTGCGCCTCTTCAGATAGATCCATTTTGTCCAGTCTGGACTGCATCCCGAGGATAATCGTCAGCAGATTGGAAAAATCATGCGCCAAACCGCTTGTCATCTGGGCGGCCATCGCCCGACGACGCGTTTGTTGCAATGCAACGCGTGCTTGTGTTTCTTCGGTGATGTCTACCGACATCACATAGACGCCCCCTGCTCCATCCGGTGTAAAGGAAACACGGATGCGGCGGGAATCCTGATCCTCGTTGAACTCAAAAACGGATGTTTCGCCGTCATACGCTTTTGCCAGATGCGTTTCGACACGCCGAAAAGCAACAGGCCCAAGCGCCTCGGAGATGTGGAGCCCCAGAATTTCGGACGGACGTCCGGGCATGACCGCACTCAGGCGCCGGTTCGAATAGTCATAACGCCCAGCGCTATCCAAATGGGCGATATGAGCCGGCATCATCTCGGTCGTCATACGTGTGCGCGCTTCGATCTCGGTCAATTCGCGCTTGGCCTCTTCCAGCGCTGCAATCGTGGCCGCAAGCTTGCGGTTGGTCGCAGACAGTTCTTCGGCGTGGCTCAAAAGTTGCTCCGACAATTCCTCTGATCGCGCCCGCAAAAGGTTTTCTGCACGCCGGGTCCCGGTTATGTCGGTGTATACCGCAACCCACCCGCCTTGCGGCAGCGGCGCACCTTCTATCGAGATGACCTGCCCGTTAGGCCGAACCCGCTCCATATAGTGAGGCTCGAACGCCAAGGCCTGCTCGACGCGCAGCTTGACCATGTCTTCCACGCTTTCATCGTCGCCATATTCGCCTCGGCTGGCGAGAAAATAGATGGTATCGCGAAACAGCGCTCCGCGTTGGACCAACTCATCCGGCAGATCGAACATTTCCTTGAAACGGCGATTGCTGAGCACCAGTTGCAGTTTGCTGTCATAGATGGATAGCGCCTGACCGATGAGGTTCAAACCAGCGGTCGTCATCGCCTTTATGCGTTGTTCGGTAATGTCCAAGGTCGTCCTCTCCACAGCCCCTGCGTACCATCAGATACAATGCACTGGTAGTGGAATTGGCGTAAGGTGCGCCGTGTTGAACGCCTGGACGAGGGCATCCGTTACGATTGCGGCGAAAGCGAGATGCGAATCTAATATCTGGGGCGCGATTTGGCACCTTCAGAGGTGATCGAATGCAGCGACAAGGTATGATCCATGTTCCGCATCCGATGACGCAGCATCTGTCTGCTCAAACGGGCGAGATCAGATGCAAACTCGGGATTCTCCGCTACGTTCTCGAACTCTCCCTGACCGTGATGATCGAACAGGATCGGCGGCAGGTCAGCTGCAAATTCGATCAATGTGAACCGTTCGTCCCGTAAAATTCCAAGACACGAGTCACTGTTGCCCGTCCCCAATCGCCGCTGCCAGAGGGTCGGGTTTTCGGGTTCCGAGAAGTCCAGCTCGCTGAAGGAATAACCGCGCCAGTCATCGGGAATACTACCATGCAACAAAGGCAGCAAAGACCGGCCATCCATTGCGTTCGGCGCAGTCTGGCCAATCCAATTCAGGATCGTCGGTGTGACATCAACAGACTCGGTTGGAACGGTTATCTGCGCACCGGCTCTGGCCTCATTCCCCGGCATGCGGATCATCAGTGGCGTGTGATAGGCCGCATCATAAACCGTCATCTTTCCCCAGCTATGCCGATCCCCGAGCATTTCGCCATGGTCCGCAGTGATCACCAGCAAGGTGTCGTCGTATTGGCCACTGTCCTTGAGATATTGAACGACGCGGCCGATGTGATGATCGACCTCGGTTGCCAACCCCAGATATATGGCGCGCAAAGTACGTACGTTTTCGTCCGTCGCCTCAACCTCATCAAAGCCATGCACGAACTCTTTTGCCGTGTAGACATCCAGTTTTGGCCCGAAGAACGGGTGAAGTTCTTTTTCAGCGGCTTCGCTCGGTAACCGCTGCGGCAGAGGGATGTGCGCCGGATCGTACATGTCATTGTACGGGGCCGGGGCGACCAAAGGCGGATGCGGGCGGATGTATGTCAGGTGGGCAAACCAACCTTGACCGCAATGGGGCGCGATCCCGTCCAGGAACGCATCAGTCAGGAACGCTGTATCGCTGTCCTCCGCCTTATACAAAGCAGGATCGTTCAACTTGGGCGACTGGCCGTCTGGCGAGACGGGCTTGTAGACATCCCAATACGCCTCGAATTCATACCCTTTTTTCATCAGATGCGATTGCCATGGATATGACTCTTCAAGCCGCATTTCGACAATTTCGAGGAACCCGTTCATCGATTGCTCATAAGATTTAAGCACCGGATCGTTTGCATCGTGAACACGAGGATCGGCAGAGGTATCTGTGTACCCGAACAGCATCGGCATGTATCCGGCTTTGCGCATTTCTGTGGCAATGTTCGGGGTGTCATGGCGCAGCGGAGTACCGTTTCGCACAGAGCGATGGTTCATCGCATATTGACCGGTCAGAAGTGACGCACGGGATGGGCCGCAGGGGTTGGTGACCGAAAAATGCCGCGTGAAGGTTACGGCCTCATCCATAAAAGCCCGAAGGTTCGGAAGGTTCACATGTTCAGCCAACGCACCATTCAGGCAATCGGCCCGCAATTGATCGATGATGATGAACAGGACATTCTTGGCGTGAGGCATACCGACTTCTCCGATTCCGCACCCTGGGTTCCGCAGCGGACTGTGTCCCGCTTCCCGTCTTCACGCAACCGATTAGTCGGATAGTTCGCTGCTTTCTTTTTCGCTGAAAAACTTATTTCAATTCTTGAAAGCCCCTATGCGGGGCACAGCGTGACGCCTAGGCCATTCCCCGCGGCAAAAACCCGACCGGATCGCACAAAGTCATTGCGGGCTTTGAAAGTTTTGATTCACATGGCAGCATGACGCAGCCAACGATCACTTCAGAGCGCGATGCCAGCGGCACTTATGTGCGCATCTCCGGTGGGTTGCTCACGCAATCCTTGCAAGACGTGGAGCGTGACTTTGCTGCAATCCAACCTTCCGGTGACAGTGTCATTTTGGACCTGTCCGGGGTTGAAGCGCTGGATACCGGTGGCGCGTGGCTGGTTGCAGACCTTGGCCGGAGGTTCACGTCAAACGGCGCCACGCTAGAGTTTCAAGGTGTGAAACCCGCACATGCGGCCTTGATTGATACTGTCACCCGCAGCATCCCGGACAAGCCCGGACATCTTGAAGAACCGCGCGGTTTTGCGGACTGGGTCGCCCAAGTCGGTCAGGGTACGTTCGGAGCCTGGAAGGACACCCTATCAATCCTCGAGTTTCTGGGCCTTACGCTGAACCGCTTGTTCCGAACCCTGATCAAACCCTGGCGTCTGCGCCGGGCAGCGTTGGTCACGCACATGGAAGAAACCGGCGTCAAAGCCCTGCCCATCGTGGCCCTGATGGGTTTTTTGATCGGCGTTGTACTGGCCTTTCAGGGCGCAACACAGTTGAAGCAGTTCGGTGCAGAAATCTTTGTGGTCGAGCTGATCTCAATCTCGATCTTGCGAGAGCTGGGGATCTTGCTGACAGCCATTATTGTCGCTGGTCGCTCGGGGTCTGCCTTCACGGCCTCCATCGGTTCGATGAAAGTGCAGGAAGAGATTGATGCCATGCGAACACTTGGCCTTGACCCGATCGAGGTCCTGGTCATTCCGCGTGTTCTGGCTTTGTTGATTATGCTACCTATCCTTGGCTTTGTCGCAGATATGGCGGGCCTGTTCGGTGGCGCCTTGATGAGCTGGATCGACCTAGGCGTAAGCCCGGGCATGTTTATCACCCGTTTGAAAGAAAACACCGACGTCTGGCAGCTTGCGGTTGGTTTGATAAAGGCACCATTCTTTGCATTGGTTATCGGCGTTATCGCCTGCTGGCAGGCCATGCAGGTCAAGGGCTCGGCGCAAAGCGTCGGGCAGCGGACAACGGCATCGGTCGTGCAATCCATTTTCATGGTGATTGCCATCGACGCCCTGTTTTCGATTTTCTTTTCCGAGATCGGGATCTGACATGAACGGTGGCATGCAACAGATACCAGCGTCTACCGCGAAGCAGCGAGAAGCCGTGATCCAAGTTCGTGGTCTCAGAAACCAATTTGGAACGCAGGTGGTTCATGACGATCTGAACCTCGACGTCTGGCGCGGTGAGGTTCTGGGTATCGTTGGCGGATCCGGTACAGGCAAATCCGTTCTGCTTCGAACAATCGTAGGTTTGAACAAACCTGCGGCAGGCAGTATCGAGGTGTTGGGTGTCGATGTTCTAAACGGTCCCGAGGAAGATCGCCGCAGAATTGAACGTCACTGGGGTGTGGCCTTTCAGGACGGGGCACTGTTTTCATCGCTGACCGTGCTGCAAAACGTGATGGCCCCGCTGCGAGAACATACAGGCCTCAGTGAAAAACTGATGGAATCTCTGGGCGCGTTGAAGATCAGCCTTGTAGGCCTTCCCCAACTGAGTTGTGGCAAATTTCCATCGGAGCTGTCGGGCGGCATGCGCAAGCGCGCCGCCCTTGCCCGGGCGCTGGCGCTTGATCCCGAAATCGTTTTTCTGGACGAACCAACCGCCGGATTGGACCCTATTGGCGCGGCTGCCTATGATGAGTTGATCGGCGAATTGCAGCAGGCTTTGGGATTGACGGTTTTCATGGTCACCCATGACCTGGACAGCCTTTACGCCATCTGTGACCGAATTGCAGTGCTTGCAGAAAAACGCGTGCTGGTTGAAGGTCCGATTGAGGAAATGACCAAGGTAGATCATCCTTGGGTGCAGGAATATTTCACAGGCCCCCGCGCCCGCGCGGCGCAGCAGAAGGGTCAGGACAGGTAAAGGCGATGGAGACCAGAGCAAACTACATCCTGATCGGCGCGTTTACCCTTGCGGGTATTTTGGGCGTGTTCGGCTTCTTTCTGTGGTTGGCCAAATTCGAAGTCACCCGCCAATATGCTTATTACGATGTTTTGTTCGATAATGTCTCGGGCCTGTCGGCAGCCGGTGGGGTGAATTTCAACGGTTTGCCTGTCGGGCAGGTGATTTCACTTAACCTCGACGAAAGCGACCCATCCAAGGTGCGTGTGAGGATTGAAGTGGATGCCGATATTCCAATTACCGACGAAACAATCGCTCAGCTTCAGTCATTAGGGGTAACCGGCGTCGGCTATGTCGAACTTACCGGCGGGTCGCCGACCGCCAAACGTTTGCCGCAGGACAGCGTTATTCAAAGCAAGCGCAGCACGATCCAGTCTTTGTTTGAAGGCGCACCAAAAGTGCTGGACGAGGCCGTTACGCTTCTGGAAAGCCTGAATAAGGTCGTTGACGACAAGAACCGGGAGGCCGTGAGCAGCATTCTGGACAACCTTGCCTCTGCCACGGGGCGACTGGACAAGACTTTAACAAGCTTCGAGTCCGTTGCCAGCGACATTGGCAGTGCAGCCAAGGATATTGGCGAGTTCTCAAAACGTCTGGACCCTCTGATAGAAACAGCAGAAACGACACTCAAGACCGGCACAGATACACTTAACTCGGTCAAAACAGCGTCCGAGTCTGCTAAGACCGCGCTGGACGAAGCAAAAACGACGATCCAGACAGCAGACCGTATCCTGCAACAAGACATTCGACCCTTCATCGAACGCGGGTCACAACTGGCCGAACGCCTGACCCTTTTGTCGGACGAGGGCAGCGTCACGCTGGGGATCGTGAACGAAACCGTGCTGAACGCCAATACAACGCTCGGTTCGATAACCTCCGCGATGGAGACCGCCAAAGGGGCGCTTGCTTCGGCTGAAACAGCATTCGATTCAGCCAATCGCGTTATGGACGAAAACGTGGCGCCTGTTGCAGAAGATATCCGAAAAGCGGCCAACCAGGTGACCGAGACGGTCTCGAACATCACTGAAAAAATCGACCAGATTTCGGACGATGTCCTAAGCGCATCGAACTCAGCGTCCGAGTTGCTGGGTACCATAGACGACATCGTGCAGAACAATCGCCGTCAGGTGTCGGATTTCCTGCGCGTGGGCCTGCCGCAATTTATCCGTTTCATAGAAGAATCCCAGCGTCTGGTGATCAGTCTCGATCGTCTGGCGGACAAGATCGAACGTGATCCTGCGCGTTTCCTGTTGGGCACTCAAGCATCGGAGTTCCGTCAATGATCAAACCCGTTTTTGCAATTCTGGCGGTTGCATTGATCAGCGGATGCGCCGGTCTGGGCACTTTGAAGCAGGCTGCGAAACCCAACGATTTGTATCTGCTGACGCCTAAAAGCACATTCTCGTCTGCGCTGCCCCGAATACAGAAACAGATCGTAGTCGAGGAACCAACAGCAACCGCCGCAGTGAACACAGATCAGATCGCCATTCAACCAACCCCGTTGCAGGTTCAGTACTTGCCGCGTGCCCGCTGGGTGGATCGCGCGCCTTTGATCGTCCAGACGCTGTTGGTCGAAAGCTACGAGAATTCCGGCAAAGTTGCCGCCGTCGGTCGCTCAACGGTTGGTCTACGTGCGGACTATGTAATCGCCCCTGATCTGCGCGAGTTTCAGGGCATTGTTGTCCCGGACCCTGAAAACGGAAACAAAGTTCGCATCGAAGTGCGCATGAACATCAAGGTCATCGACGAATACGAAGACAAGATCATTGCCTCAAGCTCGTTCCAGGAAAACGTCGTTGCAGCAAGCGAACAGACACCCGACCTGATTGAAGCGTTTGATTTAGCCTTGGGGCGCGCAATGCGCGATGCTGTTGAATGGAGCATTCGCAGGATCAACACGCATGTGGCCAACAATCCAAGGTCCAATCCGCGATAGAGGAAGGCGCATGTCGCGGCAGTGAGAGTGGGCAACCGTTCGCCCACAATTGTTCCCGCTTTAACATACTGTTTTATGAGCCGCGTCTTAGAAATGAGCCGCCGTAGCTCGTTTCCAGTCCGCTGCAAACTCCTCTGGAATGTCATCCGCCAGCAGCGCGCCATCTTCCAAGTAAGTGTATAGCTCACCATAGGTGCGTTCATGCTCGTCCGCTGTGCGGCGTAATATGTCGCGCGGGTGCAGCTCGGATACTTTTTCCTTGCCCATCGCACCCAAAAGTTCGCGGAAGCTTTCCAGCGTGGCATCATGATAGCGATGAACGCGCTGGCGTTTTTGCGGGATGTTCACAGCGCGCCCGCGCACCGGATCTTGCGTGGCCACCCCGGACGGGCAGCGATTGGTGTTGCAATGTAAGGCCTGAATACAACCGATCGCAAACATCATCGCGCGCGCCGCGTTGCACATATCTGCGCCCAACGCGAATTTCTCGACCATGTCGTATCCGGTGGCCACCTTGCCCGAACAAATGATCCGGATCTTGTCCCGCAACCCAACGCCCCGCAGGCAGTTACTTACGAAAATCAACGCTTCATTCAGAGGCATACCCAAACGGTTGGTGAACTCGACAGGGGCAGCACCGGTGCCCCCTTCTGATCCGTCTATGGTAATGAAGTCCGGCAGAATTCCTGTTTCCAGCATCGCCTTGCAAATCGCCATGAACTCGGACGGATTGCCGATACACAGCTTGAACCCGACGGGTTTGCCGCCCGACATTTCGCGCAAATGTTGAACGAAATGCAGCAGGCCTGTAGGGCCTTCAAAGGCACTGTGGGTTGGGGGTGAAATCACATCCTGATGCTCGGGCACACCGCGAATTTCAGCAATCTCGGCATCGACTTTGGCAGCGGGCAGAACACCGCCATGCGCAGGTTTGGCGCCCTGTGACAACTTGATCTCGATTGCCTTGACCACGTCCTTTGTGGCCCTTTCGGCAAATTTCTCTTTGTCAAACCCGCCTTCCGGGGTGCGACATCCGAAATAGCCGGTGCCGATCTGCCAGATGATATCCCCACCTTCGGCCAGATGATGTGGTGACAATCCGCCTTCGCCCGTGTTGTGGGCGAACCCCCCATCCTTGGCCCCGCCATTGAGTGCGCGGATGGCGTTCGCACTGAGCGCGCCAAAGCTCATGGCGGACACATTGAGGCGCGAGGCACTATAAGGCTGCGTGCATTGTGGACCACCCAACATCAGGCGATCTTCGCTTTTGTCCACGTGTTTGGGCGCAAGCGAGTGATTTGCCCGGTGATAGCCAACCTCGGTAATGTCGTATTGAGTTCCAAAGGGCTGTGTGTCCATCTGACCTTTGGCCCGGGAATAAACCAAGCCACGAATGATCCGGTTGAAAGGTCGGCCGCTTTCATTGGTTTCAACGAAGTACTGGCGGATTTCCGGGCTCACAAATTCCAGCATGTACCGGAAATGTCCCAGAACGGGATAGTTGTTCAGTACATTATGCTTGGTGGTCATGATGTCATAAAAACCGATGATCGCGTAAGGCACCAGAAGGATCAAAAGCCAATGCACGGGGGGCCAGAAGAACCCAAGAAGCAACACGAGCGGCAGGCACAAATAGCTCAGAAAGTAATATATTCTGCGTACAATCATGTTCCGATCTCCTCATGTCGCTGGCCGACTGATATGGCTCGCCAATTGCAACCAACGTGAAACAGATTGATTTTTGATTGCAACCCTTTGATGGATTTAATCCAATCAGGGACGATATCATGAGGCCGTGTTATGGCCTATTCGCCGGTTGAACCGAACGCCGCTGGTAGATATGCAACCCACACCAGAAAACGATAGGTCAACATTTGGTAAAGACGCATTCCCAACCCCGGCGTGACCGAAAAAGCCTTATGTTTCTTGCCGTCTTCGTGGGCGGAGCGCTGGGGTCCTTGTTGCGAGAAGCGTTTGCACTGGACATTCCCGGCCTCAGTTTCCTAACCTCGACCTTCGGCATTAACGTCGCGGCGTGTTTCGTGTTGGGATGGCTCTATTCCGTGCGCCACAAGGTGCATGCTCATGTGCTGCATCTGGGCGCAGTTGGATTTTGCGGCGGGTTATCAACTTTTTCGTCGTTTGTGGCTGATCTAGAACGTATTGCCGAAAGCGATCTGTGGGCCGTCCCGCTTGCAGTCGGTTTGGAAATCGCTTTTGGCATTGGCGCTGCGCTGGTCGGAGAAAAGCTGGGACGCCGTTTTCATTCCGGAAGCTCTTCGTCATGAACGACCTCTATCTTCATGTGATGTTCGGACTGGGCGGGGGCCTGGGGGCGATCCTACGTCATTGGCTGGCTTTAAAAGTGCGGCATGATTTGCCCTTGTCAACGTTGATCGTCAATGTAGTGGGCAGCCTGCTGCTGGGGATCTGGATCGGCTATCTGGGCGGCCCTGTCGACATCCCCGAGGACCAAAGACGGCTGGTCTTTGGATTCTGCGGCGGGTTTACCACGTTCTCCAGCTTTGCCTATCAATCTCTCGAACTTCGGCGCGAGCGCACACTGGTTCTGGCAGCAGGCAATATCCTGATCAGCCTAGCCCTGTGCTGGTTCGCCCTTTGGTTGGGCCTGACCCTGATGCGTTAGTGCACGTGGGCGGCAGTCTGTGACCCCGGCTTTGGTGCGCGACAAAAGAAAAGCAGGGGAATTGTCGCCACTGCCAAAAGGCCCAGATTGTTGAAAACAGTCAGATAGGAAATCATCTCTGCCTGTTTCATGATTTCCTGCCCCAATATCGCAGCCCCCTCAGCGCTGTCAGGTGCAAGGCCAAGCGGGCTCAGATAGGCTTGTGCCGCAGGATTGTATGGCGTCACATTCTGGCTCAGCACCGCCGTGTTCGTCTGCAAGCCGCGTACGACCCATGTGCCGACCAGCGAAATACCAACTGATGATCCCAATTGCCGCGTCACGTTGAAAAGACCCGAGGCTTCGTCCTGCCGGCCTTTGCTGATGCTCTCGAATGCCAATATCGACATTGGCACAAACACCAACCCCATACCCAGACCGCTGACCGCTCCCGGCCATGCCAACTCCCAAAAGCCGGCATTGAGGTTGATGGCGCCCATCATGAAATTCCCGATTGCCGTCAGCAACAAACCGGTTCCGGCCAGCAGGCGGGGATCAAAGCGGTTTACCAGCACCGCGCCGGTCAGAACCATGGACAACCCTGCAGTCAATCCGCGCGGTATGAAAAGATGGCCCGAGGCAATTACTGGAAAGTCCAGCAGGCTTTGAACAAGCGTTGGCAAAATCGCGATGCCACCGAACAGGGAAACAGCAAAACCGGCGATGATCAGGTTACATAGAGCAAAGTTTCGATCTGCAAACAGGCGCAGGTCTACGATCGAGTTTTGCGCGGTTGAGGCGTGAAAGACAAATCCCAAAGCCCCCAGAACCGAAACGATCGCGGCCAGCTGGATGACGCGGGACGAAAGCCAATCCATGGTTTCGCCCTGATCCAGAACGAATTGCAGGCACCCGATCCCCAGTGCCAGCAGAGCCAGACCTTTCCAGTCGATCTCCACGTCCTCGGTTTTGTCATCAGGCAATTCTCCGGCCAGCAGAAGCAAGGCCAGAGCAGCGACCGGAAGGTTGACGAAGAAGACCATCCGCCAGGAAAAATACTCCGTCAGGATTGCGCCAACTGTAGGCCCCAGAACCGGGGCCACCACGACACCCAGACCAAAGATAGCCATCGCCTGCCCGCGCTTTTCCCGCGGGAAGGCATCAAACAGGATGGATTGCGACAACGGGATCAGAAAGGCCCCGAACATGCCCTGCGCCAGCCGAAAGGCCACGATGACCTCGAGGCTCCACGACAATCCGCACAACACAGACATGGCGGCAAACCCGGTCACCGCGGTCAGGATCAGCCGCCGCCTTCCAACGCGTCGGGCGACGAACCCTGTCAGCGGCATGATGACAACCGCCGACACGATGTAGCTGGTCAATATCCACGTCGCCTGATCGGTGGTCGCCCCAAAGGCCGCCTGTATATGCGGCAAGGCTACATTGACGATCGTACTGTCCAAGACCTCCAATATGGCGCTGAGAACCACGGCGATGACGATCACCGGATTCACATGGCTGGACGCCACAGAGGTCATTTGCCGTCCGCCGGACCTGTTGTGTCTACCACGACTTTGCTGCTGCCTCCGACCCGCAAGGGCGCATCGGTCGGGTCAAGCTCTATCCGAACCGGAAATCGCCGGGTGACCTTAACCCAATTCCCGCTCGAATTTTCGGAAGGCAACAAAGAAAACGTGTCCCCTGACCCGCGCCCGATTGAAGCCACCTTGCCGGTCAGGGTTACTCCGGGCAGCATATCGACTTGCACAGTCACAGGCTGTCCGGCGTGAATGCGTGCCAAAGCGGTTTCCTTGAAATTGGCGTCCACCCACCACTCAGACGCCTCAACAATCGAAAACTGCGGGGCGTTGGCGGACACCGACGATCCGGGCCGCAAGGTCAGGTTGGCAATCCATCCGTCCGCCGCAGCATAGACTTTCGTCCAGGCAAGGTTGGTTTCAGCAATTTCAAGCTGTGCTTGCGAGGACAGGATATCGTCCTGTTTCGCTTCCAACCCGCTTTGCAGCGCCAACAGGCTGGACTGGCTGGTCGTCAACCTTGCCGAAGCTTGCGCAAACTGAGAAGTCGTCTGATCCAGCGACGCCTGTGCGACATCGCCTGTTGAAAACAGCACCTTTGCACGTTCGAAGCTTTTGTTCGCCGTGTCATATGCCGATTGTGCGCTTTCTACTGAAGCTTCGGCGGCTGTAATCTGAGTCGAGTAGGACTTGGCCTGTTGCATAGCACTGTCCAAATTGGCTTTGGCCTCGTCCACAGAAGCCTTGAATTGCCTATCATCGATAGTGAACAGAAGATCGCCTTTTTTCACAGGCTGACTTTCCAGAACATGCAAGTCGGCCACCTGACCGGTGACCTGAGCCGCCACATAAATGATATTCGCGCCCACATAGGCGTCCTGGGTGGATGGATACCGTTCCTCATGCCGCCAGAACAGAAAAAGCCCGACCGCAATAACTGCAAGCATAAAAGCCACTGCCGCAGTTTTGAGAGGTTTCATTCTCGTATTCCTTTCTGCCTCGCACTTTACATCACGTGCATGTGCATTCGGATCGCCAGATTACCCAATACCCAGATCGTGCCGAGGATCATGATCAGCAGAACCAAGGTGGAAAACAAAACCAGATGCAGGTCTTCGCGACTGCTGCGCCGGCGATCGATATGAAGAAAATAGACGAGCTGCAGAATAAGTTGTGCCAGCCCTAGCAACCCGATGGACAGATAAACACCGGGCGTTTCTATCCCGAACAGATGGGCAACGCCGAACGTCGCCAGCGTCAATAGAAGCGAACCACCGTATCCGATAACATAACGCCGACGCTCGCGGCGATGCATTTCCGAGCGCTTATCCATAGGTCAGACCTCCGAAATAAACGATGGTGATGATCCCGATCCAAATCAGATCGAGGAAATGCCAGAACAGCGCCAGCCGCACCACGCGCGAAATGATAACGTCGCTCATTCCTTTCACACGCAGCTGAATCCCTAAAACAATCAGCCATAGGCATCCTGCGGCGACGTGCAGACCATGCAAAGGGACCAGCCCGAAGAAGGCCGACAGAAAACCGCTGCGCTGCGGTATGCCGCCTTTTTCCGCCATGGCCATGAAATCACGTATCTCAAGGACCAAAAAACTGAGCCCCAGCACAAGTGTGACGCCGAACCACAGAACAATACGAACGCGCGGCAGATTGTATTTCAGCGCCAGCATGGCAAGGCCAACCGTCAAGCTGCTGGTCAATAGGATCAGCGTCTGTGCAAAGATGCTTTTCAGATCAAACAGCTCATGCGGACCGGGGCCACCTGCCTGTGCGTCAATCATCGTGATATAGATCGCGAACATCAGGCCGAAATAGACCAGATCGCTCATCAAAAAGACCCAGAAGCCAAAAGTAACAACCTCAGTCACCTTCTCAGCGCTGGCGTGACGGTGCCCCAGATTGATCCCCGGATAGCTGTGAGTGGGCGCGCGTTTCATGTTGCCGCCTCCAGATCAGGGCGGGCGAGGCCGCGATTTTCCGGTGACGCTTCAAAATCGCGATCTACCGGAGTTTCACCGTGAACCAGCGCAAGCCAGGCCTCGTGATCTCTGCGCACTTCTTCCGCCGGTATGGTGAACTCGGTGCTGTCATCGAATGTCCAGACGATCACCGCCAAAATCATCAAAACGGTCATTAATACGGCCAGCCACCAGATCCACCAGACGAGCGCGAACATCCAGATACCGCTCAAAACACACAGGACGAAGCCGATGCCTGTATTGCGGGGCAATTCGATATCTTCATATGCATCTGGGGTTGGATAGGCTGTGCCCTTCTCCTTCGTTGCTGCGAATTCGTCGCGATCCGTTACTTGTGGGATGATCGCGAAGTTGTAAGCCGGGGGTGGTGAGGGGATAGACCATTCCAACGTGCGGCCGTCCCAGGGGTCCCCCACGGGTACGCGGGCATTATCGCGGTCCCGAATGCTGACCCACAGCTGGATCAGAACCGAGAACAATCCGCAGGTGATAACCAGCGCACCGATGATGGCCACAATCATAAAGGGTTGGAAGGACGGATCGCTATAACTGAACGATCGGCGCGGCATTCCCATGAGCCCAACGAAGTAAAGTGGCATGAAAGTCAGCAGAAAGCCCACAGTCCAGCAGGCAACCGAAACGCGGCCCCAGAATTCATTCAGGCGAAAGCCGAAAGCTTTAGGGAACCAATAGTTGTAGGCCGCCAGCAACCCGAACAGTACTCCGGGCAACAGAGCGTTGTGGAAATGGGCCACCAGGAACAAGGTGTTGTGAACCTGATAGTCCACGGTCGGGTTGGCCAGGATCACACCGCTGAGCCCGCCGATGACAAACAGCATCAAAAAGGACAGGCTGTACAGCATTGGTACCGAGAACCGGATGCGCCCTCGCCACAGCGTCGCCATCCAGTCATAGACTTTTACACCGGTCGGGATGGCGATCAGCATCGTCGCGATGCCAAACACGGCGTTGATCAGCGCACTTTGACCCATGGTGAAAAAGTGGTGCAGCCAGACGGTAAAAGACAGCACCGCAATCGACATTGTAGCAATGACCAGCGAGTTGTAGCCGTAAAGCCGCTTGGCCGAGAAGGTCGCAAAGACCTCGGAATAAATACCGTAGGCAGGCAGGACCAGCAGGTAAACCTCGGGGTGGCCGAACAGCCAGAACAGATTGGCGTAGTTCATCATGTTGCCGCCAAGGTCATTGGTAAAGAAATGGAAATCCAGATAGCGGTCGGCCGCCAGCATCAGGGCTGCAACACCCAAGGGAGGCATGGCAAAGATAATCAGGATGGAGCTGCAGATGATCGTCCAGCAATACATCGGCAGCCGCATGAACTTCATCCCTGGCGCGCGCAACTTGTAGATGGTCACGGCGAAATTGATGCCGGTAAGCGTGGTGCCGACACCCGAAACAACGATGGCCCAGATCCAATAATCCGGCCCAACACCCGGATTGAACGCAGCGCCGGTATAGGGGGGATAGGCAGTCCAGCCTCCGGTAGAAAACTCGCCAATCACCAGTGACACCATCAACATCATGCCTGCGGACACTGTCAGACCCAGACTGATCTGGTTCAACCGTGGAAAGGCCACATCCCGCGCCCCGATCATCAGGGGCACAACATAGTTCGCAACGCCAAAGACAAAGGGCACGGCCACAAAGAACACCATGATCGTGCCATGGGTGCTGAACAACTCGGCAAAGTGTTCGGCTTCCAGAAAACCATCACCCGGCCCTGCGGCCTGCTGCGCCCGCATGACCACGCCTTCCAGCACACCCCGTGCCAGCATCACGATGGCGAAAACGATGTACATGATGCCGATCTTCTTGTGATCGACACTGGTCAACCAATCGCGCCAAAGGGGCGTCCACAAACGGAACCAGCTCAGCAGGCCGACCACGACGACAACGCCTATAATGACGACCGCAGCGGCAGCGTTGGCAACGATCTCATTTACATTGGGGGTCTGGATCAGCCCGGTAATCGGAAAAGCATCCCAGTTGAGGCGGCCAAAGAACCCTGTATCGGAAGACGTCATTGCTGCGCCTCCTGTCCGAATGATGCCGTTCCCGGCTGTTGATCAACCGGCAGAGCTTCACCGCTGTGATAGCGGTGAAGGATTGTGTGAAACAAATCTTCTTCCATGGTGAAGTACAGCGCGTCCTTCGGCATCCTTGCGGTGCCCAACGCGGCCTGAACCTCATCCCTGTCTGTCCGCATCGCAAGAGTCTGGTAGGTTGCCGGGTCCAGTTGGATACCGTTCTCACGAACTTTATCGACCCATGTTTCAAATTCATTATTGGGCATGGCCACGGTGCGAAACTTCTGTTTAGTAAAGCCCCGCCCGTTGTATTGCGTGTTTTCGCCCTGCATGACTTCGGGAACATCTGCGACCAGATGCAGTTGGGTCGTCATGCCCGGCATCGCGTAAATCTGGCCAGCCAGCGCTGGGATCATGAAGGATTGCATCACGGTATCGGTGGTCAGTGTCATCGCCACTTGCCGTTCGGTGGGAATGCCAAACTCGCCCACACTGGCAATACCAAGGTCGGGATAGATGAACAGCCATTTCCAATCCAGCCCAACCACCTGCACTCGCAGAGCTGGATCTTCGCCAAACGTTGCCGAATACGGATCAAGCCGGTGAGTTGCCTTCCAGAGATAGAATGACAGCAGGGCCACAATCAGAACCGGCACCCCCCACATGAGGAACTCCAGCTTTGCCGAAAAATCCCAATCTGGCCGATAGGCTGCGCTGCTGTTTTTTCGGCGCCGATATCGCAACGCGAGCAGAGGCACCAACACCAAAACGGGCAGAACCGCCAACATGATTAAAACGGTCGCCCGCAGCAGATGGGTTTTCTGGATCGCAGCGATCGGTCCATGCGGGTCCATGAAACTGTCGCTGGCCGCACCCATCTGCGCCGTCGATGCCAACAAGATAAAGGCCAGCATAAACAGAGAAGTTGGGTTGGACGTTTTGACATTTGCCATAACTGACTGCCCTCTCCTCAAATAAATTCAATCAGACTATCGGCAAGTGTGTGAATTTTCTCAAGAGTTTTTCCAAACCACAGATTGCCGAGGGCAATTCCCTCTCAACTCCGAGTATAAAGGACAGCGGTTTGAGCAATATCTAACCGTTGACTTGCGATCCTGGTCGGGACAGACAAATCGGTAATGCGTATTTTGCTTTTCTCCATTGCGTTAATCCTGCTGCCCCAGACCACGCTGGCACAGGATCGAGCGGCGATCGAGCGCCAGTTTCAGTCATGGTTGCAGGAGACGATTTGGCCACAAGCAAAAGCCAAAGGCGTGTCGCGCGAAACGATGCAACAGGCATTTTCCGGCGTTACCCTAAACTGGAAACTGCCGGATTTGGTACCGCCGGGCACCAAACACAAAACACCCAAAGCTCAAAAACAGGCCGAGTTTGGCTCGCCCGGGCGTTACTTCAATCCCGGATCGGTTCAGGGGGCAACGTCGGTCGGGCGTAAAATGGCACAGCGCCATGCTGCGGCACTTGCAGCGGTCGAAGCCGAAACCGGCGTTCCCGCCCGCATTATTCTGGCGATCTGGGGAAGGGAAAGTGGGTACGGTCAAGTTCCAATCCGCCATGACGCATTCAGGGTGCTGTCAACCAAGGCCTTCATGAGCACCCGCGCAGATTACTTCACTGCCGAGCTTATAGCCGCCCTTCAAATCGCGGAAGCAAGACATCAACCTGCGCGGCAAATGAAGAGCAGTTGGGCCGGTGCATTGGGCCAACCCCAGTTCATGCCATCCAACTATCTGACCTATGCCGCGGATGGGAACGGCGACGGGAAGTCTGATATCTGGGGATCACCTGAAGACACGATTGCATCCATTGGTAACTACCTCATGCAACATGGGTGGATTACCGCGCGGGACTGGGGCTTCGAAGTATCTGTGCCCAATAGCGTTTCATGCACTTTAGAAGGTCCTGACCAGGGGCGGCCAATTCAGGAATGGGTCGAGATGGGCGTGCGCCGGGTCTCGGGTAAGCCTTTTCCGGCTCATGAACTGCGTGGTGAAGGCTATTTGATGATGCCAGCGGGACGTCATGGCCCGGGTTTTTTGGTTACTCCGAATTTTTATGTTCTCAAGGAATACAACAAAAGCGATCTTTATGCCTTGTTCGTTGGTCATGTCGGAGACCGCATCCAATACGGCATCGGCGATTTTGATGGTCGCTGGGGAAAGGTCGGCGGATTGTATCGATCTGACATCGCCCGGATGCAACAGGCTTTGGAACAAAGGGGCCATGATGTAGGCGGGGCAGACGGCCTGCCGGGTTTCAAAACCCGCCGTTCGATAGGTCGATGGCAAGAAGCCTCGGGGATCGCGCCGACCTGTTTTCCCGAGGTGTCGATGAAAAAACGCTTAAAGCCGTGAGGTGATCTGGAGTAGCGCGCCGACTCTCATGGTCTGTCCGCGCATCGGTCCAAAGCTCATAATCAAGCGTTTGCAGCACCTATCCACAGGATAACGTGGAAATTGTTGCCCAAATGAAAACAGCAAGCAACAATGCGAAACGGGAGCGAGGAGGTTTCGCCGAGACAGGCAGCCGAGCTTTTTTGCGGAACTTTGCAGCGTCCAAAGGCACTCTAGTGCACTGGCGATCTGTCGGGATCGGATATTCTTACCTCAACAGTCTTCGGTAGGCTCATATATTCAGCGCCAATTCAGGCCCAAAAACCGTATACAAAATAACGTGATGCGGGAAACCACGACGCAATCTGGTTGTTGCCCGCAACCCGAATGAAACGACGGCACAAAAAACCAAACCAGATTATGAACTTTCTGTGATAGGTAAATCTAAGCCTGTGCCTTTCTACGGGATGCATCTAACCATTTCACCGAACACGAGTTGCACAGGTTCGTTTGCACCTCGCATCGGACGAGGCTTTTGACTTCACCATGGCAAGCTGGCACGATTTGACCGATAGTGGCCTGACCTTTCGGGTATCATTGAATGACAGGGTATTGCAGCCTATGAGGACACTCCGCACGTTTCCTGCTCTTCTGGCTGAGTTTAGTAATTGAGAGGCACCATGACACGCAAAGTCACCAAAGCAGTTTTTCCAGTAGCAGGGATGGGAACGCGGTTTTTGCCAGCGACCAAGTCCGTTCCGAAAGAAATCATGACGCTGGTGGACCGCCCTTTGGTGCAATACGCGATTGACGAAGCCCGCGCCGCCGGGATCAAGGAATTTATTTTTGTAACGTCGCGTGGAAAATCCGCGCTGGAAGATTATTTCGACCACAACCTTGTGCTTGAGCAGGAGCTGAAAGCCAAAGGTAAAAACAAGCTTCTTGATGTCCTGAACAAGACGAATATGGAAAGCGGCGCGATTGCCTATATCCGTCAGCACAAAGCTCTGGGATTGGGGCACGCGGTCTGGTGCGCGCGGAGGCTGATCGGCGATGAACCCTTTGCCGTCATGCTTCCCGACGATGTCATCGCCGCCGAAAAACCCTGTTTGCAGCAAATGGTCGAAGCCTACGAAGAAACCGGCGGGAACATGGTGGCCGCGATGGAGGTTCCAACGGAAAAGACCAGTTCTTACGGCGTACTTGACGCAGGCGACAGCATCGGCTCGGTCGTTCCGACCAGAGGCATGGTCGAAAAGCCCGAACCATCCGAAGCACCGTCCAACTTGGCGGTCATCGGCCGGTACATTCTTCGACCCTCCGTTTTGAACAACCTTAACGCAAAGAAAACCGGAAGCGGCGGTGAAATCCAGCTGACCGACGCCATCGCCGAAGATATCGCGTCTGGAGTGCCCGCCTTTGGTTACAAATTCGACGGCCAGCGTTTTGATTGCGGATCAAAATCAGGTTTCCTGCAAGCTACCGTTGCTTTTGCCCTTGCCCGCGATGATCTGCGAGGAGATCTGAGCCAGTATCTGAACGATATTGTCGCAACCGGAAAAGCTGCTCAATAGCAATAGGTTACTTCCTTCAACAGCGTTAAACGCTGGATTGGAAAAGCTTCCGCAGCCCCTGTGACACAATGGGTATCCATAGCAATTCGGTTCGTCAGCCGGTGACGTAAACCTGTTACCGCAATACGCGAGCAGAATACTTGAGCTCACTCAAGAAACTTCAGCCAAAACCGTTGATGCTCACCAACGGAGTCGTTCGGTCAAATACGGCTGCAGTCGCTAAACAGGATGAAGCCCACAATACAACTCGTGCAGTCATCACGTTGAAAGAAAACCGAACCAAGCAGGTGGATCAGAACCTGTTTGTTTCTTTCCTTTCCTGGTTTCGAAATCCATTTGATTTGCCTCAGATTTCGAGCCGAGCGCAACCTCATGCACTTTGGGTGTAGCGTACCACTTAACAACCTTTGCTGGGCTTCAACCTGCAGGCGATAGGTTAGCAACAGATTTCCTGAGCGGTCGGTCCAGTCAGAATGGATTGAGGCACTTCACGGCAGGGTAGCGCGCACCCGAAGTTCCGGATCGACAGCTACAGGAGGATACCCGTGTCACAGACTTCACCCCGATTGAACCTGCCCTTTCTGCAACCCTCGCAAGCACAAAAGCATGTCACCCATAACGAAGCCCTGCGACAGCTTGATCTGGTCGTGCAACTGGCTGTGAAGTCGACGAGCGCCAGCACCCCACCTGCTGCTCCCAAACAGGGCGAAGTTCACGCGCTCGGTGCAGCTCCTACCGGCGGTTGGGCTGGACATGCCGGAAAGCTTGCTGCCTGGCTCGACAATGCATGGCGCTTCCTGACCCCGGACATCGGTTGGCGCGCCTGGGATGAAGCTGCCGGAGATCTGAAGTTTTGGAGCGGAACTGCGTGGGCTCCGCTACCTGTCAGCACTCAAAACCTGAACGGTGTCGGGGTGGCAACAAGTTCCGACAGTACAAACCGCCTGTCCGTTCGCAGCCCGGCCACGTTGCTGAACCATGAAGGCAACGGGCATCAGTTGAAAATCAACAAAGCCAGCGCAGGCGATACAGCGTCGCTCTTGTTTCAATCGAACTGGAAGGGTCATGCTGAAATGGGGTTGTCCGGCAGCACCGGTTTTTCCATTAAAGTGTCGCCTGACGGCGGCAGCTGGACCGAAGCGTTGGCCTTTGATCCAGCGACCGGTACCGCATCAGGTGCAGCTGTTCAGACAAATGCAAGCGACACAACCGCGGGCCGCCTGATGCGCGCCGATTATGGCTATGGTCCGGGTAACCTTCTGGGTGCTGTCTCGGAAAACTCGGGCACACCGACCGGGGCAATCATTGAGCGGGGCAGCAACTCAAATGGTGAATATGTGAGGTTCGCCGATGGCACCCAGATTTGTACGACCAAGCTGACCGCTGTTGCCTGCACAACGGCTGAAGGCGCTCTGTTCTCGAGCGGCTCAATGACCTGGGATTTCCCTGCAACTTTCTCTACGCCCCCTAGCGTTAGCGGCAGCGGAGGTGGCGCAATCCGCTTTACAGGTTTTGACGCTCCATCATCTTCACAGGTCGCCTGCAAGGTTTTGGCAGCAATTTCAGACTCAGCGACTTTGTCGCCAACCGTAACGGCCATAGGCCGCTGGTTCTAACGACATCAGCCGCCTGAAACGGTCTCGGGCGGCTTTTTCGACCACAGAAGTGATCACAGGCTCAAAACCCACTTGAAAACGCAAGCTGACAGACGCTGTCTGCAGAAAGAACTCGCAGCCAGATCTTTGCATTCTACACAAATTTCTGTTCGCACCCTTATTGCCTCAAAAACAGCAAGAATCTATGGGATGTCTCCCGCAAAGGCTGTCAGTCATTGAAACCGGCGAAAGTTTCTTTGATTGTACCCGCGCCGTTGGTGGTAATTGGTAAGAAGGATTTCAGCAGATGCGTATTGCAATGATCGGGACCGGTTATGTGGGCCTCGTATCCGGCGTTTGTTTCTCGGACTTCGGTCATGACGTGATTTGCGTCGACAAGGCGGAACAGAAGATCGACATGCTGAAAGCCGGAGAGGTGCCGATCTATGAGCCCGGATTGGACGTGCTGATGGCAAAGAACGTCGCTGCCGGGCGCCTGAATTTCACAACCGATTTGACAGCGGCCGTGGACGGTGCAGACGCAGTGTTCATTGCGGTCGGAACCCCCACCCGGCGCGGAGACGGCCACGCAGATCTGACCTACGTGATGGCAGCAGCGGAAGAAATCGCGCAGGCTGTTACCGGGTATACGGTCATTGTCACCAAATCGACGGTGCCCGTAGGAACCAACAGAAAAGTGCAGGACGTGGTTGCGGCAGCCAACTCCAACGCTGATTTCGACGTCGCTTCGAACCCCGAATTTCTGCGCGAAGGTGCGGCGATCGATGACTTTATGCGCCCGGACCGCGTGGTCGTTGGCGTTGAAAACGACCGCGCCGCAGAAGTGATGTCCGAGATTTACCGACCGCTCTATCTGCGCGACTTCCCGATCCTGACCACCGATCTGGAAAGCGCAGAGATGATCAAATACGCCGCAAACGCGTTTCTGGCGACCAAGATCACTTTTATCAACGAAATTGCCGGCCTGTGCGAAAAGGTCGGTGCGGATGTCAAAGAAGTATCCCGCGGTATCGGTCTGGACGGGCGGATCGGCAACAAGTTCCTGCATGCCGGGCCTGGCTATGGGGGTTCGTGCTTTCCCAAGGATACGGCCGCGCTGGCCCGGATCGGGCAGGATCACGCCCAACCCATGCAGATTACCGAAACTGTCATCCGCGTGAATGACGAAGTCAAAAAGCGGATGATCGAGAAAATCCGTGAAACCTGCGACGACCATTTCAACGGCAAGACGGTAGCCGTTCTGGGAGTCACCTTCAAACCCAATACGGACGACATGCGCGACGCGCCATCACTGTCCATCGTTCCCGCCTTGATCGGCGGCGGCGCAAAAGTGCGTGTTGTCGATCCGCAGGGCAAATCAGAGGGCGACGCACTTTTGCCAGGAGTCGAATGGTGCGACGACCCATACGTGGCAGTTCAAGGCGCAGATGTCGTGGTTTTGCTGACGGAATGGAATGAGTTCCGCGCTCTGAACCTGACCCAGCTTGCCGGTTCCATGAACACTGCCCGAATGGTTGATTTGCGCAACATCTACTCAAGGACACACGCGCTGAAATCCGGCTTTGACAGCTATGTGGGCGTTGGCCGCTGATCGCACCCTGCCCCACTGTAACTTCACCAAACACACCAACCGGACCCTTAAGGGTCCGGCGCGTTACAATTTTCAATGGTTCACTCAGCAGCCCAAATCTTGCGGCGGCGTTCCTTGACCATGTCATTACCTTCATCGGTGCCGTCGTGGAACGTGTTGAACCACTCGTCCCACGGCGTTTCCCACGTACCATAGTTGCAGTCGAAAAAGCGGTGGTGAAGCTGGTGAAAGAAATCCCCGACCTGAAACTTGGCCTTGCTGCCAAATTTCACATGCTCGAACCCGGCATGAGAGGTCGGTGCCCCGATACCGTGGTGGAACAACAGGAAAATGGCGTGGATCGGATGCGAGGGCAGCAGGAAGAAGATCATCGTATCGAACATCAGGAAGAAGCTCTCGACCGGATGCATCGCCAGCCCTGACCACGGGCCAGTGTTGATGTTGCGATGATGCCAAGCGTGGACTTTGGTATAGAACACGCCAACGTGCAGCAGTCGATGCAGCCAGTAGAAATGGAACCCGGCCCAGATCGGCACAAAGACGATGACGGCGACGAACCAGACCGGATTGCTGTCAAAACTGATCATCGTGATCCAGCCATTGGCGTAGGAATAGAGGATCAGACACTCCCAGAACGTCCAGAACGTCAGCGCGGGGCCAAGGGTCCAGAACATGTTGTCCCAGACCTGGTTTTTGAACGTGAAAACCTTGGCGCCCTTCATCATCGGGCGCATGTCATATCGGTATTCATCCTGTTGGGTGCGGAACCTCCAAAGGGCCAGATGTAAGCCGCCGGCGACCACCATCAGGATACAGAAATTGCGAAACCAGATTTCCGCAATCCAATCCCAACTGAAAGTCTCAATCCGGCTCAGTGATGGCGTCAGATAGGTCCAGGTGATGATCGCAAAGACCAGCAGCAGCGCCCGCAACGCAAGCGGGTTCCAGCTTTGCAGCAGGTACTTCAATGCGGCCAACGGTTTCATGGGCCAATCCCAATAGGGCGAGGTCTGAATCGGCAACTGGGGCGTATAGTTCCAGATCTTGCGCTTGGGACGTGGCGGCAGGGCTGGGTCTGACATGGTAGGCTCATTTCATCTGTTCACTGATCACAAACCTAAGGCAGAGGCGTTAAAACTCAGACCATATTGTCTTGCCGGTGAGGCTAAGTTTAGCTTAGCCTGCTCACATGAGCCCCCGCGTCCCCTCCCTCAACTGGCTTCGCGTGTTCGAGGCCGCAGCCCGAACCGAAAGCTTTGCCCGTGCGGCGACCCAGCTGAACATGACGCCCGCCGCTGTCAGCCAGCAGGTTAAAGCACTAGAGACCAGATTGGGTGCACCCTTGTTCCACAGGCACGCGCATGCGGTAACGCTCACCGAGGCCGGGCGCGCCTATCTGCCGTCGGTGCAGCAATCACTGCTCATGCTTGAAACCGCGACCACCGGATTGTTCGGCGAAACCCGCGAGCAGAGGCTTTATGTGCAATCCGTGCTTCTTTTTGCGCACGGTATTCTGGCCGGAGGTATCCCGGCATTTCAGGCGGCGCATCCCCAGATAAATCTGTCACTCTCAACGGGAAACGTTGTCTCGGATTTCGCCAATCGGTTCACCGACTTGCAGATCGTGTTTGGGAACCCCGCACTGTTTGAGGCGGAAAGCGATGAGCTGATGCGCGAACACCTTTACCCCGTTGCTCCGCCCGAAATTGCAACACAGGTTGAGTCGCCTCAGGATCTGTTTCAGTTTACCTTGATCGAAGTTTCGACCCATCGTGCAAGCTGGCCGCATTGGTTCGAACACCAGCGGCTGTCAGCAGGGCAAGCACGGTACTTTTTTGCGGACAATTCAATGATGTCGGCCGAACTTTGCGCCAACGGCTTTGGCATAGCGCTGGCACGCGCGCCGGCCTCGGATCGAATTATGAAGCTGTCCGGTTTGATCCCCTGCCTGCCCGACATCTCCTGCCCGGGGCAAGAGGCTTATCATCTGGTCTATCCGTCACGTACGACCTTGCGCCCGGCAGCACGAACGTTTCGCGATTGGCTGATGGATTACAGCGCTGCGGTCCAGACACGGTAACGCCCCTGCCCCGTGACCTCGCGCACCAAACCACGCCGCGCGAAAAGGTCGAAATTACGCTGTACCGCTGCGCGAGAGGCTTTGGTCAACTCTTCCGCCAATGGAGCCGAAACCATTGGCCAAGCTGTCAGAGTATCAATCAAACGCGGCGGGGTACGCCCGCTTAGATCCTGCGTGGCCTCTCTGGCCTTGGTTTCCCATGCACTGATCCGATCCAGATGCAGCAACCCTGCGAGTGCGGCCTGCCCTGCCCCGCTGATCCATGCACTCAGCTTTTCCGTCGAATCCCCCATTCCACGCAACGCACCCGGTCCAGACAAAGCCAACGGCATGAACAGCGCACCGCCGCGTCCCATTGTTGCCGCATGGCGTGCTGCAATGACTGCCGCCTCGGTGTCCTGGCCAATGCCTTGCGACACCGCCCGCCATGCGTGAAACGCAATCGCGGACTGAGTCACCGGGTGCAACCCTTCCGCATTTTGCATAACCTCAGACAGGTCAACGATGGCCTCGGGGGCCGCCGCAGTCCCCTGCGCAAGCCGGTCGAGAAACGCAGTCAGGCCGCTTTCCCATCCACCCGCAGCAGGCGCCGCGCCCGAACTCAGACGACGCACGGCCCAACCCGCCCGGAACAAGGCCTGCACGTCGTCATGGGTCGCGCCGATCCGCAAGCCAGTCCATAAGGCCAGACGATCCACACTGATCCGGTCGCCCGTCCACCAACCCAGATCGGATGTTTCCATCAACGCAAGACGGTGCGTCCACCCCTCGGGTCCCGCCCGCAGCCGTTCATCCAATGCCCCGAACGTCAGGGCCAGATCGGCAAGCTCCGCGGAAAGCTCGGACTGCGCGGCCCGCCAATCGCGCGGGTCGAAAAGCTGACGCTGTTCGGGGCGTGGACCGGGTAAAAAGAAATCCTCGTCCGGGTCGTCTTCATCCGGCGGCAAAAACCACAGGTCATCCTCTTCGGACGGATCGCCATCATAAATGCTGGAGGGGCCGAGATCTTGGTCCTCATCTTCCGGAAGGGGCATGGGTTTCTTCGACGTCATAGCCCGCATTCTTCGGACATTCCTGCCGGTTCACAAGGGGTTTTCCGTCAACCCGCGAAAGAACGGGTCAGAACATCCAACTCGCCTTCCAGATCGGTCTGAGGAGAGCTGCCCAACAACATATACCCATAACCATCCTGCGCCCATGTCGCAGTCGCCAACCCACTCAGCACAGCCTGCTTGACCTCGGCACTGGGGGCGTTTGGCCCCTGACGGATAACGCAGAACGCAAACGGCTGACCCTGTTCATCGGCAAAAACAACCTGAACCAAAGGCTTACCTTTAAACGACAGAACCTGTGCCCGTTTCAGCTCCAGCCCCGGCAGGGCCTCCAGAGTGCCACGGTTCAGGGATCGGCCAAGCTCGGCCTCGGCCATCGCGAATTGCTTGTCCAGCGACGCCTCGGAACTGTCCAGCGAGGCAATCGTCTCGGGCACATAGAGCGACTGATAGATCGCCGCCTGCTGCGCCCAACCCAGTTCTGCCGGGCGTGTCGCCCAGAACGTCAGGGCAACCGCTGCAACACCAACACTCGCGGCCACAGCAACAAGGCGCACAAACCCACCGCCAGTGTTTTGCGCGACGGGTTCCGGCAAATCTAGTTCCGGGTCTTCGGCAGGCAGTTCTTCGAAAACGTCCTGAACAACAGGCGCAAACGGGTCCAGCGCCATCAAGCGGCGTTCAAGCTCAGCATCATCCTCAACCGCGGCCTCGATGGCGCGGCTCTGAGCCTCGTCCAGTGTGCCTTCCAGATACGCTAGCAGCGTCTCGTCGGAAAACGTCATTTGCCACTCCGTCGCGCGGTGTCTGCCGCATCAAGCTGCATCACGGTTTTCAGTTTCTGCCGGGCGTTCGAAAGCCGGCTCATGATTGTACCGATGGGAACCTTCAGCAAGGCAGCGGCTTCGCGGTAGCTGTACCCTTCGACGAATACAAGCATAACCGTTTCCCGCTGCGCTTCTGGCAGTTGCATCACTTGAGTAAACACTTCAGACGCGAAAATATTCGTTTCTGAATCCGATCCCGTTGCAACAAGCTCCGCCTCCGGTGTCACCGACAGCGCCTGAGCCCGCCGGACAGAGCGTGATCGCACCTCATTCAGCCAGATCGACCGACAGATCGTCATCAACCAACTGTCCAGACGATCATGCGAAGTCACCTGATGATGCCGTTCAAGCGCACGCAGGCACGTGGCCTGTAACAAATCGTCCGCCACATCCGACGCGCCCGACAAAGCCAGCGCAAACCGCCAGACGCGTTTCGAATGCGTCTGCACTGCGCCTCGGACGGCCTGTTCGGAAGTCATTTGGGCACTCATCGAATAAATTGCGACCTGTGTGTGTTTGTCAGTAACGGACCGGGCCCGCAGGGTCAGGACTGACATAAACCGTGGAGGAAAGAAATGAAACTTCTGTTGAAGGCAGTCACGTTTGCGTCGGCGATTGTTGCAACCCCCGTTCTGGCAACGGGCTGGACTCTTGACGGCGATCGTTCGCATCTGGCCTATGGGTCGATCAAGGAAGACTTCCTGGGTGAGGTCAACAGCTTTACCAACGTCAGCGGGCATGTGACCCAGAATGGCATGGCTGAAATCGAAATCGACCTGTCTTCGGTCGAGACCAATGTCGATATTCGCAACGAACGGATGATCGAGTTCGTCTTTCGCAACGCAGGCACCGCAACCCTGACCGCCGAATTCGATATGGCACAGGTTTCAGGACTTGCTGTTGGTGAAACCACGACAATCGATGCCGCATCCACCCTCTCGCTGATCGGAACGGATGTTGAGTTCGATGCAGAAATGTTTGTCGCGCGCCTGTCCGAGACGTCCGTGCTTGTCTCGACAAACGACATGGTATTCCTCGATACGGACGAGGCCGGTATCGATGACGGGCTGAACAAACTTATGGAACTGGCAAGCCTGACCAGCATCACCCGGGCGGTGCCGATCACGGCACGGCTGATCTTTCACACCAGCGGTGCCACAAATTAATCAGTCCCATGCAAGGCAAATCCAACCATTGACGTCAGCAAATTGCTGACCGGTGAAATATCTTCGCGGTGGCGAACTGATCTGATTTGATCAAGTTTGCAACCGCGTTCTTCCTGTGGGCACCAGCTGTTTTTACGTTCATTTCGTCTGCTGCGCGCGTGATTGATTGTAGTCTTGCTGCGGCTTCGAAGTAGACGAGGTGTTTTGATGATGAGACGTTTTTCCAGAGGTTGTGCATAAGTTAGGTTTATCCAAAGCATTATCTTTTTCAACCGTCACGAACGGGTTTCATGCGGTTATTGTGCCGGCTCAAATGACCCAAGGAGTGGCTCAACATGGCGCGTCGCGCACGACAGTCCCGTTCACGCAGCACGGAGGCCGGATCGGTACCGGCGTCCCCCTATATTCAACGCAGGCTGGCCTATTTTGACCCTCTGAATGAAGAGGATCTGGTGCGGATCGAAACCCAGGTTGACTGGATTTTCGAAGAGGTCGGCATTGCGTTCCGGGATGACCCGGAGGCGCTGGAATTGTGGCGGCGCGAAGGGGCGCGGATCGACGGCGACATTGTGCGGGCTGATGCGAGCTGGATCCGCGATCTGTGCGCCAGGGCACCGAAGAAATTCACCCAGGTCGCCCGCAACCGGGATCGCTCGGTTGTGATCGGGGACGGCAATCAGGTCTTTGCCCCGGTCTATGGTGCGCCTTTCGTGCGCGATCTGGAGGGCGGCCGCCGCTATGGCGACATCGAGTCCTTCGAGAAGCTGGTCAAGCTGACCTATATGCACCCCAACCTGCATCACGGCGGCTTTGTCACCTGTGAACCTTGTGACGTTCCGGTCAGCAAGCGGCATCTGGACATGCTGTTCACCCACATGACCGCCAGCGACAAGCCGCATCTGGGCGCGATCACCGAGATGAGCCGGGCGCAGGACAGCGTCGAGATGGCCGAGATCGTCTTTGGCGCCGATTTCATGGAAGACAATTGCGTCATCATGGGCAATGTGAACACCAACTCGCCGCTGCTGGTGGACCGGGTCGTGACCGAGGCCGCGCGGGTCTATTCGACGCGCGGACAGGGCATGATCGTGGTGCCGTTCATCCTGTCCGGCGCGATGGGTCCGGTCAGCACCGCCGCCAGCGTCGCCCAGGCGATGGCCGAGGCGA